>JAQVXR010000092.1:2941-9871 GCA_028709045.1 Desulfitobacteriaceae bacterium | reverse complement strand
TATGGAGGAATATTAGCCTTCCTGTCGAAATAATAACTACAACCTGTTGGGAACAAGAGGTGTATAAAACCGTGCGGAGTGAGGAAGAGGCCTGGCAGAAAGCGGTGAATGTAGCTCTTCAGGCTGCTAGACGACAGGTGCCGGCTCAGGCTAAAATTATTAGCAGACAGTTAAAGCCGGTAGAAGAAGGAGTTCCTGGGTTAAAACGGGCGTATGTTATTTTAGAAACAGAAGAGGAAATCGGGAGATTTATTTCCATTGAGTAATGATGCGAATCCGGTTATAATGAGAAAGATAATTGTCTAGAAAAATATGTCAGGGGGTATTTGTTTATTGGCCGATACAACCGAGCTAAAATTAAATATCGGTAGTAATGGACAGATCGTTAATCTTCTTGGTCACCGGGACGAGAATCTGCGACTTATGGAAAGGAGTCTCAAGGCCAAAATCCTTGCCCGGGGAGACTCGGTGATTATTACCGGTACAAAAGAAGATGTGGAAGAGGCACGGCGTGTTTTCGAACATTTGATTACTCTGGTTAGAGCAGGAGTGACGATTACCACATCATCAATTAACTATGCCCTCAATACTTCTGAGAAAAAGGAAAATATTGCGGAAAAGCTTACAGAAAACGTTTATGTCACTCCCCGGGGAAAACCGATTAAACCAAGAACCCTGGGACAGCGTCAGTATGTGCAGGCTATCCGAGAGAACGGAATCGTCTTTGGCATTGGCCCGGCGGGAACGGGGAAAACCTACCTGGCTGTTGTCATGGCTATTCATGCTTTAAAAAATAAGGAAGTTAACAGGTTGATTCTTGCTCGTCCGGCGGTGGAAGCAGGAGAAAAATTGGGTTTTCTGCCCGGGGACCTGCAGGATAAAGTGAACCCCTACCTAAGGCCAATTTATGACAGCCTTTATGATGTCCTGGGTATGGACAAGGCACAGAAATATATGGAGAGAAACATTATTGAGGTGGCACCCCTTGCTTATATGAGGGGCCGTACCCTTGATGATGCCTTTATTATTTTGGATGAAGCACAGAATACGACACCACAGCAGATGAAGATGTTTCTTACCCGGATCGGATTCGGCTCCCGGGCGGTGATTACAGGGGATATCACCCAGGTTGATCTGCCCCAAGGCCAATTCTCAGGCTTGATCCAGGTACAAAAAATACTTATGGGTATTGAGGGAATTGAGTTTTGTTATTTAACTCAGGCTGATGTGGTACGTCACCCACTGGTGCAAAAAATAATTAATGCTTACGAGAAAAATGAGATGTAACTCCTAAAGGAGTGAAAAAAATGAAATGGAGTAAACTGGTATGGAAGTACGTGCAGCTCCCAGCTTTACGGTTCTTTAAGAATACTACAGCTCGCCGCATTCTTTGGTGGGTGCTCTTTTTTGCATTGAGCTTTGGTGTATTGGCGACAAATTTCCTGCCTGATCAGGTGGAGATGAAGGCGGGAGAAGTGGCAAAGAAAGATGTTTTTTACAATGGGGGGAATCTCACTTATACAAGTGAGATTAAAACAGAGGAAGCCCGTAATCATGCAGCACAAGAGGTGGAGCAGGTTTTTAGGCTCGAACCTCGAATATTGACTGAACTGGAATCTGAGACGAGCAGTCTTTTCAAAAATATCTTGAATACGAAAAATGATGAAAATCTGGAAGATAGAACTGCTCGAATTGAAAAGCTGAAAACCCTGCTGCCGGAAAAATTAACCCAAGCATCTCTTGGAGCCTTGATCGATGCAGATGAACAAACTCTCTCATCGCTGGAAGCGGAACTAAAAGGCATTATCAGAGCCAGAATGCAGAGCGGTGTTGTCCAGGAACAATTGGAAGGCACCAAAACAGACATGAGTAATGATGTTGCAGCACTGGATCTGAGACAGTCCTATAAAGATTTCCTGCAGGTTGTTATAGATCAAATGGAACTGCAGCCCAACAAAATATATGACCCGGTAACCACAGCCCAGGCAGTGGAAGAAAAGCTAGCCCAGGTGAAACCGGTGCAGATTACCATAAAGCCTGGAGAAAAAATTGTGGAAAAGGGAACGGTGGTAAGCCTTGAGCAGATCGAAGCCTTGCAGTTTATGGGGCTGCAGAGAAAGACCACCCCGTTTTTAACATTCCTTGGACTATTTGGATTTGTTGCCATGGTCTATATTATGATTTTCTTGTATTTACAGGGCTATAAGCCGACCTTTTTAAAGCAGGAATCAGGCATTGTTCTTCTTGGACTTTTGATAAACGTTTCATTGATCATTGCAAAAATTGTCACAGTTATTCAAATTTCCGACCGACCGGAATATGCCGCCCAACTTGGCTACTTAATACCAATGGCGGGATGCTCTATGCTCCTTGCCATTTTGACTGATGCTCCTTTGGCCCTTTTTGGGACAGTGATACTGGCTCTTTTTACCGGGGTTATTACCAACGGGCAGTTGGCCTATGCCACGGTGGCGCTGGTAGGCGGCTTGGTGGGAGTCTACCAGGTTTCCCGACTGAGCCAAAGAGCCCAACTGGTGCGGGCCAGCATTTATATCGCTTTGGTAAATACGGCGGCAATTATTGTCATGGGATTGATGTGGAACCAGCCGATGGCAGTTATTGGTTTGGGAGCGATTATGGGGATGGTAAACGGGGTGCTGGCCTCCGTTCTCACTATCGGTACGTTGCCTTTTTTGGAAAGCGCTTTTGGGATTACTACTTCCGTAAAACTTTTGGAGCTTTCAAATTCCAATCATCCCTTATTAAAGAAATTGATGTTGGAAGCACCAGGCACTTATCATCATAGTATCTTAGTGGGAAATTTGGCGGAAGCAGCAGCCGATGCCATTGGTGCCGATAACCTTTTAGTCCGGGTGGCTTCCTATTTTCATGATATTGGAAAGGTAAAAAGGCCATACTATTTTATTGAAAATCAATTGCCGGCAGACAACCCTCATGACAAGATTGCGCCGACATTAAGTACCCTAATTATTACTTCACATGTTAAAGACGGGGTGGAACTGCTTAAAGAGTACCGTTTCCCTAAGGCGATTATAGACATTATTGAACAGCATCACGGTACGAGTTTAGTATCCTTCTTTTATCACAAGGCAAAAGAGGAAGGGGAAAAACCGGAAACTGTTTTAGAATCGGATTTTCGCTATCAAGGCCCAAAACCTCAAACCAGGGAAGCGGCAATCATTGTATTGGCGGACAGCGTACAGGCTGCTGTGCATGTTTTGGAAAAACCAACCAAAGGGCATCTCGAAGCCAAGGTGCGGGAAATCATTCGCCAAAAGCTGGATGACGGCCAGTTAAGCGAGTGTGACTTGAATTTTAAAGATCTTGATATAATCGCCCAGACTTTTGTTAGAGTATTAAGCGGGATGTTTCATCACCGGATCGAGTACCCGAACCAAGTGCCTAAAGAGATGGAAAGGGGCAAGGCCAAAAATGGAAATTCTCATAAGGAATCAGCAGAGCAAGATACCGGTAAACCCGGAAATGGAAAAACTGCTGGAAAAAGTAGTGGCGGGGGCAGCGCGTCAAGCTGATTTGAGTTCTCAGCCGGAAGTGAGCATTCTTTTAGTAGATGATGAAGGGATCCGGGAGCTTAACGCATCTTACCGGGGAATAGACCAATCTACAGATGTTCTTTCCTTTGCATCGAGAGAAGAAGTGGAAGATGGCCCGGAGTTTGTATCTTTGGAAGATGAAAACATTTTAGGTGATGTGGTGATATCTTTAGAAACCGCCCAACGGCAGGCAAATGAATACGGGCATTCCCTGGAAAGAGAAATTGGATTTCTTGCTGCCCACGGGATGCTGCACCTTTTGGGCTTTGACCACTGCGGGGAAGAGGAAAGAGCAGTGATGCGGGAAAAAGAAGAAAGCATTTTAGAAAGGATAGGCTTGACCAGATAATTTTGTCAAGGAAGTTGGCCGGGTGAGGAAAATGAAAAAGTCGCGAAGCTTTTGGGAGAGCCTTGGGTTTGCCCTACGCGGCGCTGTCCAGGTTTTTCGGAGCGAAAGAAACGCCCGGATTGATTTGGTTTTTGCCCTGGGAGTCCTAGGCGCTGCTTGGTATTTTCAGGTATCACAGCTTGAATGGGTTGTTATTATTTTCACGATTTCTTCTGTGCTGGCCGCCGAAATTATGAACACTGCTGTGGAATACCTGGTAGACTTGTGTACTCTGGAATATCATCCGCTGGCGGAGAAGGCAAAAAATGCTGCGGCAGGTGCCGTTTTAATCACCGCTTTAGGGGCTGTTTTTGTCGGCCTGATTATTTTTGGGCCAAAGATTTTTCTACACTAAAATGAATATAATGAATATAGGCCCGGGTTACCTCGGGTCATAAGATAATATGGAAGAGGGAAATTGATGGGGAAAGCCGCTTTACCTAAGGTACTATTGGGAATTGCACTTATATCTTTTTTTCTTTGCGCCTGTGGGGATAAAAGCCTGCCTGTTTCCGAGAGTGGTTTTTCAGAGTCAAATGTTGAGCCGGAAAAACCGCCGGTGTACAGATGCCCGCTGGACGGGGCTCCCTTAGACGAACTGCCTGTTCGCCCGGTGGCAATCGTTATTGATAATATGCCTGCTGCTTGGCCTCAGTCGGGAGTCAATCAGGCGGATATTGTTTATGAGATTCCTGCCGAGGGGGGAATAACCCGTTTTCTCGCTGTCTTTTTTCACGGTGAGGCGGAAAAAATCGGCCCGGTACGCAGCGCCCGCCCTTACCTAATGGACATTGCCCGGGAATGGGAGGCGGTTTTTATCCACTGCGGTGAGAGTCCACAAGCCCAAGTATATTTTAAAGAAAAAGATATTGATCATATCAATGAAATGTTTCATCCACCCGGATTCTGGCGGGATAAATCCCGCAGAGCGCCCAATAACCTTTATACCGGCACGAAAGAAATCTGGGCGGAGATCGAAAAGAAGGGCTGGGACCGGCAGGTAGATATTGAGGGATTTCATTTTGACGATACCCTAAAACCTGAGGAGAATGAACCGGTCCATGAGGTAACGGTAAAATATCCATACAGAAATGTAATTTATAAATACGATGCCTCCTCCGGGCTCTATCATAGATTTTTAGGGAATAAACCTCAGCTCGACAGTGAGACAGGAGATCAGTATTCGGCGGCAAATATCCTGATCCAGGAAGTTGGCACCAAGGTGTTTGATCAGGAAGGCCGGATGGAAATTGATTTGTTGGGAAAAGGAAATGCCATTCTCTTTTCCCAGGGCAGAGTATTTAACGGAATGTGGAAGAAGGATTCCTTTTCAAAACGTACATATTTCACAGATGACAAGGGAGAAGAGTTTAGGCTTGCCCCGGGTCAGACCTGGATTCTTTTAAAGCCTAAAAATACTGTTTATGAATATTCAACGCTGTGGCAAGAAAACAGTCAATAAAGGAGATAGCGATGTCTACTATAGAAGAAAAAAACTTGTTGGCTGCGGCGGAAAAAGCCAGGGAAGCGGCCCATGCTCCTTATTCATGCTTTAGGGTGGGAGCAGCCCTTCTCACAAAAGAAGGGAAGGTATTTACCGGTTGCAATATAGAAAACGCTGCATTCAGTGTTACTAATTGTGCGGAGCGGACGGCAGTATTTGCGGCAGTGGCTGCCGGTTACCAAGAATTTATGGCAATAGCTGTTTCATCCGGTTCTGAAGAATTTACGTCCCCCTGCGGTGCATGCCGGCAAGTGATGGTGGAATTCAACCCGGATATGAAAGTGATTATGGGAAATGATAAAGGTGAGTATATTACGCGTACGGCGGCAGAACTTTTGCCCCTTTATTTTAACAGCCGGAACCTGTCAACGGAGCGTGGAGGTAAATAATGTCTGAATATAAATCTGGTTTTGTCACGATTATTGGCCGTCCTAATGTAGGGAAATCAACACTTCTAAACAGCGTTCTCGGGCAGAAGATTGCTATTATGTCTGATAAACCTCAGACCACCCGGAACAAGATCCAAGGTTTTTATACTACGGAAGATGTCCAAATCGTTTTTATTGATACTCCGGGAATCCATAAACCTAAGCACAAACTGGGCGAAATGATGGTCAGCGCAGCCGTGGATACACTGAAAGAAGTTGATGTGATCCTTTACATGGTTGATGCCTCGGCTGAATTTGGCAGGGGAGAAGAGTTCATTCTTAATAGGTTGGAAAAAGTAAGGACGCCTGTTTTCCTGGTCATTAATAAAATAGATCTTTTGGCTAAAGAAAAACTGCTTCCTTTAATTGAGGAGTATAGAAGAAGGCATGCTTTCCAGGAGATAATTCCGGTGTCGGCTCTTAAAGAGGACAACATTGACCAGCTTCTGAAAACCTTGGAGCAATATCTCTCAGAGGGACCCCAGTATTATCCGCCGGATATGATTACCGATCAGCCGGAAAGAGCTGTGATCGCTGAATTTATCCGGGAAAAAGTGTTGCATCTCACCAGAGATGAAATCCCCCACTCTGTGGCAGTGGAAGTGACAGAGGTGAAAGACCGAGAAAACGGCCTGGTTGATGTGGATGCCATTATTTATGTGGAACGTGATTCTCAAAAGGGTATTGTCATCGGAAAAAAGGGCGAACTTTTAAAAGAGGTGGGGAGATTAGCCCGGATAGACGCGGAAAAACTTTTGGGAAGCAAAATATTTTTAACGCTTTGGGTAAAGGTGAAAAAGGACTGGCGTAATAAAGACGTGGCTTTAAGAAATTTTGGCTATGATAATAAACATATGTAATCTAGATAAGAGGAATTTCTATGTCAAAAATATATTCGGTTGAAGCCTTGATATTAAGGGCTCGGGACTATGGTGAAGCAGATAAAATACTCACCCTGTACACAAGAGAGCAGGGAAAGGTTTCGGCTATCGCCAAAGGGGTGCGTAAACCTAAAAGCAGGTTGCGCGGCGGTGT
>JAQVXR010000092.1:0-2841 GCA_028709045.1 Desulfitobacteriaceae bacterium | reverse complement strand
GTTATTTGGAATATTATTTGGAGCGAAAACTAAAGTCCCGCCGGGTGCTGGAGGATATTTTGGGGCAGGCAGGGGGAGAATAAAAATCCTGATAGCGGGGCAATATCCCCTTAAAGGGGTGATATATATTGGATGATATGCTGAGTAAAATAGACGAAGTCAGAGATCGAATAAATGTTAGTTACAGTACGGCTAAAGATGCCTTGGAAAAAAACGGGGGAAGTGTTATAGATGCCATTGTCTACCTGGAAACACGGGGACGTGCTCCGGAAGAGGGGACAGGTGTTTATGGCAGGAATGTTTGGGATGACGTGAGGGGCGAAGTCAAAGAAGTTGTTGAAAAAACTAAGGGTGCTAAAATCCGCGTTATGAAAGACGGGAATCCGGTGGCGGAAGTACCTGCAGCAGCCGGGCTTTTAGGCCTGGTGGGGGCATTGGCCATTCCTGGCGGGGCTGTGGTAGGTGCATTAGGGTCTGTAGCTGCCCTAATGAATAAGTATTCCTTGGAAGTAAAAAGAACCTCTGATGAAGAAGGCGTAAGCCCGAGCAGTGAAAATGACGTTGACATCTTAAGTTAATTTTGTTAAAGTTAAGAGAAAATGACAGGTGCGATGAGGGAGATAAGTATTCAGCTTTCTGTGGATTTTGAGTCCGCAGCCAGAGAGCCGGGATGGTGGGAACCGGTAATGCTGAAGAAGGCACTTCTGAGCCGTTTGGTGAACATGGTAAGTAGCCGAACCGGAGAATCCTCCGTTATCAAAAAATGGTGTTAACCATGTAAAGATGGACTTTTAGTCAATCAGGGTGGAACCGCGGGAAGTTACCTCTCGTCCCTGCAGCAAGCAAGCTGCGGAGCGGGAGGTTTTTTAATTTATGTATTGGGAAATTGGAGGGGGATAAATGAATTTTCAAGATCTAATCTTAGCTCTCAATAAGTTTTGGGGTGAGCAAAACTGCATTATTCAACAGCCTTATGATATGGAAAAGGGCGCGGGGACAATGAATCCAGCTACAGCGCTACGCGCACTTGGCCCGGAACCTTGGAATGTGGCTTATGTGGAGCCCTCCCGGCGTCCGACAGACGGAAGGTATGGGGAAAATCCCAACCGGCTGCAGCACTACTATCAATACCAGGTTATTTTAAAGCCGTCTCCGGACAATATTGTGGAACTATATATGGATAGCCTGCGCGCCATCGGCATCGACCCGGCGGAACATGATATTCGCCTGGTGGAAGACAACTGGGAATCTGCCAACCTGGGTGCTTGGGGCTTGGGCTGGGAAGTATGGCTGGATGGAATGGAAGTTACTCAGTTTACTTACTTCCAACAGTTCGGCGGCTTGGACTGCCGTCCGGTGAGCGGTGAGATTACTTACGGAATTGAACGACTGGCAATGTTTATTCAAAAAGTAGACAGCGTTTATGACATAGAATGGGTCAACGGCATTACTTACGGGGATGTACATCACCAAACGGAAGTGGATTATTCCCACTATAATTTTGAGGTTGCAGATACGGATATGCTTTTTAAAACATTTGATATGTATGAAGCGGAAACCAAACGGGTAATCGAAAAAGGTTTGGTTCAACCGGCCTATGATTACGTGTTGAAATGTTCCCATACCTTTAATCTCCTGGATGCCCGGGGAGCAATCAGTGTTACCGAGCGGCAGAGCTACATTGCCCGAGTACGTACTTTGGCCCGCCTCTGCGCTCAAGGATATGTCAAGCAGCGGGAAGAACTGGGATTCCCGCTCATTAAGGATGCGAAACAGCGAAGTGCCATGGAACTTCCGCCCCTTATTCATTCCCGCCCGGCAGCAAAGCCTGGTTCGGATACTAAAGATGCCATGGATATAAAGGAGGCGTAAAGTAATGGCAAAGGATCTGTTATTTGAAATTGGTACGGAAGAAATTCCTGCCCGTTTTATGAGCCCGGCATTAAAGCAGATGAGAGAACTGGCGGAAAACGGCCTTAATGAAGCTAGGCTGGAATATGCAAAAATAAATGTCTACGGAACACCCCGTCGCTTAGCCCTTTTGGTGGAAGGTTTGGCAGAAAAACAAACGGACCTGGAAATGGAAGTAAAAGGACCTTCCCAAAAGGCAGCTTTTGACGCTGAAGGAAAACCGACCAAAGCGGCTTTAGGTTTTGCCCGAGGCCAGGGTGTGGATCCGGCTGAACTGGTGGTAAAAGATACTCCCGCCGGCCCCTATGTTTTTGCCACAAAGAAAAGCATCGGACAACCTGCGGAAACGGTGCTGACGCCTATTCTGCTTAATATCATTCATAAACTTTATTTCCCCAAACCGATGCGCTGGGGAAGTCTGGATATGCGTTTTGCCCGGCCTATTCGTTGGCTGGTTGCCTTATTCGGTTCGAAGGTGCTGCCTTTGGAATTGGATGATCAGAAAGCCGGCCGCACCACCCGGAGCCACCGTTTTTTAGGTCAGGGACCGATCGAACTGGCCCATCCCGGGGAATACCTGGCGAAACTAAAAGAAAACTATGTCATTGCCGATCAGAATGAAAGAAAGGCGATTATCTGGGCTGGGATAGAGCAGGTGGCTCAGGATAACGGTGGTCGGGTTGTTAAGGATGAGGAACTGCTGGAAGAGGTGACATATCTTTTAGAATATCCCACTGCACTTTGCGGTAAGTTTGAAGAAAAGTATCTGGATCTTCCCAAGGAAGTACTGATTACCCCCATGCGGGAGCACCAAAGGTATTTTCCGGTGCTGGATGCTGAGGGAAATCTTTTGCCCAAGTTTATTACGGTGCGCAACGGACTTCCCGAACACATTGAAATCGTTACGGCAGGGAATGAGAAGGTTCTTAA
>JAQVXR010000005.1 GCA_028709045.1 Desulfitobacteriaceae bacterium | reverse complement strand
CCTGCGGTCCCGGACCGATGCTAGCTGAGATTGAAAAAAGCTGTGCCAAAAGGCAGATTCCCGGGCAAGTATCCCTGGAAGAGTATATGGGGTGCGGTGTGGGGGCTTGTTTAAGCTGTGCCTGCGAAAAAGAAGGAACAGATGAAAAAAAGTACCTGAAGGTTTGTACAGACGGTCCCGTATTTACTATGGGGGAGGTGAAATTGAACCGTGAACCCTAATATGTCGGTGAATATTGCCGGGATGGTGATGAAAAACCCGGTTACTACAGCGTCAGGCACCTTTGGATTTGGAAGGGAATATGCTCCCTACCTTGATTTGAACAAACTGGGAGCTGTTACGGTAAAAGGAACTACCTTAAAACCCCGGGCGGGAAACCCACCCCCCAGGTTGGTGGAGACACCTGCCGGAATCCTTAATGCAATCGGATTAGAGAACCCTGGAGTAGATGTTTTTATCAAGGATGCCCTGCCCTTTTTACGCCGGTATCAAGTTCCGGTTATCGTCAATATTGCGGGAAATACGGTGGAGGATTATGGAGAGGTTGCAGCACGTCTCGATAAGGTATCCGGAGTTTCTGCCCTGGAGGTAAATATATCCTGCCCTAATGTAAAAAAGGGAGGATTGGCTTTTGGCACCGACTGTCGGGCGGCAGGGGAAGTAATTCATACCGTAAAGGCACATACATCTTTACCGGTGATCGCCAAACTATCTCCCAATGTTACCGATATCGTAACAGTAGCCCAGGCCGTTCAAGATGCCGGTGCAGATGCTCTTTCCTTAATCAATACCCTCTTAGGTATGGCGATTGATATTGAGAAAAAGAAACCGGTGTTGGCTAATACTTTCGGAGGCCTCTCTGGCCCGGCGGTTAAACCGGTTGCGGTGCGCATGATTTGGCAGGTAAGCCAGGCTGTAGATTTACCTATCATCGGAATGGGAGGAGTCACTTCCTGGCGGGATGCCGTAGAATTAATGCTCGCCGGGGCTAGTGCAGTAGCGGTTGGAACGGCTAATTTTATCAATCCTCGTACAGTGATAGAAGTTATTGAGGGGATCGAAAACTACTTGGTGGAAAACGGGTTTAACGATGTCAATGATATTGTAGGATTGGCGTGGAAATGCCGAAAACAGTGAAATACTTTACATAACTAATTTAACTTTAGGAGGGTTAACACGGTGAAGGAAAAACTAATTGTTGCCCTTGATGTGGCAGGCCAAAAGGAAGCCCTTGGCTTGGTGGAACAGCTTACCGGTCGTGTAGGTGCATTTAAAATTGGCATGCAGCTTTTTAACAGTGAAGGTCCCGGGATCGTCAAAGAGATTCAGGGACTGGGGGGGAAGGTTTTTGTCGACTTAAAATTTCATGATATTCCCAATACCGTTGCTCAGGCGGCAAAAGTTATCACAGGTATGAAGGTTTTTATGTTCAATGTTCATGCTTCCGGCGGCTTTGAAATGATGCATGGGGCAACAGGGGCAGCCAAAGAGGCAGCAGAAAGACTGGAGATAAAAAAGCCGCTGGTCATCGGCGTTACTGTTTTAACCAGTATCAGCCAGGATGTTTTTGAACGGGAAGTGGGAATAGATCGTTCCATTGAGGATCAGGTAACAGCTTGGGCGAAACTGGCTCAAAAGGCCGGTCTGGATGGGGTTGTGGCATCTCCCCGGGAAATTTTGCCTTTGCGCAAAGCCTGTGGCTCGGATTTCTTGATTGTCACTCCGGGAGTGCGTCCTCTTTGGGCGGCAGCTAACGATCAAAAGAGAGTAATGACTCCCAAGGAAGCTGTTCAGCAGGGAGCAGATTATCTGGTTGTGGGGAGGCCAATTACCGCTCATAAAAATCCCCGGGAAGCAGCAGCTAAAATTATTGAGGAAATGGAGGAGGCAGCAAATGCTTAGTCAAGATCAGGCTTTAGATTTATTCCGGAAGTCAGGGGCCCTTTTGGAAGGCCACTTTCTCCTTACTTCCGGTCGGCACAGTAATCGCTATGTCCAATGTGCCCAAGTTCTTCAGTACCCGGAGTTTACATCTCTTCTCTGCCAAGAAATTGCAGACAGGTTCCGAAATGACGGTGTAGATATTGTCATCGGTCCGGCAATGGGAGGAATTTTGGTTGCCTATGAAGTATCCCGCCATTTAGGAGTAAAGAATATGTTTGCCGAGCGGGAAAATGGGGTAATGACTTTACGCAGAGGTTTTTGCATTGAGCCCGGGGCAAAAGTTTTAATAGTGGAAGATGTCATTACCACCGGAGGATCGGTGCGGGAAGTGGCAGAGATGGTTATTGCCCAAGGAGGTAAGGTTGCCGGAATTGGTGTGCTGGTGGATAGAAGCGGTGGTAAAGTTCAATTTGATGCCAAGCTGGAAGCGGTAATAAATATGGAAGTGCCTAGTTGGACGGAAGAAGACTGCCCTCTGTGCCGGGAGGGAATTCCTGCAATGAAACCGGGCAGCCGTAAGATAAAATAAAGTAATAACCGCCCATTGTTTTTGGTACCTCAGTAAAAAAGTGGTATAATATATAGTATATAATTCTTTTATGGATTAGGATACAGCAATGCCCTTTTTAATGAAACCGCTGAGGATTTTTATGTTCAGTGGTTTTGGTCATTTCAAATAAAGGCGGATTGAGTGAGGGATGAGGCAAAAGAAGTTAATTCTCACGGTGGTGGATTCTCTCCAGCCTGCTGCTTTGGAAAAATATTTGGGACGGGGATTGGTTCCTGCTTTTGATTTTTTAGTCCAAAACGGCTTTTACCACCGGGATTGTGTGTCCAGTTTTCCCACCATGACTCCAACTGCTTCTGCCGCTATTGCGACAGGGTGCGGGCCGGGGGAGCACTTGGTACCCGGATTTGTCTGGTATGATCGGGAAAGAAAAGAGCATATTAACTACGGGGCAACTTTGACGGCGATTTTGAAATTAGGTCCCTGTCAGGTGCTGGAGAACTTGCTTTACCGGCTGAATGATACTCATTTAGGGAAAAAAGTAAGCACCATTTATGAACTGTTGGCAGCGCAAGGAATCACCTCTGCCTGCTATAATTTTTTTATTTACCGGGGGAGCAAGGAACAAGAAGTGGAAATTCCCCTGTCTTTAAAGCTATCTTCTTTGTTTCAGTTATCTTCCCGTAAATTATTTGGACCTGATCAGTTAATTCTGGGGAAGTTGACAAAAAGAGGGGCAAAAATACCGTGGTTTTGGAAAAGCCCCTTTCGGAAATTAGGGGTGAATGATACGTTTGTCGGTGAAGCGTTAAAGTGGGATCTAGAAAACGGCCGGCAGGCAGATTTCTCCCTTGTTTATTTTCCCGATACTGATCATTACATCCATGTACATAATACCTCGGGATATAAAAAGAGCTTAATTCGGGTAGACAGGCATCTGCAAAAAGTTCTGAACTGTTTTTCCAACTGGTCTCAAGCGATAGAGGAAAATGTTATTATGTTATGCGGAGACCATGCCCAAAGTGATATCGGAACGAGAAAAGAAGCCCTGATCAATCTCGACCATATTTTAAGTGATTTTCCTCGGATGGGACTGAGGGATCGGGCGGAAACAGGAAAGGAAATAGTAGTTTGCTGCAATGAGCGCATGGCTGCTGTAGAAATTTTAAATGACAGTAAAACCGTCCGGGATCAAGTTATTGCCAGCCTTTTACCGGATAAGAGAATTGAATTGATTATGTGGCAGGAAAACGGCAGGTACTTTGTTCGGCAGGGTGGCAGTGAAAGAATGCTTTCATTTTCTTCGGGAGAAGATATCCGTGATAATTGGGGTGCAGCCTGGAACATTGAAGGTGATATATCGGCTCTTAACGGTGAGATAAAAGATGGAATTTTCAATTCAGATGATTTCCCTGATGCTCTCACCAGGATCAAGCAGGCTTTGGATTGTCGTGTCGGTATGCGTATTCTGCTTTCGGCTGTTCCAGGATGCGAATTTTTAAGTGAAGCTGCACCGGTTCATCCCAACGGCGGCAGCCATGGCTCTATCCACCGGGTAGATTCCCTGGTGCCATTGATTATTTCCGGTTCCGATCAAGATCTTAACAAACCCCGTATATATGATATCAAAGAATATATCTTAAACCATTTTAATAGAAGATAGATACCCATCATGGGCATGGATAAAGCCAACCGACAGTGATGCTCGCTAACTCAAAGGTTTTGGCGGAATGGCATCCGGGGTAACATAAATGGTTTTTTGTTCAAAGTAAATCACCATGCCCGGTTTTGCCCCGGCCGGTTTTTTTACCTGGCGGACCGGAGTGTAGTCCACCGGAACCTGAGAAGAATACCGAGCCTTGCTGTAGAAAGCGGCAAGCTTGGCGGCCGTTTCAATTGTGGTATAGGGGATATCTGTACCCGGTTTTTTTCTGATGATTACATGGCTTCCGGGAATGTTTTTGGTATGAAGCCACATATCGTCTTTACCTGCAGTCTTCAGGGTGAGCCGGTCGTTTTGCTTGTTGTTTTTGCCTACCAGGATAGTGTAACCATCCGGTGAAACAAAAGAAAGGGGCGGGGAAACAGGTTCCGCCGATTTCTTTCGGGGTTGGTTTTTTGCTTTCAGATAGCCGGTTTCCGCAAGCTCTGTGCGGACTTCATTTAAATCAGCCAAATCAACCGCTTGCTCCAAAGAAGATAGCACTGACTCCAGATAGGCCATTTCACTCCGGCCTTTTTTAATCTGTTCTTCCACTAATACTTTGGCTGTTTTGGCTTTGTTATATTTTTTAAAATAGACTTGGGCATTTTCCACCGGTGTAAGGCGAGGATCCAAAGGTACTTCCAGCTTGGTTCCTGCTTGGTCAAAATTCTCAAGCTCGGCTTTATGCATTCCTTTTTTCAGGAGATACATGTAGGCGGTAATCAATTCTCCATAAACCCGAAATGTTTCGCCATTATCTGTCTCCGCCTTCTTGTCTTCCTGCAAAGCAAGTTTTTTAGCCAGCCGATTTATTTCCTGTTTGACGACTTTTTCTAACTCCCGCTGACGGGAAGAAAACAGTTCTTGCTGTTCCCGCTGACTATAGAAATAATCCAATGCCTGAGACATAGTGGAAAACTTTTGCAGGTGAGAAGGATCATATTGAAAAAGAGAAATGCAGGAGAAGTCCCAAAGCTCCCTTTCATTACCTGCCACTGTAGGTTGATAAAAGCCGCTTTTTACCCCATCAATAATTTCCTGGAAAGCTTGCCAGCATCTGATAAAGTCATAGTCGCCCATGGAGTCGATCGTCGTGTTTTCCGGTAATTGAGTTCTTGCTATTACTTCCCGGGCTAACAGTGGGGAGAAGCCGGAAAAATTTTTAACCAGTGCGTTGGAAAGCTTAGTTGATAAAGGTATGTTCAAGAGTCGGCTGCGAAAACTATCTTCATCTATTTCCAGGGGATTCTCTTTATTCTGAGCAGGAGGAGAAAGGTAAGGACGCCCCGGTAGCACTTCCCGGTGTCGGGAAACCAAATGGGTGAAACGTCTGATTCCATCCAGAATTTCGTTTTGTTTAGGATTAACGAGAATAATATTGCTGTGCTTACCCATGATTTCAACAATTAAAAATTTCTCAGACCTGTCCCCGATTTCATCTATGGCTTCTACTCGGATTTTCAACACCCGTTCCAGACTATCTTGTTCAATGCCGGTGATTCGTCCTCCTTCCAGATGTTTGCGTAGCACCATACAAAAGAGTGGGGCTTGGATGGGATTTTCTCTTGTTATTTGGCTTAAATAAATTCTTCCGGTCACCGGATGAGCGGAAATTAAAAGCTGGAGATTGTCTTTTTCTTTGCGGATACGCAAGATAATCAAGTTTGGTTGGGGCTGGTAGATTTTTATGATGCGCCCGGACACGATTTTATCCTTTAATTCAGCAGTTACCGCAGCTAAAACAAAACCATCAAAAGGCATAGGGTTCCCTCCGTTTCAACGGTAGTATATCATAGGCTGAGAGGGGACGTCCACAAGGTTTAAAAGGCCATGGGAAGCAGGGCAACTAAGGCTTCCCCTAAAGGACTGGGATTTCTACGCATTGTAAAAAGTACAATACTAGAAATTCTGGCGCGCCTGCGTCTGAGACTTGGCGCAAGCCAAGTTTCTTTATACAGGAATAAAGGATTTTAAACAAGGGAGTAGAAATAAGAAGTTTATGTAAATACTATCCTTAGAAAAAGATACCAATTGTAGGGTAGCAGGAAGCCGAATGGCAAAATGAAAGGAATGACATATTGTGGTAAAGAGTATGACCGGATACGGACGTGGGGAAGCAGCTTCCGACAGTCATCGCATTACTGTGGAAGCCAAATCCGTTAATCATCGGTTTTTAGAGATCGTGGTCCGTATGCCGAAACAACTTTTGCCTCTAGAGGAAAAGATTAAGAGTTTAGTCCAGGAAAAGGTGACTCGAGGGCGGGTGGATATTTTTATTTCTCTCGAAGAAAATGGAGAGAAAAAACGCCTGGTAAAGGTTGACAAAGAACTGGGGCTGGCGTATTATAATGCTCTGAGGCAATTAGCCGATACCTGGGGGATTCCCGAAAAATTTGACCTTGTGCAAATGGCCTCCCTTCCAGGACTATTATCTTTGGAAAACGAAGAGGATGATTTGGAGGCAGTTTGGTCTGTAATTAATGAGGCTTTAATATGTGCCATGGATGACTTAATTGGTATGAGGGCATCGGAAGGTGAAAAACTGGCAAAAGATTTATTAAAACGCAGAGAAACCATTGCTGCTTATGTTGATTCCATTGCAGAACGAAGTCCTTTGGTGGTTAGCGAGTACCAAGAAAAACTTAGCCAGCGGATACAGGAACTTTTGGGGGAAGTACAGATTGACGAAAGCAGGCTGGCCAATGAAGTCGCATTTTTTGCCGACCGGGCTTCTATTACTGAAGAACTGGTGCGTTTAAACAGCCATTTAGAACAGATGAGTCATATATTAAGTCATGATGATGCTGTTGGGCGGAAGCTGGACTTTTTAGGACAGGAAATGAATCGAGAGATAAACACCATTGGCTCAAAGGCCAATGACTTAGCCATCGGCCGTCTAGTCGTTGAGGTGAAAAGCGAACTGGAAAAAGTGCGGGAGCAAGTTCAAAATCTTGAATAAATATTTTGGGGGTGGGTTAAATGCCGGTTCCTCAACTATCTGTTGATGAACGAAACAATGCACTGGCAAAAGCTCAGGAAATGCGCAGTAAGCGGATGAAGATGCGCAAGAAGCTGAAGAGTGGGGAAATCAGACTGGAGGAAGTTATTAACGATTTGAATAACGAAGTGATAGCCCGCATGCGGGTAAAATATTTACTGGAGTCTCTTCCCCAGATTGGCAAGATTACCGCCAAAAAAATTATGGACGAAATCGGAATTGATGAGTCCCGCCGGGTCCAGGGACTGGGCAGCAGGCAAAAAGTTGATTTATTGGATAAATTGAGCTAGTTTAGGGGGAGAATAAATTGGGGATTAAGCTGATTAACATTGGTTTCGGTAATATTGTTTCCGCCAATCGGATAATTGCGATTGTCAGCCCGGAATCAGCACCCATAAAACGGATTATTCAAGAAGCAAGGGATCGTGGTATGTTGATTGATGCTACATATGGGCGTCGAACCAGAGCTGTGATTATTTCGGACAGCGATCATATTATTTTATCAGCGGTGCAACCGGAAACTGTAGCGCACCGGCTGGATACCAAAGAAGACATAAATCATCAGGCAGAAGAATCGGAGGATTAAAGTGTTGTCATTGGCGAATAAAGGGCTGCTGGTAGTCTTGTCCGGACCGTCCGGGGTCGGAAAGGGAACAGTATGCTCTTTTTTAAAGTCTATGAATCCGGGTATCAATTTTTCTATTTCAGCCACAACCAGAGAGGCGAGAGCGCAGGAGCAAAATGGCGTAAATTATTATTTCCTTTCCAAAGACGAGTTTATCAATAAGATAGATAGAAATGAGTTCTTGGAATGGGCTGAAGTATACGGTAATTTTTACGGCACACCAAAAGCTGTGGTGGAAGAACAGCTTGTTCAGGGGAAGGATGTTCTCTTGGAAATTGACATCCAGGGGGCCTGCAAGGTGAAAGAATCATATCCAGAAGGAGTCTTTATTTTTCTTTTACCTCCGTCCAAAGAAGAATTAAGGAAACGGATATTAGGCAGGGCGGCGGACTCCCCTGAAACCATCAAAAAACGCCTATCCTGTGTAGATGAAGAGTTGGCTGCTATCAATAATTACCATTACGTGGTGGTAAATGACCGGGTGGAACAAGCGGCCGACAAAGTGACAGCCATTATCAAAGCGGAAAAATGCCGACTGTCTCGTAATCAGGATATGTTGTTAAATAGGAGGAGGAGTATTATTGATTAAACCGTCCCTTGATGAATTGATGAAAAAGGTGGATTCTAAATACACATTGGTAGTAGTAAGTGCCAAGAGAGCGCGAACGCTCACGGAAAACCAGCCAGATCAGGAAGAACTGAAAATAGCTAATCCTGTCTCTATTGCATTAAAAGAAATTGTTGATGACAATGTGGGCTGGGAACGGACTAAAAGTGGCATAAAATAGCCGGAGGAGGGGAGATTATGCTCCGGAGGAAAGTAATAGCAGTGGGAATAACCGGTGGCATCGCTGCTTATAAAGTGGCGGAACTTGTCAGCCGGCTCACTAAAAAAGGTTATGAGGTACATGTAATCATGACGGCCTCTGCCCAAAAATTTATTACACCATTAACATTTCGTACCTTGTCCGGCAACCCGGTAATTACCGATATGTTTGATCCATCACCTTTGTGGAACGTACAGCATGTTTCTCTGGCGGAAAAAGCTGATGCGTTTGTTGTTGTTCCGGCTACCGCTAATATCATTGGCAAAATAGCCAATGGGCTGGCTGATGATATGTTGTCTACCACTGTTATGGCAGCTCAGTGTCCGGTTGTTTTAGCACCGGCGATGAATGTCCATATGTGGGAGAACCCGGTTGTCCAGAGTAACATTAAAAAATTAGAAGAGCTGGGATACCGCCTGGTTGACCCCGGTGTCGGGAGGCTGGCTTGTGGAACAGAAGGAAAAGGCCGTCTGGCGGATATCGATTGCATTGAACAGGCACTTATCTCATTATTGGAAAAACCCAAGGATTTCTTTGGGAAAAAGGTTTTGGTAACTGCCGGCCCGACACGGGAAGCGATTGATCCGGTAAGATACCTGACTAACCATAGTACGGGAAAGATGGGTTATGAGATTGCCAGGGCAGCAAAAGAAAGAGGAGCGGAAGTATTTTTAGTATCCGGCCCTACCAATTTAGCTGACCCAGAAGGGGTTATTGTCGAGAGAGTGGTCTCCGCCCGGGAAATGTTTCGAGCAGTTTCAGATAAATATGAGCAGGTAGATATTGTAATTAAAGCAGCAGCCGTGGCAGATTATCGACCCAAACAAACATCAGCGGAAAAAATTAAAAAGGCTGATGGAGAGATGAGTCTTACTCTGGAGAGAAACCCGGATATATTGTGGGAACTGGGTCGGAAAAAAGATCACCAGCTTCTCGTGGGTTTTGCTGCAGAAACAGGTAATCTGATTGAATTTGCCCAAAATAAAATGGAAAGAAAAAATTTGGATATGATTGTGGCCAACAATGTATCGGAAGAAGGGGCCGGTTTTGGGGGAGTAACGAACAAAGTAACTATCCTTAACCGGTATGGGGAATTAAAAGAACTACCGCAAATGACAAAATATGATACTGCCCATGCCATTCTGGATCAGATCAGGCTGCTTGCAGATACAAATAAATCATAAGGATGTGATATTATTGAGGCAACTTTTTACTTCTGAATCAGTAACAGAAGGGCATCCCGATAAAATAGCCGACCAAATTTCCGATGCGGTGTTGGATGCAATTATCAGTGATGACCCCAATGCTCGTGTTGCCTGTGAAACAATTGTCACGACAGGACTGGTTCTGGTGGCAGGAGAAATAACTACTAAGTGTTATGTAGATATTCCGAGAATAGTTAGGGAAACGATTAGAGACATCGGTTATACTCGGGCTAAATTTGGCTTTGATGCAGATACTTGTGCCGTGCTTACTTCTATTGATGAACAGTCACCAGATATTGCTCTTGGTGTGAATAAGGCACTGGAGGCTAAAACAGGAGAAGATGCTGACGCATCTGTCGAAGCAATCGGTGCCGGTGACCAGGGAATGATGTTTGGCTATGCAACTAATGAAACGCCCGAATATATGCCGTTGCCCATTAGCTTGGCACACAAATTAACTAGGCGTTTGGCGGAAGCAAGAAAAAACAGGGAACTGAATTTTCTGCGTCCGGACGGCAAGTCCCAAGTAACAGTTGAATATGAGAATGATGTACCGGTGAGAGTAGATACCGTCGTTATATCTACTCAGCATAGAGCGGATGTAAGTTTGACGAATATTCGTAAAGAGATATTGGAAAAAGTTATTAAGCCGGTGATTCCCTCAAACCTATTAGATGATAAAACTCGCTACTATGTCAATCCCACAGGCAGGTTTGTAGTGGGGGGTCCCCAAGGTGATGCGGGGTTGACCGGACGGAAAATTATTGTTGATACTTATGGTGGGTTTGCCCGGCATGGCGGCGGAGCTTTTTCCGGCAAGGATCCCACAAAGGTTGACAGGTCTGCTGCGTATGCAGCCCGTTATGTTGCTAAAAATATTGTTGCCGCCGGTTTGGCGGATCGCTGTGAGATTCAACTAGCTTATGCCATTGGTGTGGCTCGTCCGGTTTCAATTATGATCGATACCTTTGGCACAGGGAAAATCAGTGAAGAAAAGTTGGCGCAATTGGTTAATAAGCATTTTGATCTTCGTCCCGCTGCAATTATTAAAACACTTGACCTGCGGCGGCCTATTTTCCGGCAGGTAGCAGCCTACGGGCATTTTGGACGGCTTGATTTGGATTTGCCTTGGGAACGGTTGGACAAAGTTGATATTCTTAAAAACAGTTTGTAGAGATATAATTTTGTTTTGCAAAGGGCGCCGTTACGGCGCCCTCAGACTGTTGAGAAAAGGTATTTAAATTTTACGCTCCACGGCTTCGGGCAAGGAATTGTAAACTTAAATATCCTTCATAGAGAATAGCACTTTTTAACAAACAGGTAAGATATTGCATCAGTGAAGTAAAGGTGCTATAATTAGTTTAGATATTTAGAAAATTATATAAATATCTAAATGCTTGAAAGGAAGTGCACCGATGACTCTCAATAATATGTTTAAGGCACTGTCGGATAAAACGCGGAGGCAGATTATCAAGCTGCTTAAAAATAGTGACCTCAGCGCTGGAGAAATTGCCGACCATTTTAGCTTATCCAAGCCATCAATTTCTCACCATTTGAATATCTTAAAGCAGGCAGAACTTATTTTAGATGAAAGACAGGGGCAAAATATCATTTATTCATTAAATGCTACCGTCTTTCAGGAAGTAATAGGTTGGTTTTTGGAAATTACCAAGCCCGGAAAGGAAGAAGGAGGATTCAAAAGATGAAATTTTGGCAGCAGATCAAGAAAGATTTTCCTTTATTGTTAATAATCGCTTCAACTTTTGTTATTGGGTGGTATGTTTACTCTGACCTGCCCCAGCGCGTACCCAGCCACTGGAACTTTCAGGGGGAAATAGATGGTTATTCATCCAGGTTTTGGGGAGCATTTGGATTACCCCTGATGATTTTAGGTTGTTTTATCCTGTTTGAGGTGTTGCCTTTTATTGATCCCCGGAAAGAAAACTATGCGAAATTTACCAAGGCTTTTACCATGTTTAAATATGCGTTTACGCTGTTGTTTTATGGGCTGTATATCGTTATTTTGCTTGCGGCCAAAGGTTATCCAATAAAAATTAATATTGTGGTTCCTATTGGGATAGCAATTCTTTTTATTGTCATCGGAAATTATCTTGCTACAGTTCGGCACAACTATTTTATTGGGATTCGGACCCCATGGACGTTGGCCAGTGAAGAAGTATGGAGAAAGACACATCGTCTCGCCGGAAGACTCTGGGTTGGTTCGGGATTGGTCGGAATAGTTGCACTTCTTGTTAATGCCAATATCGGAGGAGTCCTCTTTATTGTGTTGGTTATTGGAACAGCGGTATTTTCCATGATCTATTCCTGGTGGTGCTTTCAAAAGCTAAACAATGGTTGATTACAAGCTGCAAATTTAATGGGAACAGCTTTATAAAGTGTGACCACTTAAAAAGTTCTACTTTTGTCACTCTGAATGCAGCCCAGCGGATCTTTAAACTCTTAAAAAACAAAGATCCTTCGCTAACGCTCAGGATGACAACAGGGTTGTTCACAATAAAATTTGACTTTTTCAGTAGTCCGAAAAACATCTTTTGCGGTCATATTGATGCTTCAAAAAAAGGGGTTATTGAAGTAAAATAATTATAGAGGCGGGGGGAGGGAACCTGCAAAGAATTTGGGGTGGTTGGCATGGATATTATCGCGATGATGGCGGAACAAAAAATTCAGGAAGCAATGTCAAAGGGTGAATTAAATAATCTTGCATATGAAGGAAAGTCGGTAGAAATCGAGGATCTTTCCAATATTCCGGAAGAACTGCGTATGACATATAAAATTTTAAAGAATGCCCATATTATTCCGGAAGAAATGGAAATAAGAAAAGAAATAATCTCTCTGAAAAAACTTATTGACTGTTGTTCAGATGAAAAGGAAAAGTCTCTTTTAGAGGGCAGATGGAACCAAAAGATTCTTCACTTCAATGTTTTGATGGAGAAAAGACGGATGTCACATGCAGTCTTCAACCAATATAAATCTCAAATATCTAATAAGTTTAGATGAAAAACTCTGGAAAATATTCCAGAGTTTTTTGAATATAATGTAAATTTGGGAGGAATTACCGAATAGTCTGTAGAATTATATTGACGGAATTATAATGGTGGAGGGAAAAATTGTGGATCAGGAATATATTTTTCAATTAGAAAATAAGCAAAAGGAAATAAAAAAATATTTGATTGTTACGTTAATGCTCGTAAGCTTATTTTTAATATTTAAGATTAATATGGAAAATAAGACTGATTTATTGTATACACATTTTTTTTATCTGCCAATTATTCTTGCCGGATTATGGTTTGGCTCCCTTTCCCTTTTAATAGCTGCAGTTTTAGGCATGCTCCATATTTACTCTAATTTCTTAGTGGCTGGATGCATTTTGTCGGCGCCGCTTATTCGGGCAGTATTTTTTCTTTTTGTGGCGTTTGTAATTTATTTGGTTTCCGGAGAAGGAAACAGTATTTACATATCCGACCGTCAAGGAATAAAATCGTCATGGGCAAGGCAGCAAGTAGGATATTTGGCAACTGCATTTGGACATGAAATCAGAAATCCGATAACTACTGTTCGGGGTTATTTACAACTTTTTAAAAATTATAGAGAATTTAGCCCTTATAAAGAAACCTTTGAAATAATTATTAAGGATATTGATAACGCTGATAAAATAATTCAGCACTGTCTTTTTTTGTCTCCGGAAAAACACCTTGATCTAAGAACAACGAATTTAGAAATCATTTGGAACAGTATTGAAGAAAACATCAATACTGCCGCTAAAGCGGCAGGTATTGTCCTTAAAAAGAAATTCCGCAATGTGAGCGACCTTTCTTTAGATGAGAGAGAGATTAGGCAGTTGATGCTTAATCTGGTTTACAACGGCATAGAAGCAATGCCGTTGGGAGGCAGACTGGATGTGCAAATTTTTGCCGAAAACAATGCCATTGTTTTTGCCGCCTCCGACCAAGGGGAAGGTATGCCGGACCATATTCTGGCTTATCTCGGCAGTCCGTTTCAAACGACAAAAGATGCTCATCTTGGTTTAGGCATTGCAGTTTGTTTTAGCATTGCCGCCCGGCATAATGCGCGGATTGATATTCGTACAGGAAAAAGCGGCACAACGGTTTTTATCCGATTCCCAATCAAAAAGAAAATTCATAATAATATTTCGCAAAATTTTATGATTTGAAGTAATTTAGATAAAGTTTTTTAAATAAAATAACAGTAAAGAAAATAAGATGATTTTGTATCCAGGTCATTGACAGGATAAAATACAAGTGATATATTTAGTTTAAAAGTTAGGATGTCCTAACACTTTTGGTGGTGAAACTTTTGACTTTGCCCCTTTCCAATACCTTGCAAGATTATTTAGAGGCTATTTTAATTCTGACTGAACAGGATGAAGCAGTGAGAATTTCTGATTTAGCCCAACTACTGGGAATTACCAAACCCAGTGTTACCGAAGGGGTAAAAGCACTGGCAGCACAGGGGCTTTTAAGGCATGAAAAATATGGTCCGGTGTTTTTAACTGCTGAGGGCGAAAAAATGGCAACAGAGGTAAGACATCGTCACCTTGTCCTAAAGCAATTTTTGATTAATGTCCTTGGTGTTTCTCCCGCATTAGCGGAAAAGGATGCTTGTTTGATGGAGCATGCCGTGAGTAGTGATACTGTGGCTAGGTTGGTGCAATTTATGGAAAAAAGACTTCAGGAAAGTTAAGTAAAAAAAATAGGGGAATTTTTTGAAAAAGAGTTAGGTTAATCTAACATTATTGTTGAGAGAGGAGTGAGAATATTGTCAAGTTTGACATTAAAACAATTAAGCCCTGGTCAAAAAGGAATCGTCATTGATGTTCGCGGGGATGGAATATTGCGCAGGCGGCTCTTGGAAATGGGTTTAGTACCGGGATCTCGGGTACAGGTTGAACGATATGCTCCTTTAGGTGATCCGGTAGAAATTAGAATGCAGGGTTATTTTCTTACCCTCAGAAAAGAAGAAGCGGGGATGGTTGAAGTAGCATGCAAAGAAGAGAACTGACAATTGCTCTCGCGGGAAATCCCAATTGCGGGAAAACCACTCTTTTTAACAAGCTGACAGGGAGCCGTTATCATGTGGGAAATTACCCGGGGGTAACGGTTGAACAAAAAATTGGAGAAGTAGAATTTCAGGAATACCGATTAAAGTTGATTGACTTACCGGGGATATATGGTTTGACAGCCTATTCACCTGATGAAGTAGTTGCCCGCAATGTTTTGCTGAAAGAAAAAATAGATGTTGTCATCAATGTGGTAGACGCTACCAGTTTAGAAAGGGGTTTAAACCTTACTGTCCAATTAAAGGAACTGGGTATTCCCATGGTTTTAGCCTTAAATATGGTTGATGCGGCCCGGGAAATAGGTCTTACTGTTGATTGCACTAAATTGTCTCAGTGCCTTCATTTCCCTGCGGTTCCTGTGGTAGGGACCAAAGGAGATGGCTTTCCCGGTCTTTTGCAGGCGGTTATTAGGGCGGCAGAGGGAAACAGCGAATTTAATCATATTTTTTACGGAGCGGAAATTGAAAAAGCGATAAATACCGTTACGCTGATGATTTCAGAGAATTTAGATGTTCAATATGATTGGAGAATAAAAGAATCATTTCTTTTGCGTTGGCTTGCCGTTAAGTTATTAGAAAGCGACCGGGCGGTGAAAGCAGAAATAAATACGTTGATACAGGATGGTAAGTTAGAGGAAGCGGTACAAAAAGGTTTCCGAGAGGTGTTTCGTCTTTTGGGTAAGGATCCGGAAGCAGTGATCATCAATCAACGGTATTCAGCTGCCCGTAAAATATTTAAAGGAGTTGTCTCTGAGAATAAATGGAAGAGAATTACTGTCACCGAAAAAATTGATAAAATTATTCTAAATAAATATTTTGGTTTACCCATTTTTTTTGTCATTATGTGGATACTTTTTCGGCTGATATTTTCTCTGGGGGGTCCTTTTACCAATGCCATAGAATGGGGATTTTCTTCTTTAAGCACATTGCTTATTACTTTCCTGCCTGAAGGATTGTTTAGATCAATCCTTGTGGACGGAATTATTGGTGGGGTAGGCGGGGTGATCACCTTTCTCCCCAACATACTCTTGCTTTTTTTGGGAATAGCTCTTTTAGAGTCTACCGGATATATGGCGCGGGCGGCCTTTATCATGGACAGAATGATGACTAAAGCAGGTTTGCACGGGAAGTCATTTATCCCGATGCTTCTGGGATTTGGTTGTTCAATTCCTGCTTTAATGGCAACGAGGATTTTAGAAAATCCCCGGGATCGAATTGTGACGATGTTGGTGGTTCCTCTCATGAGTTGCGGGGCGCGTCTTCCAGTATATACTTTATTAGCTGCTGCTTTTTTTGAAACAGACATTGCGGGTAGTGTCGTATTTTCTATTTATGTGGCAGGAATGATTTTAGCGGTGATTATGGCTAAGGTATTAAGAAGCAGTGTGGTTAAAGGTCCTTCTGAACCCTTTATTATGGAACTGCCTCCTTACCGACTTCCTGTAATGAAGAGCGTACTTATTCAAATGATAAATCGAGCAAAAATGTATTTAAAAAAAGCAGGGACGGTAATTTTACTTGCTTCCATTATTATTTGGTTTTTCTTTTCATTTTCTTTCTCAGGAAATAAAGGCTTAATCCAGTATTATCCGGCTGCCCCTGAGAAAAGTATTGCCGGTGATATTGGACATGCTCTGGAACCGGTGCTTACTCCCCTTGGCTTGGACTGGAAATCAGGTGTGGTACTGCTATCCGGCTTGGCAGCAAAGGAGGTTGTCGTCAGCACCATGGGCACTCTCTACAGTATCCAAGACAATACTGACCTTTCTTCTGCTCAAGATGGGTCAACAAACGGTCTTACCCAAAGAGTAAGGGAACAATCCGGTCTCACTCCTCTTACCTCGTATGTTTTTATGTTGTTTGTCTTGATTTATATTCCCTGTATCTCCACGGTTGCTGTCTTCCATCAGGAAACAGGAACTTGGCGCTGGCCTCTGTTTTTAGTTGGATATACTTTTGCCCTTGCCTGGATCGTCTGTTTTGTTGTTTACCGTGGTGGATTATTTTTGTTTTATTCATAAGATTGGTTGAGCAGCAAGGTTGTTAAGGTATTTATTAAAATTTATTTTGCATACTTCTCCGGGATTTGTCCCGGAGTTTTTTATACCAAAAATTATAAGTTGAAAAATATGTTGATACTAAGTGCAACTAAGTAAAGGACTGGAATTTCTAAGCAGTGCACAATGCTAGAATTCTGGTGCGCCTGCGTCAAAAACTAGGCAAAAATCAAGTATTCTTCATAAAATTTTTTTGGTAACTTGCATTTTTTTTCGACAAAGTAATATAATAAGAATAAATGCAAATGAAAATGAAAATCATTTTCATTTAGCATACTTAGGAATAATTGGAAATATGTTGGGAATAATAAATGGCATTAATTAAAAAATGGGGTGAGAATGCCTGTGCGTGTAAAAAAGAGTATTATTTTATTAGTAATGGTTTTTTTAATATTTAGTTTAGCAGGGTGTGGAGGAAAGGATACGGATACGGATGTAGCCCAGCAGCTTTCCCTCTCTCAAGAAAGCGGGAATATTAAGATTGTTACTTCATTTTATCCTATGTATTTGATGGCGGCTAATATTGCAAAAGATATTTCCGGGGTAGAAGTTGTTAATATGACGGAACCTATTACCGGGTGTCTCCATGATTATCAATTCACACCAAAAGACCTGAAATGTTTAACAGATGCTGATTTCATGGTTATTAACGGGGCGGGAATGGAAAGTTTTCTCGATAAGGTTATAGACGGGTGCCCGGAGTTGAAGCTGATTGAAGCAAGCCAAGGCCTGGAATTAATTAAAGATGATGAGCATACCGGAGAACCGAATCCCCATCTTTGGGTAAGTGTTAGTTATGCTATTGATCAAGTAAAAAATATTAGAAATCAACTTAAGGAATTGGATCCTGACCATGCTAAGAGATACCAGGAAAATGCAGATCTTTATCTAAGCAAACTTGATGCCCTAAGGCAAAAAATGCATGAGTATTTGGACGATATCAGCCGGCGGGATATCGTAGCTTTTCATGATGCCTTTCCTTATTTCGCTCAGGAATTTGATCTGAATATTGTTGCTGTAATTGAAAAGGATTCCGGGTCGGAACTAAGTGCTGGGGAATTTGCCGACTGTATCAACACTATTAAAAGGACAGGAGTAAAAACTATCTTTGCCGAGCCTCAGTACCCTGCAAAAACTGCTGAAGCTATCGCCAGGGAAACAGGGGCAACGGTGTATTCATTGGACCCGGTGGTAACAGGACCGATGGATCTTGACAGCTACATAAGAATTATGGAGAAAAATATGGAAACACTGCGGGAGGCTTTACACTAATGGCGGTTGCATGTCCCAAATATCCTTTGCAAGAAAAAGGTTTTTCCTGCGGGAAATGTTGCACAAAAATTGAAAACCTTCAAGTAACCAGGGGTAAGTCGGTTATCTTGGATGGAATAAACTTGCACATTCACTGTGGCGAATTGGTAGCATTGATCGGGCCCAACGGCGCCGGAAAAAGTACTTTACTGAAAGCACTGATTGGCGAAATCCCTTATCGGGGGAGGGTGAGCTTTCAGAATTCTTTGGGACGGAGAAAAGCCGTACCGACCATTGGCTATGTCCCTCAACGATGGGATTTTGATTTTGGTTCACCGGTCAGCGTTTGTGATTTATTTATTGCCAGCCAGCGGATCATGCCTGTTTGGCTGGCCGGAAGGAAAAAGATGAGGGGGAAAATCTCTGAAAGCTTACGTAGAGTGCAGGCAGAACATTTGATTGACAGACGGTTGGGAGAATTGTCCGGTGGTGAGATCCAGAGGATCCTCTTGGCACTGGCAATGGAACCCATCCCGGAATTACTTCTCTTGGATGAACCGGTATCAGGCGTCGATTTTAACGGCAGGCAAATGTTTTACCGGACTGTTTCTCGGTTGAGATCAGATTATGACTTATCTGTGATCTTGGTTTCTCATGATCTGGAATTAGTCAGCCGGTACGCTGATCGGATGATTTTACTAAATAAGTGTGTGCAGTGTGTAGGTACCCCGAAACAGGTAATGGAGGATGAAAAGGTCAAATGTATTTTTGGTCGGGTTCTTCCTAAACTGATGGATCAAGAAATGAGACCTTCATATATTGAGGAAGGAAGCATGTAATGGAAACTTGGAGTGGGTTAATAAGCTGGTTGCTGCCTTTTTCTTGGGCGCAGCATACTTTTATGCAAAATGCTCTCTTGGCGGTGCTTTTGGTGACACCGCTTTTTGGCATGATGGGCACAATGGTGGTTAATAACCACATGGCCTTTTTTTCAGACACCATCGGACACTCTGCTTTGACAGGAATTGCTCTGGGAGTGATTCTTGGTCTGCACAATCCGTTGGGAGCGATGACAGCATTTGCTGTTTTTATGGCATTCACCGTATGCAACGTAAAAGAAATGACCCGTTCTTCCGCAGATACAGTAATTGGAGTTTTTGCTGCTACGGCTGTTGCTTTAGGGGTTGTCGTTCTTTCCCGCGGGGGAGGGTTTAGCAAATATTCAAGTTATTTGATTGGTGACCTGTTAAGTATTACACCAGGTGAGATCGGTTTAGTTATTTTGGTGGCGGCGGCATTTCTTGTGTTTTGGTTTACCGGTTTTAACCGGTTGATGCTGGTCAGCGTTCATCCTTCTCTCGCCCGGAGCCGGGGGATCAATGTTCGCTTCGTCGAAATATCTTTTGCTGTGTGCCTGGCTGTGATCGTTACTGTTTGTATACAATGGGTAGGTATTCTCATTATTAATTCCCTGCTGGTTTTACCGGCAGCTGCAGCACGGAATATGGCGACGAACATGCGTATGTATAATCTGGTGTCGGTATTAATTGCCGTCGCTTGTGGGATTGCAGGACTGATCCTTTCTTATTATTGGGATACGGCTACCGGCGCGACAATTGTTCTGCTCATGGCCCTTTGTTATATGGGAACTATCGTGCAGAAGCGTATTTGGGGCTGAAGATTAAAACATCGGTATGGTGCAGTGCGGCCTAAAAGGAGTGGAATCATGTGGACAGGGTAAAAAAGCTCTCAAGCAAATTACAAGCCCAAGGCCAGAAAATGACGAAACAAAGACGGGCGATTTTGGAAGTACTGTCTGCGAGCGATAAGCCGCTAACGGCAGAAGAGATTTTTCTTTTGGTCCGTGAAAGAAAAGAGAATACCAGCTTAACTACAGTTTATCGAAATTTAAAAAAGCTCTTTGCGGCAGGATTGATTACCAGAGAAGGATTTCATGATGATAAGGCCCAATTTCAACTGTTAAGTGATTGTCATTGCCATAATTTAATTTGTTTGAACTGTCGTAAGGTGGTTAAAATAGATGAATGTCCTTTGTCAAGTTTTGCGAAAACGGTAGGTGAAAGGGAAGGGTTTACCATTACCGAACACAGGATGGAACTTTACGGTTACTGTTCGGACTGCCTTCAAAGGGCAAAAAAGGAATAAAGCAAAGTTGTTAATATGGTTTAACAAAGAGAGCCATGGAGGTCTTCAGGGACAGCCGGGCTTTTTTATAATTAATAGAGCTTTAACGAGGTGGTAATAACTAAATTTTATCATGACCGAGTTATTCATAAAAACAATTGATTGGACGTAAAACACCGCCGGATATAAAATTTAACTGGATTAAAGAAATATTTCCAATGGGGGCGGTGTGATTTATGAAGTTTTTTGCCACGAGGACCGGTATCATTGTTTCGGGTCTTATTGTAGGGTTCCTGGGAGTTTTACTTGTTCTTTTGGGGAACCCGGCCAATATGGGGGTATGTATTGCTTGTTTCTACCGGGATGCAGCCGGGGCTTTAGGTCTGCACCAGGCTTCAGTAGTTCAGTATATGCGTCCGGAAATTTTGGGGATTTTACTAGGTGCTTTTTTAATCAGTTTATTTGCAGGAGAATTTAAACCCCAGGGAGGATCGGCAACGGTTTTGCGCTTTTTCCTGGGAGTTGTGGTGATGTTTGGCGCGCTGGTCTTTTTGGGCTGTCCCTTACGGATGATCTTACGTTTAGGTGCCGGTGATCTAAACGCCTTGGTTGCTTTTGCCGGTTTCGGGTGCGGGATATTGACAGGAATTTATTTTTTGAAAAAAGGATTCACCTTGGGACGTGCATATAATCAAACAACTACGTCCGGCTTGGTGTTACCGTTTATTTTTCTGATACTGGCAGCATTGGCATTTTTTACGACATTATTTATTGCCAGCAAGGAGGGGCCTGGTTCCCAGCATGCGCCGTTTTTAATTTCTCTTGCTGCAGGACTGTTGGTAGGCATTATCAGCCAGCGTACCCGCCTTTGTATAGCCGGAGGTATTCGGGACGTCCTCTTAATGAGAGATTTTCATTTAGTTTCAGGGTTTGCAGGGGTTTTGGCAGCTGCAATAATTATGAATCTGATCTTTCATAAATTTAATTTGGGCTTTAACGAACAGCCCATTGCCCATACCGAGCATCTCTGGAATTTCCTTGGCCTCTATGTCGTCGGATTAGGTTCTACTTTTTTAGGCGGTTGTCCATTACGCCAGACAGTTTTGGCAGGACAGGGTAATATAGATTCTGCAGCAACGATTATCGGTTTTATTGTGGGAGCCGCTCTTGCCCATAATTTTGGGATTGCTGCCAGCGCCAAAGGAGTTGGCCCGGCCGGTAAGTATGTGGTCATTGCTTCTATTATTTTACTTATTGTGATCGGAATTCTTCAGAGCAGAGCTGCTTGTGCTTTTTCAAGCACGGATAAAAAAGCGGCGGCAAGGAGTTAAGAAATGATCTACCTTGATAATGCCGCAACCAGTTATCCAAAGCCACGAGAAGTCTGGGAAGCGCTGGAGAAACATTGGTTTTATTCTGGGGGTAACCCGGGTCGGTCCGGGCACAGGCTTTCTATTGCTGCCGGGCGGGCGGTTTTGGATGCCCGGGAAGAACTGGCGGAATTGTTTCACGCAGAACGTACTGAGCAAATCGTATTTGCCCTTAACGCTACAGATGCCATTAACATTGCTCTTAAGGGCGTTTTGAATCCGGGCGATCATGTGATAACCACCAGTATGGAGCATAATTCTGTGATACGACCTCTGCGGGATTTTGAACGCAATGGGGGCAGTCTCACCGTTGTGAATTGCTCGGCGGAAGGTTTTGTATCATTAGAAGCTATTGCTAAGGTGATTAAACAAGATACCCGTCTTGTAGTTGTTAACCATGTCTCCAATCTCACCGGAACGGTCCAACCGATCAAAGATATTGGCAGATTGTGCCGGGACCGGGGTGTTTTGTTCATGGTGGATGCTGCCCAGAGTGCCGGTATTTTTCCAATCGATGTCCAAGAATATCATATCTCTCTGCTTGCTTTTACCGGGCACAAAGGGCTGTTTGGTCCACAAGGAACCGGTGGCTTATATGTAAAACCTGGGGTAGAAGTTCGGCCTTTGCGGGTAGGAGGCACTGGTAGTCGTTCCGATATCCAGTATCAGCCGGAATTTATGCCGGACAGGTTGGAAGCAGGTACTGTTAATGCTTTTGGTTTGGCAGGATTGGCGGCAGGAGTTCGTTTTATCAAACGGGTAGGGTTAGATAGTATTAGAGCAAAAGAACTTTCGTTAACAAAGAGCCTTGTGGCGGGGCTAAGAGAAATTGAAGGAGTCTTGGTTTATGGACCTAAAATTTCGGAACTGGGTTCAGGGGTAATATCCTTTAATATTTCCGGACTGGATGGGGCGGAGGTGGCCGCAGTCTTGGATGAACAGTTTGGCATATTGACTCGCCCCGGAATACACTGTGCTCCCCTGGCTCATGAGACGATTGGTACATTTCCTTATGGGGCAATTAGATTATCCATCGGTTATTTCAATACTGAATCTGACATTGAGCAAGTGGTGGAAGCTGTAAGTATCATTGCTCAAGAAGGACGGAAGGAGAATTTATCAAATGAGAGAAATTGATGTGTGTGGCATGTCCTGTCCTGAACCGGTGATTCGAACACAGCAAGAACTGAAGAACATAATTCCGGGAGAAAAGTTGCGTGTTCTTGTGGACAGTGATACTGCACGGGAAAATATCACCCGATTGGTTACATCCAAAAATTTAAAAATGGAAGTAATAAAGGAAGAAGACTACTACGCCTTGGAAATTGAGGCTTAGTATGGGGGAAAGAGTTTGTCTGATATTGACTTTTTACTCATCTCACTTTGCAATAAAACTGGAATCGGTTTGTCAGGATAACGGCATACCCGGCAAGCTGATTCCAGTTCCCCGATCCATTAGCTCCTCTTGCGGTATTGCTTTGCAGGCGGAGGTAAGGGATCAAGAGATAATAGAACAGGTGGCAAAAGAAAAAGGGATAGAAATTGAGCGGGTCGTCGAATACAAGATTGAAGAAAGAAAAAGCATTTTACATAGTTTTTTTTCAGGAAAGAGCGGGAAGTGATAGCCCGCTTTTTGATTTATCCTCCCGGAGCACGGGTTTTAGCCGCAATTTTTTACCGAATCAACTTTATTATAGCTTATAAAATATATAATAATTGTTCCTCCAAAATCGACATCTTTTCAGCAACCGTCATGTTATAATGCCAGTTGCGAGAATAAATAGGGAAGTATGGTAATGAAAACTTGCGCTAAAAAAGAAATATTAATAGGAAGCCTGGAAAGAGAGCGGCAGAGATTGGAAAAAATAGTCGAAAGACATGTATATAATCTTAAGGAAGAGGACGTTATAATGCAAAGCGAACGGATGGACGATTTCATTGTCATTTTTTACCGCAAAACAAGGAACACAGATACTTAAACAGGTTCCGGACAGTCTTTGATCACGGCTAATATTGTTAATCAACCCCCGGAAAAATTTTCTTTCCCTCGAATAATATTTATGAAAACTTGAACAGGGAGTGTGAAACTGGATGAAGAAAGTATTAACATTGCTGCTGACTGTAGCCTTTATCACGGTCATTGCTGTACCGGCATTTGCCGCTCCTCATGGTGTGGGGAAAGGTGTCCAGGCAAAAGTAAAAGTACAAGTCCAGAAATACGAGAAATTTAAATTTAAGGATGTTTTTAAAGGGCACTGGGCGGAACAATTTATTTTGAAAATGTATTCCAAAGGTACGATCAAAGGTTATCCTGACGGCTGTTTTAGACCCAGTAATGTTGTCACAAAAGCAGAAGCTGTTGTGATGCTGGTTAACGATCTGGGGCTAACAGCGGATGTTGATGATGTAGATCTTAGTAAATTTAAGCATGCCAAACAAATTCCTGTTTGGGCACGGGATGCAGTTAAAATTGCTTATGAAGAGGGAATTTTAACCGACCAGGATTTAAGATCATTTTTGCCAAATCAAGGGGCCAAAAGGATTTTTGTCGCGGCAATGATTACCCGAGCCCTAGAATTAGACGAAGATGCTACCATGGAAGCTCTCAATTTTAAAGATGTTGATGATATTCCTTCGGATTTAATTGGTGTAGTCCGGTTGATGGTTAAATCCGGCATCATGAAAGGTACTCCCGGGAACTGTTTTTTGCCCAACAAACCTATTACCCGGGCCGAGATGGCAGTACTTTTAGGCCGGGTGGATGATGATAAAGAGGGTTACATAGGGTTAAGAAAAGTAAACGGAATTTTTGTAGACGTAGAAGATGATATGATTATCATCGAAAGAAATGGGACAGAACGGGAATTTGAATTAGCTGATCGAGTAAAGGTTTATCTCGAGGGCGAAGACGATGAAGACAGAATTTCCCTTAAAGACCTGGAGGAAGGCTACCTCGTAAAATTAGCATTTAATGCAGACGGTGAGGTTTATATCATTAGAACTGTAGAGCCTGATGAAGAAGAAGTGGAGCTTAAAGAATTTAAAGGAGAAATAACGGATATAGATAGTGATGAGATCGAGATCGAAAAGGGCAAGGATACGTACTCCTTTGAAATCACTAAAGATACCGAAATTGAAATAGAAGATATTGATGATCCTGATTGGGATGATTTACAAGAAGGATTTCAGGTGGTAATTGAAGCTGAAGATGACGAAGAAGAGGCAGTTACCATTAAGGCTATCATAAAAGAATATAAAGGCACGATCGTAGATTTAGATGAAGACGATGATACTATTACGATTGAGACAAAGACCGGGCGGGAATATACATTTAACATTGAAGATGCTGAAATCGAAATTGACGATGATGATGCTGATTTAGATGATTTGTTGGACGAATATGAAGATGATGATGAACTTGAGGTTGAAATCACAGTTTGTGGCTCTGTCGTTCTTCAAATTAGTGTAGATTGACTATTAATGTTCTAAAATAACAATTTACCCAGAGGGGTTCCGGTAAAGGAGCCCCTCTATTTTTCTGGGCGAAAAAGATGAGATAAAATCTTTCCTAAGAGGGGTATAAGGACAATAATTGGATATTATTAACCGGAACACCAGCAGGGTAAAAAGCGTCTAATTCACCTAAGAGGAGTGTTGGAATTTTTGAAGTGATAGAATTAATTACATTAGGAAGTGACAGTTTTGATGCATCATAGGTGGAAGTTTATTAACAGAATTCTTTTTTTGGCGATGTTGCTGATTCTCACCGTTTCAGCAGGGATAGCTCAAGCGGAAGACAGGACAGGCAAGATACAAGTATACTTTGCCGGTGAGGAAATTATTTTTGATACCGAACCTAGGATCGAAAGGGGGCGGGTGTTGGTCCCCTTTCGTGCTGTCTTTGAGGCCATGGGCGGAAAGGTTCAATGGAAACCTCAGGTAAAAATGGTGGTCGCCCGCTTTTGCCTGATAGACTTAAGATTGCAGGTAGGTAGTAATTTGGCCCGGCGGGGCAACGAAAATATTTCACTGGATGTCCCGGCAAGAATTATTCAGGGGCGGACGATGGTTCCCCTGAGATTTGGATTACCTCCGACAGGAAAAAGAATCTCCCGTGCAAATTTTGCAATTACCGGCGAAAGATAGCATCATTCTTAACCCGGACAGTGTCGGTTACTTAAGCGGAGAATTGTTGCATGGCATCATGGATCTCTATACAGACTATGAACTGGAGTTCAGTTTTGTCATGCTTCCCGCAGAAGATTTTAACGATATACCTCAAAAGGCTAGGGGGACTGTCCTTCCTTCCGACGGACGCCATGACCGAGGTACTTTTCCTGGCGGGAATCAATTTTTCCAAGTAACTTTTGGCGGTCAGGTTTCCGGTTTTATGATCGGCGACGGGTTTTCCGACCCGGTCTTGGAAGGTAAAGATGAATCGTCCGGGCTAAAGACTACTTTATTAGGTAATTATGGCACCAATTATCGGTTGCATGCTGAGTTTACCCAGCCGGGAACAGTTTTTCTGGTTCCTGTCGGAGGAGACAGTTTCAGCGGAGGAGTGGCTGTTCTCCAGGGTATACTGCCATTATTACAGTGTCCAACTTTCTCCCGGGCTTTGATTCTTGGCCATTTTAACAGCGGCGACCAAGTGGAATGGACTTTTATGCCGCCGGGTGGTTCAAATTTACCGGTGATCATTGGTTTTGTTCCCGCACAAGAAAAATGATGAGATAAACGCTGCAAGGATCAAAAAATCTAACCGGTATAAAAGCGATTACATTCTGGGCAGTTTATTCGATAGCTAACTTTTTATCCGATATAAGAACTCTGTATATCTGCGTTCTTATTCAACAGGAGAAAAGACAACAGGATGTGGTGCATATGAATTTTATTTCAAGCCGGGGAAAAATTTTATTGACTACTGCTGCGGGGGCGTTTTTTGGCTATTACGGGGCAAAATGGACAGGGAGAAAGCTTGTTAATACTATAGCTGATTCATCTATTAGGACGATCATGACTGATTCCTATGACGAAAACCTCTGGGAATTTATTTCCGCTTCCAACAGGGTAGGTCAGCAGGTTATTGTGGAAACCAACATGAGAGCGCAGGAAGGGACGTTAATTAACAGGCCGTTAGGCTCGCTGGGAAGTTTAACAAGCAAAAAGCAGCTCAAGCATTGTACAAATTTTTTCTTTCCTGTAAAGAAGAATTGGAAGTTGGATTAAGGGCATTGGGAAAAACAACTTTAAATGATGTATCTAAAGATGATTTGTTTGCTCTTGATGAGATAATTGCCAGAGGAGTAGGTGTACCGATGGCTTATGATCAATGCTGATTAAATACCCTTTCTAACCTTTCTCAATAGTCTGCTGTGGCTTTTGCCACAGTTTTTTTATTAAAAGACTTTGTATATGGGTTAAAAGATATTGGCTAGTATAAGTAAATAGGTCACCAATAAAACTAATTAAGAATAAAATAGATTAGTCAATTCTTCCGGTTTTTGTGGATTTCTTTTTTAAAACCTTTCTACCCTGAAACCTGGGAAAACAAATTATTGGTGACACAAATGAAGCGAATGCTGGATTTCTTTTTTGGGATTTTTTTTCTTGTGCTCTTTTCACCAATAATAGTGGTGACAGCGCTGGGAGTGCGCTTTAGATTAGGAAAACCTGTTTTCTACAAACAGGAACGTCCCGGATTATATGGCAAGCCGTTTTATTTTTATAAGTTTCGCACGATGATTGATGCTTATGACAGTGATGGTAATTTGCTTCCTGACGAACAGCGGATGACACCTTTTGGCAGGCTGTTGCGTAAATATAGTATAGATGAACTGCCTCAGCTGCTGAATGTAATTAAAGGAGATATGAGTTTTGTCGGCCCCAGGCCGTTGTTAATGGAATACCTGCCCCTTTATTCCCCTGAGCAGGAGCGCAGACACGAAGTACGGCCGGGAATTACCGGTTGGGCTCAAGTGAATGGGAGAAATGATATTAGCTGGGAAGAAAAGTTTAAGCTGGATTTATGGTATGTGGAAAACAAGTCTCTTTGGTTAGATCTAAAAATTCTGATTCTCACTTTTATAAAAGTTTTACGATGCGAAGGAATCAATCAGAAAGGCCATGCTACTATGCCTGAATTTAGGGGAAACAAGGAGAATTTTAAATGAAGGGGTTTAATATTTTATTTACCAGTTCAGGGCGGAGAGTCTCCTTGATCAGGCATTTTAAAGAGGCGATGAAAGAATTAAAGATAGAGGGAGTCGTTGTTTCTGCGGACATGCTTAAAACCGCACCCGCCTCTTTTGTTGCGGATTTTCAAGAAGTAATTCCGCCCGCCGGACACCCATCTTATTTAAAAATTTTAAAAGAAATATGCATCCGCTACAAAATTAAACTGCTGATTCCTTTGATAGACACGGAGCTGGGGGCTCTATCCAGAGTTAAAGAGGAGTTTAGGAGAATCGGAGTTACTATTCTCGTTTCATCTCCGGAGACTACGGAAATAAGTTTTGATAAAAGAAATACCGACGCCTTTTTAAGAAGTTTGGGCGTGAGTACTCCGGAAATGATTTCATTCAACGATAATTTAGAAAATACCCATCTTCGTTACCCGTTATTGATCAAGCCTGCTTCCGGCAGCGGCAGTAACGGGGTGACAAAAATTAGAAATGCCAGGGAGCTGGAATTTTTTTTATCTTATGTGAATGATCCCATCGTTCAGGAATTTGTTTTCGGTGATGAGTACACCCTGGATGTACTGGTAGATCTTCAAGGCAAGGTAAGATGCGTCGTCCCCCGGCTACGCATTGAAACAAGAGCAGGTGAAGTAAGTAAAGGGATCACCGTTAAAAATTATGAAATAATGTTTATCGGTCAAAAGGTAGCGGAAAACTTACCGGGTGCTTTAGGGTGCATTACCGTCCAGTTATTTTTAACTTATGAGGGACAAATTAAGGTGACTGAAATAAACCCAAGGTTTGGAGGAGGGTTCCCCCTTTCCATTCAAGCCGGGGCAGATTACCCCAGTTGGATTTTACAGATGATGCTGGGAGAAAACCCGGTGATCGTGTTTGATGGTTGGAAAGATGGGGTTGTCATGCTTCGTTATGATGATGCAATTTTTCTTACCAGGGATATGATTCTATGATTAAGATAGCTGTCTTTGATTTGGACGACACATTATATCCTGAAGCTCGATTTGTGCGAAGCGGTTTTGCCGCTGTTGACCGATGGGTATTGGCAAACTTAGGGCAAGAAGGTTTTTATGATACTGCAATTAAGTTGTTTGATGAAGGAAAAAGAGGAGATATTTTTAACCAAGCGGCAAAACATCTAAATCTGGGTTCAAGTAAATTGCTCATAGAAAAGCTGGTCGGAGTTTATCGGGAGCACCTGCCGTCCATTCAGCTTTATGATGATGCAAAATGGATTTTGGAAAATTTAAAAGGAGTTAAATTAGCTCTTATCACTGATGGATATTTGGATGTTCAAAAGAAAAAGGTGCAGGCATTAGGGCTGGAGAAGTTTTTTGAGCTGATTATTTTTTCGGATCAATACGGCAGAGAATGTTGGAAGCCAAGCCTTGTTCCTTTCCAAAAAGTGATGGAGTATTTTCGATGTACCGGGGAAGACTGTGTTTACATTGGGGATAACCCGGAAAAGGATTTTGCTGCTCCCAATGTGCTGGGCTGGGATACTGTTCAAGTGAAAAGAAAAGAGGGACAATGTACCAATCGAGTTATGGATCCTCCGTATCAAGCAAAGAAGGTAGTGGATTCATTGTTTGGGTTTCACGAATTAATTAGATAATAAAGTGGGCCTGAGGGACTATTATAGACCCTTTTGAAAAAGAGGGTTTGTTTTGAACCCAACTCTATTTGTCTACAAATTAAATTAGATGCTTTGTTGACCACTTCTCTTGAGGAGTGGTTTTTTAGGTTGATTCTGTGCCCTGTATTAAAATTTGACTACTCCGTTATCCCTATTTAACAGGTGATTTGGTGTGTTATCAATTTGGCATAGTATTTGCTTATACTTATATAAGGTGATTAATAATTATTAAATTCAAATTCAAGTCCTGCCTGATGACAACTTAGTATTAGATAAATTTATTTTAAAAAATGGAGGCGAAAGCCGATGTGGTACAACATGAAAGTAATGGAACTTTTCCTTGATCCGGAAAATGTTGGGGTTATTGAAAATTCAAATGGAATAGGAGAAGGAGGAGATCCTCATTGCGGTGATCATTTGAAACTGTACATTAAAGTGGAAGATAATATTATCAAAGATATTTCTTTTCAAGTGATAGGTTGCTGCGCAGCTATTGCTTCCAGCAGTATGACCACAATTTTAGCTAAGGGAAAGACCTTGGATGAAGCTCTCAAGATCAAGGAAAACGATATTGTTGATGCATTAGGGGGGTTGCCGGAAGAAAAAATACATTGTTCGGTGATGGGAGCGGCAGCATTAAAAAATGCCATTCTAAATTATTACGAAAATAACAGTGATGCATAGGATAATATCCAATGAGGATAGGATGATTGCTTATCAAAAAAAATTTAATAATACAAAAAAGAAAGGGAGATTAACATGGCAAAACTTAATGAAGATGTAAAGAAGGTTATTTCTCAAACAAAAACTTTTCCGGTGGCAACAGCTTCTAAAGAGGGTGTCCCTAATGTGATTCCCTTCGCTTTTGTCAAATGTTATGGGGACGATGCGCTTTTATTAGCTGATAATTTTATGCAAAAGAGTATCGCCAATTTAGAGGAAAATCCTCAGATGGCTATTTGTGTTTGGGACTCGGAAAATAAACAGGCTTATCAAATTAAAGGAGAAGTTACTATTTTAAAATCAGGAAATGTTTTTGATGAAACGATAAAATGGGTACAAGGGGTGTTGTCCCAATTAACGCCAAAAACTGCTCTATTAATGAAAGTGACTCATGTTTATGTGTGCCAACCAGGTCCTGATATTGGGCGGGAACTTTAAATCACTGGGCAGGAATGATGTTTTACCGAAAAATTATTTACTCGTAAGGGGCGGATAAATATGATTGTTTTTGGACCGGTACCTTCCCGGCGGTTAGGCAATAGCCTGGGTATCAATAATATTGCCCCGAAAGTGTGTTCCTATAACTGTGTTTATTGTCAGTTAGGACGAACAAAAAAAATGCAAACAGAGCGGCAAAAATTTGGCGATCATGATACCGTTTTTAAAAAGGTCACTGATCAATTAGATATCTTAAAAAAATACGGCAACAAGGTAGATTACCTTACCTTTGTTGCTACCGGGGAACCAACGATCGATATCAATCTGGAAAAGATGCTGGATTTGATGAGTGATTTGCTGTTTAAAACTGCAGTAATAAGTAACGCATCACTGATAACTAGGGGAGATGTGAGAAAGGCACTTTCTAAAGCAGACTGGGTATCTCTTAAAGTGGATTCTGTCGACTATACCATATGGCGTCAGATCGATCGCCCCCATAAGAACTTGGAATTGGCTAAGATTTTAGAAGGGATCAAATTGTTTTCCCGGGAATATTTAGGAACCTTAGTAACGGAAACAATGCTGGTGAAAGACATTAATGATAATGAACAATCATTATCTCATGTAGCGGAATTTTTAGGAGAAATTAATCCTGCTGTAGCTTATATTTCCATACCGGTAAGACCTCCGGCAGAAAAAAAAGTGATTTGTCCGGGCGAAGAAAAAATAAATTTGGCGTATCAGATTTTTAGCCAAAAAATTGATTGTGTGGAATATTTAACTGGTTATGAGGGAAATGCTTTTGCTTCTACCGGGTGTGCAGAAAAAGATTTGATGAGCATTACTTCCGTCCATCCTATGCGAGAGGAAGCTGTCCGGGAACTTTTGGCTAAATGTCAAGCTCAGTGGAGTGTTGTAGAAAAATTGATTCAAGACCAGAGTCTTGTTGAAGTCGATTATAACTCAATAAAATACTATGTGAGAAAAATCGGACGGTCCCAGGAATGCTTTGCCTAATGATATTAAAGAAGCGTTTATAACCGTACATAAACTGGTATGTAAAGTAATAACCGTATATCATGATGGGTCGCAGAAAGGGCAAAATCATTACCGTAACCGAGAACTTGGAACGGCCCGTTGTCCTGAATGTGGAGGGCAGTTGGAGCATGATGGGGGATGTGTTTTGTGTCGTTCCTGCGGATACAGTAAATGTGGTTAAGAGTTGACATCTGATAAGCTGTAGAAAAAAAGGAGATGCCGACAATGTCTAAAGGGGAACGGGTTGCTATGTTGGCTGTAGCCGTCAATGTTTTTATGTTCGGCTTCAAATATGTTTTAGCCCATTATTCCGGCAGTATGGCTCTTCGGGCCGAAGCATTTCATTCTCTTTTAGATGTCGTGGCATCTTCTACGGTTTTAGGGGGCTTGCTTATTGCCAACCGTAAAACTCGCATGTTTCCCTATGGTCTTTATAAAATTGAAAATCTGGTGTCGGTTTTTGTGGCTATTCTTATTCTTTTTGCCGGGTATGAAATCGTTCTCGGTGCTTTCAGTGGAGGTACCGGTGAAATAAGATACAGTGGGATAGCCATCGGCGGCGTTCTTCTCATGGTTGTGATAGCATATACATTTTCCCGCTATGAAAGAAAAGTAGGGCTTGAAATGAATTCACCAAGCCTGGTGGCTGATGCAGAGCATATTAGGGTGGATCTTTTAGCTAATTTAATTGTAGTTGCAGCTCTCTTGGCAAATTATATACAGATCGACTTTGATAGGGTGGCAACTATTTTAATCGCCGGGTTTATTGTCTGGGCAGGAGGAAAAATTTTAATTGATGCTGTCCGGGTACTCCTTGACGCATCCCTTGACCATGAGACTTTAAGTGAGGCGGAAAAATTAATTGTCTGCGAACCCCAGATAATGGGAATCAAAAGTATTACTGGGCGCAATTCAGGACGTTACAAATTTATTGAAGCTACCATTGTAGTTAATACAAATGATTTGGACAAAGCCCATTTTATCATAACTCGGATAGAGAATAAGATTAAAGATGCCATAAAAAATGTGGACAGGGTTTTAATTCATTACGAACCTGTGCAAAAGAAAAACCTTGTTTTAGCCATACCCTTAGAAAATACGGAAGGGAATGAGATTTCTTCACATTTTGGTGAAGCTCCTTTTTTTCTTCTGGTTTTTGTGGATAGAGAAAGTAAGATAATTTTGCAAACAGAGACTGTAGCTAATCCTTTTTCCGTGGCAGAACATGGGAAAGGGATTCTGGCGGCGGAAATGCTTAATAAGCATCATATTGATATCCTGTTTCTAAAAAATAACTTTGGAGGCAAAGGCCCGTTATACGTGTTTTCTGATGCCGGTGTTGAAATCAAGCTGACAGATAAAGAGATGGTAAATGAGGCTTTAAAAGAGGAAGGATATCTGACGGACAGTTAATCATGTTTAAATTTATGTCCCGACAGATTCATAAGTGCGACAAATAAATGATATAATATACGGAAGGTAATTTTAGTCGAACGGCGAAAAATTTTATATAGGTTAAGCTAGTAATTTATAATTATTATAAAATTATATTTTAAATTACGCCACGAAGGTGTGAAACTTCCAGAAGGAGGTTACCTTGGTGGCATTTTGTTTTTGGGGGGGTAAAGGAAAATGTATTTAACACCAATAGGAAAGATCCACAGCCCGTACAATGAAAAAATTAAAGCTCCTTTTCAAGGAAGATTTTCTGAGGAGACGGTGGATCTGGAAATATTTCCTCAATTTGCTTCAGGACTTAAAGATGTGGAAAAATCAAGGTATCTTATAATTTTGTACTGGGGTGATCGGGCTGACCGAAGTGTTCTTAAAACCCAGACCCCATGGGGACCGGAGATCCGGGGCGTTTTTGCCTGCCGGACACCGAACCGTCCCAATCCTATTGCATTTTGTATTGGAGAACTTATCGGGCGGGAGGGCATGATGCTTCGTGTTAATGGTGTTGACGCCTTTGATGGCAGCCCGCTTTTAGATATTAAACCTTATTCTTTTCGACTTGACGGTATTGAGAGCAGAGAGACTGGCTGGATAAAACCGGAATGAGGATGGGATAGGAAGGAAATGACAAACAATGAAACAAGGACAGTCGGAGGGTACCTACCGGCAATATACAGGCAAAAAAAAGCGACTATTATCCTGCTGATATTATTGAAGAGCAGGCTGCCCAGAGAATTATTGATTACATGGAAGAATGCAGAAGTGATTTGGATGAGCGAACAAAGGGTATTCCTGATGATGAGAAACCCAGTGTATATGTTGGCGCATTAAGTTTCAGGGGAACTCACGGAATTGAAAGTACACAGGGTAAATATGCATTACTGGAAGCTATCAATGCTAAAAATGTAGTTGATGAAACCGGCAGAACCGGGTCCATTATGCTAGATAAGGAAAAGATAATTCAGTGGGACCCTGATATAAAAAACCTCCGGAAGCTATCATACCGGAGGTTTTTTCATTGGAGCTACTGGTCGGATTTGAACCGACGACCTGCGCATTACGAGTGCGCTGCTCTACCCCTGAGCCACAGTAGCATATAAATTTTATTTTTGAGAGCGACATTAGCTTGCGAAATATATTGTAACCTCAAAAGTTAGATTCGTCAAGAAAATGGGAACGGATATTGAATTTTGAAATGACCCAAACCTACTCAGGTTTTGGGTTTTTCTTTTATAGGCTTACTAAACATAAATTAAAAAAGGGTTAGAGACATGATTAATAGAATTAAGAACTAAAAAGGGAAAAAAAGTTAAAAAAAATATAAAATAACAATTAAGATATATATTGAAAGTTTTAGAAATTAGAAGTAGAATAGGAATATAAAAGAAATGTCAGAAAAATGAAAATTGTCGAAGAACATTAAAAAATGACGCTTAGTTTGTGGCAGATTTTTAAAGGTGGGGGGTGAGGAGAGGAAGAGGAAATTTTGTCTTAAGCAAAAGTTTTTCAATTTTAAAAAGGAGGGCAAACGCATGGATCATCTGAAAAGTTTCTGGAGAATGTTATGGAGATCCAGCAAACAAACAAAACAGATTTGTAAATTTGACTTTGCTTCCGCAGCTAAAGGGCCTGAACCGGATGATAATGAAGGCGGAGAATTTGGACTGCGGCCCAAAATTGGCTTAGTTGTAGGCCCGCTCTTATTTATAGTCTTAATGATGTGCAACTTTGAAGGGCTGGCGTATGAAGGAAAAGCAGTTTTGGCATCTACCGCCTGGATTGCTACTTGGTGGGTATGTGAAACTGTTCCCATTCCCGCTACCGCCTTATTGCCTTTGATTCTCTTTCCAGCGACCAAAGCTGGAAATATCTCGAGTACCTGTGCACCTTATGCCGATAAGATTGTCTTTCTCTTCCTTGGAGGCTTTATTATTGCGCTGGCGATCGAAAAGGTGAATTTACACAAGAGGATTGCTCTTAAAATCATTCAGATTATGGGAGACAGTCCAGGCCGGATAATTCTCGGTTTTATGGTGGCAACCGGATTTTTGTCTATGTGGATTTCTAACACTGCCACTGCCATGATGATGGTTCCCATCGGTTTAGCGGTTATTGCCCAGATTGGAGATTTGGTTAAAGATCAGCCGGGGATTGACATCAGGAAAGGACATTTTAATTTTGGGACTGCTTTAATGCTGGGTATTGCTTATTCCGCATCATTGGGTGGCGTTGCGACAATTATCGGAACACCGCCCAATGCGATATTAGTGGGTATTATCAATAGCATGTTTAATCAAAGCATCAGCTTTTTTGAATTTATGATGTTCGGTGTTCCCATTGCTTGGTTGGGCATTATTTTCGCATGGTTAATTCTAACCAAGATTTCCTGCCCGCTGGGGATTAAGAGTATTCCCGGAGGTATGGCGGTAATTAATGAAGAATACAAAAAACTGGGCAAGAGAAGTTATGAAGAAACAGTTGTAGGCGCTATCTTTTTCCTGGTAGCATTCATGTGGATTATCCGTGGATTTGTCTTTAATAAAATCGGTTTGTCCATGGTTGATGATACCGTTATTGCCATCTTCGGGGCAGCAATTCTCTTCTTAGTTCCCTCATCTAAAAAGGGTAAGTTCGTGATGAATTGGGAGGCTGCCGCCAAAGCACCCTTTGGTATTCTCCTCCTTTTCGGGAGCGGCATGTCCATCGCCAGTGCATTTTCCAGCACCGGTTTGACCGCCTGGATCGGCGGACTGCTTACAGGGCTGGAAGGTTTCCCCATTTTACTGATGATGATTGCAGTAACGTTCCTGTCTGTTTGCTTGACGGAAGTCACTTCCAATACTGCTACCTGTTCGATGTTGATGCCGGTTTTAGCCTCACTAGCGATTGGCATGAATATTCACCCATATACCTTGATGATTTGTGGTGCCATGGCTTGTTCCTTTGCATTTCTTCTACCGGTGGCAACACCGCCCAATGCAGTTGTCTTCGGGAGTGGCTATCTAACAATACCACAAATGTTTAAGGCGGGGATATTTCTTGAGATTCCATGCATCCCGATGACTGCCCTCTTATGCTTTTTCTACCTGCCTGTTGTTTGGGGTATTGATTTTACAACTGTGCCCGAGTGGGCTCAGATTCTTATTAAATAAGAAACATAATAACTTCATATTTTTAGAGAAGGCGGCCTATGAAGGTCGTCTTTTCCTTTTGCCCAAGGCCTTTTTCTGTTATAATAAAGTTTAATGTAAGAATTTAAGGAGGGGACATTTTGCCGGGTTCGGACCAATATGCGGAAGTTATTGTGAACAAAGCGGTGGACCGGGTGGACAGAGTATTTCATTATAGAGTCCCCGATAGCTTGAAGAATGAGGTGCAAATAGGCTCGGTTGTCTCAGTTCCTTTTGGCCGACAGCAACTGGAAGGGGTAGTAGTAGGCTTTGTGCCAAAGCCTGATGTTCCTTCGGTTAGGGAAGTCACTTCTCTCCTTTATGAACATCCTTTATTCCAGGAGGAACTGATGGATTTAGCTGCCTGGGTCGCAGATTATTATCTGTGTCCCAAAGTTTTGGCGATGCAGGCAATGCTGCCAAGAGGGCTGAAGATTGCTGGAGAAAGTGTCCGGGCAAAATATGTGGATTGTATTTATTTAAAAAAGGATTTAAACGGGATCGAGACGAATTTGCGCTTTGCGCCCCGGCAAAAAGAAATTCTTTCTTATCTGGGCACCCATAATGGAACGCCCGTTGGGGAAATGTTAAAGGTAACGGGGGCATCTCGTGCATCGGTTCAGGCTCTGGTAAAGAAGGGATTGGTTGAGGTTGTTTCCCGGGAGGTATACCGGGATCCATACAGCGGTGAGTTTTTTTCTGTTCCCCGTCCGGAGAATTTAACCGAGGAACAAAAAAAGGCTTTAACGGAAATTAAAGAAGAAGCTTTAGGGAAAAGGCGCCCGGTGCTCCTCTTTGGAGTAACGGGAAGCGGCAAGACAGAAGTTTATTTGCAAGTTGTCCAGCAGATGATACATAAAAAAAAGCAGTCGATAGTCCTGGTTCCGGAGATTGCTCTTACCCCTCAGATGGCAGCGGTTTTTAAAACACGGTGGGGGGAACAGGTAGCAGTCCTGCACAGTGGCTTGAGTGTCGGCGAAAGACGGGATGCTTGGATGCGCATTTCCTCCGGACAGGTACGTGTTGTTGTCGGTGCCAGATCCGCTGTTTTTGCACCCTGTCGTGAGCTGGGATTGATTGTGATCGATGAAGAACATGAACAGAGTTATAAACAAGAGAATGTTCCCCGCTTTCATGCCCGGGAAGTAGCAATCAAGAGGGCTCAGATCCAGAATGCTCTTTTGATTATGGGGAGTGCCACCCCTAGCGTAGAAACTTTTTATAAAGCATCAACGGGAGAATTTCGCTTGATTTCCATGAAGAGCAGGGTGCTTAACCAGTCCCTGCCCCAAGTTCGAATTGTTGATATGAGAGAGGAATTGAAAGAGGGAAACAGGTCGATTTTTAGTTCCCTTCTTAGAGAGAAGATGGCAGAACGTTTATTAAAGGGTGAACAGACGCTGCTCTTTTTAAACAGACGCGGTTTTCACACCTTTGTCTCCTGCAGAGCATGCGGTTATGTTATTACCTGCCCTCATTGCGCAATATCTCTTACCTTTCATGCCGGACAAAAAAGATTACGGTGTCATTATTGCGGCTATTCCAGAGTGCTTCCTACAGTATGTCCTTCTTGTGGTTCCCATGCCATTCGGCAATTTGGCACGGGAACCCAGCGAGTGGAAGACGAGGTACGTAAGTTATTTCCTGAAGCCCGGGTGGCAAGAGTTGATTCAGATACCATGGGACCCAAAGGAGCGTATGATCGGGTCTATCGCCAGGTACGCAAAGGGGAGATAGATATTATTGTGGGCACCCAAATGATTGCCAAGGGGCTGGATTTTCCGGGAGTCACGCTGGTGGGGGTAGTTTCTGCCGATCTCACTTTGCACATTCCCGAAATGCGGGCGGGGGAACGAACATTTCAATTGATTACCCAGGTAGCAGGCAGGGCAGGCCGGGGAGAGAAACCCGGGGAGGTAGTCCTTCAGACTTATCATCCCAAGGACCCGGCTATTATGCTGGCAGCCCGACAGGACTATCCGGCGTTCATTCGGATGGAAATAGAAAATAGAAAAGCAGCTTCTTACCCGCCTTTTGGCTATCTGATCCGAATCTTGTTTACCTGCCGGGAACTGCCGGTGCTGGAGCGGACTATTGATGAATGTACCCGCTATATCTGGGAAGAGTTACCCCCAAAAGCTGCTCTCTTGGGGCCGGCACCTGCACCATTAGAAAGGATCAAAGACAGGTTCCGCATGCACTTGGTGTTAAAGGGTGATAATTTATTGGGCCTTCGCACCGGCCTGCAGGCCGGGTTGAGGAATGCTGCAGAAAATGGAGCGGTAAAAAAAGGCGTGAATATTGCGATCGATATAGAGCCGATAAATATGATGTAGAGAAAGGAGTATGTTTTATGGCTGTATACCAAATTGTTAAACTGGGAGATCCGGTACTGCGGGAAGTTGCCAAAAAAGTTCCCAAAATTACTCCTAATATTATTAAGCTCCTAGAAAACATGAAAGATACTTTGTATGAGGCTAGGGGCGTAGGATTGGCGGCGCCTCAGATCGGCATATCCAAACGTGTGGTGGTGATCGATGTCGGAGAGGGGTTGCTGGAATTAATTAACCCGGTGATTGTAGCCCAGGAGGGAAAAGAGATTGATGCGGAGGGCTGTTTAAGTATTCCGGGAGTAGAAGCGGAAGTACTGCGTGCTGAAAAAGTAACTGTGGAAGCCCTGAACAGGCATGGAGAAAAATTTACTATTACCG
>JAQVXR010000091.1 GCA_028709045.1 Desulfitobacteriaceae bacterium | reverse complement strand
AAAACTTTTATAGAGTATTTTAATGCAGATGAACTAAGTAAAGGATTTTCAAATTTCTTAGCGAAGATTATAAACCTTATCCTGATAACAGTATTCCCTCACCCTCATAAATCTGGGTAAACTTACAAATATAATTGTAAAAATTCTTACACTCTAAATATTTTAATTGATTTAAGCAGTAAACTAGAGGTGATGTCATGTCTTCCAAAGAAATCCAAGGCAGCATATTTGATATCATGCGCTATGCCATTCATGACGGGCCGGGTATCCGGACCACTGTCTTCTTCAAAGGATGTCCTCTACACTGCTGGTGGTGCCATAACCCGGAAAGCCAGCGAGTACAACAGGAAATTATTATTAGGCCGGAAAGATGCCATAGCTGCGGTGACTGTCGGAAAGCCTGTCTCAACAACGCTATTAATCACAAGGAAAACTGTACTTCCTGCGGAAGATGCGCCAAAGCTTGTCTTTTTAATGCCCGTGAACTGGTGGGACGCACCGTTTCCGTAGGTGAAGCAATAAAGGAAATTGAAAAGGATATTATCTTCTTTGACCAGTCGGGAGGCGGAGCAACATTTTCCGGGGGTGAACCATTGATGCAACCGGCATTTCTTCAGGCTCTCTTGGAATCCTGCCGGGAAAAGGAGATCCATACCGTGGTGGAAACCTGTGGTTTTGCCCGTCATGACCTTATAAACAAAATTAAAGACAGCGTCAACCTTTTTCTCTATGACCTAAAGATTTTGGATAGTAAAGAACATGAGAAATATACCGGTGTTAACAATAAATTGATCCTTGAAAATTTAAAGAATTTAGCTGGCAGCCATCGCAATGTGGTTGTACGTATCCCCGTGATTCCCGGAATAAATGACAGCAGAGACTGCATCATGGCTATAGGACATTTTGTTTCCTCGCTAAAAACTATTAATGAAATTCATTTACTTCCCTATCATAAAGCAGGTGCCGGCAAATATCCCTTAGCCGGCAGGACATATATACTTTCCGACCTGGAACCGCCGGGGGAGGAAAAAATGCTTGACTTGAAAAATATTTTGGAACAACTCGGATTTAAAACCCAAATAGGAGGTTAAAAGCATGCGGGAACGAGTGGCAAAATTAAGACACCAGAGCCTGAAAACCCAGCCTTGGCTTTCTGCGGAAAGAGCGGAACTGCTCACGGATTTTTATCAAAATATAGGTGCCGCATCCATTCCTGTACAGCGCGCCCTTGCTTTCAAGTACTTAATGGAACACAAAACCATCTGCATTAATGATGGAGAATTGATTGTCGGGGAAAGAGGATCTTCTCCTCAGGCTGCACCAACCTTCCCGGAATTATGCTGTCATACCCTCCAAGACCTGGATCTTTTGCATAGCCGGGATAAAATTCCTTTTTCTGTTAGTCCAAAAGCAAAAAAAATATACGAAGAAAAAATTATTCCCTTCTGGAAAGAACGTTCCATGCGCAAAATGATTTTTGAACAAATGTCTGAAGAGTGGAAGGCAGCTTATGATGCCGGTATTTTTACTGAATTTATGGAGCAGCGGGCGCCGGGACATACTGTGTTGGACGATAAGATTTATCATAAAGGATTTTTGGATTTTAAAAAAGATATTAAACAAGCTTTAGACAACCTGGATTATTTTAATGATCCGGAGGTATTTGAAAAACAAGAAGAATTAAAAGCTATGGACATCTGCGCTGACGGCATTATCATCTTTGCCCGGCGCCATGGCGAGAAAGCACGGGAACTGGCCGAGGCTACTTCCGATCCGGTGCGCAAAAGTGAACTGCTGAAAATAGCAGAAGTGTGCGCATGGGTACCGGCTCACGCACCCCGAACTTTCTGGGAAGCCTTGCAGGCCTATTGGTTTGTGCATCTTGGCGTTGTGACCGAACTTAACACCTGGGATGCAATGAATCCCGGCCGACTGGACCAGCATCTTTATCCATTCTATCAAAAAGAAATTGAGGCAGGGATCCTAACTAGAGAAGATGCGGAGGAACTGCTTCAATGCTTCTGGGTTAAGTTCAATAACCAGCCTGCCCCGCCTAAAGTAGGTGTAACCGCTGAAGAAAGCGGCACCTATACGGATTTTGCCAACATCAACAGCGGTGGGCTAAAACCTGACGGTTCTGACGGGGTTAACGATGTTTCTTATTTGATACTGGATGTTATTGATGAAATGAGACTTTTGCAGCCCAGTTCCAATATCCAATTAAGCAAAAAAAACCCGGATCGTTTTTTGAAAAAGGCTTGCCGCATCATTCGTAAAGGCTGGGGCCAACCCTCCGTATTTAATGCGGACGCAGTGGTAGCAGAACTTTTGCGCCAGGGTAAATCAGTTGAAGACGCTCGCTCAGGCGGAACCAGCGGCTGTGTGGAAACCGGGGCTTTTGGAAAAGAAGCATACATTCTCACCGGTTACTTTAACCTGACGAAAATTTTAGAATTAACATTAAATAACGGTATAGACCCGCTCACAAGAAAACAGCTGGGTCTAAAGATTAAAGACCCTCTCCGTTTTACAAGTTTTGCAGATTTATATGAGGCCTTTGAAAAACAACTGCAATATTTTATTGATATTAAAATTAAAGGAAACAACATTATTGAAAAATTGTATGCTACCTTTATGCCCTCCCCCTTCTTATCTCTTGTGGTCAGCGACTGCATAAAGAACGGAAAAGACTATAACGCAGGAGGCGCCCGGTATAACACATCTTACATCCAGGGTGTCGGCCTTGGTTCTATTACGAACTGCCTTTCAGCAATTAAATATCATATTTTTGATCACCAAACAATATCCATGAGTGAACTGCTCACTGCCATGAAAGACAACTTTCGGGGATGGGAAAAAGTACGCCAACTGTTGATCAATAAAACACCTATGTACGGCAACGATGATGATTATGCGGACAGCTTAATGACAGATATATTTGACACCTATTACAATACTGTAAACGGGAGAAAAAATATGAGGGGTGGCTGCTATCGAATTAACATGCTGCCTACTACTTGTCATGTCTACTTTGGCTCTGTTATTGGTGCCACTCCGGATGGAAGATGTGCAGTTCAGCCCTTATCGGAAGGTATTTCTCCTGTGCAGGGCACCGATACCAAAGGTCCTACCGCCGTGCTGAAATCCGCCGCAAAAATGGACCACTTGCGCACTGGAGGAACTCTTTTAAATCAGAAATTTACCCCTGCCGTGCTGGAAGGTGAGGACGGAATCGACAAACTAACTCACCTGATTCGTTCTTACTTTAAGTTAGACGGTCACCATATTCAATTTAACGTGGTCAGCGCTAAGACTCTTCGGGCTGCCCAGAAAAACCCGGAAAAATATCGGGATCTGATTGTCCGGGTGGCTGGTTACAGTGATTATTTCAACAACCTGAGCACAGCGCTACAAGAAGAGATTATTATCAGAACGGAACATACCTGTTTCTAAAACCACTTAGTTATACGGACTAAAAAGGCCTGACTCAGTTTATTAAAAAATACTGTTTCCTCTGACAGTCAGACCCCGAACCGGTTTAATTTTTGAACATTTGTTCCTGGAATTTTTCAGTTTTTTTCCGTATAATAAATAAACCAAGATAATATTGAGGAGAGTTCTATGATTGTCGGCGATATAGACTTAGCGCGCATCATTCCTTTGGCAGCCCAGTGGGGTTACCTTGGGGCTGCAGGAGTGCTGTTTATTGAAGGATTATCTATCCTGCCCTTTCCCGGAGGTACATTTCTCATAATCTATGGATTTTTAGCATCCCAGGGTAAAATTTCTTTGACGCTGGCCATTATCAGTGCCTCTTTAGGTTACACAATTGCCGGGACCCTTCCATATTGGATCGGTAAAGCAGGCGGGCGCACACTGCTTTTAAATTATGGGCGTTACGTCGGTATCACCCACAACCGCTTTCGCTCTACGGAAAAATGGTTTGAAAGGTTTGGTATTCCCCTGGTTGCTTTTGGCCGCCTGATGTTTTTCCGTAACTACATTTCTTATTTTGCCGGCATCGCTAAAATGCCTGCCTCCCGCTTTTACTTTTACACCTGGATGGGCATTATTCCCTGGGTCATCTACATGACGCTTTTAGGTTATATTCTCGGTAACAAATGGCGCTATGCTTTGGAACTGGCGGAAAGATACTCCTGGGTGGGAGCGGGTACAATAGCAGGCCTTATCATACTGATTTACTTTTTCTTTAAATCCCGGCTGTGGAAGAGACTAAACCGCTGGCTGGATAAAGAATAGCCGTCAAATAATTTTGTTGGAGAAATAAACTATGATTCCTGTTTAAGTAAGCAGGAATTTTTCTTTTAACAAATATGTGCCAAACAGTTGTAAACTATGTAAATTCTTCGAACAAATGTTTGCGGAGGGAGCCATGCTGTGTTATAATTGGTATAAAATAAATCTTTCCTCTTGGTTTTCGAAACTAATTATAAGCTGGTGTATCTTATGAAACTGGAAGAAAAGATTCAGATACTGGCTGATTCGGCAAAATACGATGTTTCCTGCTCCTCCAGTGGCAGTACCCGGAAAAATAAGCCTGGCGGGATCGGCAACAGCAACCTGGGAGGAATATGCCACAGCTGGACAAGTGACGGCAGATGCATTTCTCTTTTGAAAATACTCTTTTCCAACGACTGCTGCTACAACTGTGTTTATTGTGTGAACAGGATGACAAACGATGTTCCCAGAGCCTCCTTTACTCCGGATGAACTGGCGGAATTGACCATTAATTTTTATCGTCGTAATTATATTGAAGGATTGTTTTTAAGCTCCGCTGTCCTAAAAAGCCCGGACTATACCATGGAACTCCTGCTTCGTACTGTAAAGAAACTGCGTGAGGAATATAGTTTCAACGGGTACATTCACTTGAAAGCTATCCCGGGAGCGGATTACCGTCTGATTGAGGAAGCAGGGCGGCTTGTGGATCGGATAAGTGTTAATATTGAACTTCCTACGCAGGACGGATTAAAACGCCTGGCTCCGCAAAAGAAAAAAGAGTCCATTCTTGGGCCCATGGGTTTTATCAATTCACAAATTTTAGAGGAATCAGCCGCTTATAAAAGAAGAAAAAAATCTCGCATCTTTGTCCCTGCAGGACAAACCACCCAGTTAATGATTGGAGCCACCCCTGACCATGACCTTTCCATTCTCAGGCTGGCAGAAGGTCTTTACAACCATTATTCTCTGAAGAGAGTTTATTATTCGGCTTATATTCCGGTAGCAACTCATCCAAATCTCCCTGCTTTATCCGGACCGCCTCTTTTGAGAGAACACCGATTGTACCAGGCCGACTGGTTGCTGCGCTTTTACGGTTTTTCGGCAGGAGAACTTTTAAACGAAACCACTCCCAGTTTTGATACTGATATAGACCCAAAATGTCAATGGGCCCTTTCCAACCTTCACCTTTTTCCGGTGGAAATCAACAAAGCCGATTATCAAATGCTCCTCCGGGTTCCGGGAATTGGCGTACGCTCTGCTAAACGCATCTATGCAGCCCGGAAAGTCTGCCCGTTGAACTGGGAAAGCTTAAGTAAAATTGGCGTGGTTTTAAAAAGGGCTAGGTTTTTCATTACCTGCCGTGGTAAGTTTTTCGGAGAAAGCTCAATGAATGAGTCCCTCATTAGAGAAAATTTAGTAACAAAAAATAAATCAGCTGTCAAACCTGCCTGGGAACAACTATCTCTTTTTTCTTATCTTCCCGGTGCCACAAAGCTGCCAAACGACTTTTCCGCTAATATTACAGGTGAATTATAATGCTTATTTATCTTTATGACGGTACTTTTGAAGGCCTCTTGACCGCAATTTATCAAGCATATTATCGCCGGGAAAAACCGGATTCAATCACTACCGGATCTGCAATGCAAACACATCTTTTCGGCCGAACGGTGCAGATCACAACGGATAGTAAAAAAGCAGAGAAAGTTTCTCAAGCAGTCAGGGAAAAAATATCTCCTGCTGCTTTATCAAATATTCTTTTCGCTTTCCTCTCGGAACAGAATGAGGCAACCACCTGGGTTTATCACTACCTGGATCTTGGCTGGAAAATGGGAAAGAACGTCGATCTTTGCTTAAACCATAACCCGGTTCTAAAAATTCTAGATCTGGCTCGCAAGGTAAAGGGTGAAAGGCACCGGATGCTTGGCTTGATTCGCTTTCGACGACTTAACCTTAAGTATGATATCTACTATGCGCCCTATAAACCCGACTACAATATTACCGGCCTGGTAGCACCTCACTTTGCCCGGCGTCTTGCCGACCAAAACTGGATCATTCATGACACGGGAAGAAATCTCGCCGCTCTGTTTAATCAAAAGGAGTGGCTGCTGACAGAATTTCAGTTAGATAAGATCCCTTCTCCGGCAGCAAATGAAGAAACCTACCAAAAACTATGGAAAAATTATTTTAACAGCGTTACCATAAAAGAACGATATAATCCTAAACTGCAGAAACAAAACATGCCGATGAAATACTGGCGCTACCTAATTGAAAAAAATTAATAGCTTCCATCTTTTTAAACGACAAGCAACTCCTTAGTAAACCCGGTTAGTATCTCACAACCCTCTGCCCGTACAACAACTGTATCTTCAATTCTCACTCCACCCCAATCAGGCAGATAAATGCCGGGTTCGATTGTGATAATATTCCCCGGCTTCAGAATTTTTTCGGATTTTACCGATACTGAAGGTTCCTCGTGAATCTCCAACCCGACACCGTGACCCAATCCATGACCAAAGTAGCCGCCGTATCCAGCATCTTCAATTACCATTCTCGCTACCTTGTCCAGATCCTTTCCCTTTATTCCAGGCTGTACAGCCTTTAAGGCGGATTCTTGAGCCTTCTTCACGATTTGGTAAATCTCTTGCTGCTTAACTGATAGTTCCCCCACCACTACCGTTCTTGTCATATCTGAGCAGTAACCCTCGAAGCGTGCCCCAAAATCAAATAAAACATAGTCACCCTTCTGAATTACTCGTTGGGAAGGGATAGCATGAGGCAGGGAAGACCTAGGTCCCGATGCCACAATGGAGGGAAAAGAAGGACCTGATGCTCCTTGTTTTTTTAATTCATATTCCAATTCCGTTTCTAATTCCTGCTCAGTGACGCCCGCTTTAATTAACCCAATGATCGCTTTGAAAGCCTGGTCGGCAATTTGAGCTGCTTTCTGTACCAAAGCTATTTCCTTTTCTTCCTTACAGGAGCGAACACCTTCCAAAATTCCCGATACAGGCACCGGTTCTGTTTCAACTAAAGCCTGAGAAATCTTTTCATATACTTCATATGTAACATAATCTTTTTCAAAACCCAACTTTTTGATGCCCATTTCCAATGTTTTTTCTTTGATGGTTTCTTCTAATGAACGATGGGGATTCTGATACCGGACAACCTCAAAATCCGGGCACTCCTGTTCAGCCTGCTCCGTATACCTGGAATCAGTAATAAACACTTTTTTCTCCGCGGATAAGAGAAGATAAGACTCAGAACCGGTAAACCCACTGACATATCTGATATTGGCATCTTTCATTAACAACAGCCCGTCAAGACCTGCTGCCGAAATGCGCTCCAGCACCTTTTCTATTCTGCTCAAATTTCATTCTCCTTTCGATCATTTATCATCATCATATAGGATAAACTTAACCACCGAAAAGCTTACACCTTCTCTGGAGAAATAAATAAGTCCCATCTCTCCTTAAAAAAGAAAGCGTGGGACACAGTAAGGTCAATTAAACTTTTTTGACTACCGCAACAACCAAAGAAAGCAGTATGAGAATTCCTCCCATCAGCCCGGAAAAATAAATTGTCTCATGGAGAAAGATGGCTGCAAAAATCAAAGTAAAAAGCGGCTCAGCTAAAAGAATAATCCCTACGCTTTCCGAGCTGGCAGTTTTCTGAGCTTTTGTTTGAAACAGAGTTGCCAACCCGGTACCAACCACTCCCATTAACAGCAAGGGATAAATGTTTTCCTTAATGCCGGTATAATTAAAACCTTCAAAGCCTACTGCCCCACATGTGGCGGCGACAGCCAATACTAATAACAGAATGAAGGAAAGGAGATAGTCATCCTTGTTCTTACCAATCCGGTCCATTACGATGGTATACAAGGCATACAAACCGGCACTGCCCACTGCAAGAAGATCCCCATAGTTAAAACTCCCTCCGTTAATACCGGAGATCAATCTCAATCCTAATAAAGATAAGAAAACACTAAAAACAATCCACCGGGAGGGAAGACGCCTTTTCAAGAGAGTTTCCGCACTGGGAACAAATAATAAACTTAGCGCCATGAGAAAACCGGCCTTAGAAGCAGTAGTGTATTTTAAGCTGGCAATCCCCAAGTAATAGGAAAAAAAGAGAATCAGCCCTAAAAGGAGTCCTGCTGTTAAGTCTCCTTTCTTCACCGCCAGTACCTTCCCCGGAGACGCACAAAAAATAACCAGCGCGGCTACCCAAGCCCGTACCATCAGAATATGGGTGGGGGTAATGGAGCCGATCATCATTTTCCCCAAAACTGTACTCAGTCCCCAGCCAAAAGCGGTGAGAAAAAGTAATAAGTAAGCCGAGGTTAATTTTCCTCTGTCAATCTTTGAGGAAACAGCTAAGTCTCGCATAGTTAACTCCCAAAAAAGGTGATCAATTAAGTATAGGACGACCGGATAGGATAATCAAGTCCTCAATCTCTTTTCGGCTTAATGTTCTTTTTAATTTGCGTTATGAATACATTAGGTATGAGAAAAATATATTTGAGGTGGAGCTATGAGTAATTACTATCATTATTGTCCTGCCGCCATCGCCCAAATCACCGGAGGACCGCTTGCTCCTCAGATAAGGGGAATGGTAACCTTAAGAAACGTACCCGGCGGAGTTATCGTGTCTGTCAATATCAGCGGGCTTCCTCCCTACCGACCTGCAGAAAACAACGATCCTCCTATTGGACCCCACGGCTTTCACATCCATGAATTTGGGGATTGTACAGTAGGTAATCCCAATGACCCCTTTCAAGCGGCAGGCGGGCATTGGAATCCCACAAATCAGCCTCATGGAAATCATGCCGGGGATTTTCCGGTGCTCTTCTCCAACAACGGCATCGCCATGATGACTTTCTTCACTAATAAATTTACCGTTAGGGATGCCGTGGGAAAAGCTATTATTATCCATGAGAACCCTGACGATTACCGCTCCCAGCCGGCGGGTAATGCAGGTAAGCGCCTGGCCTGCGGGGTTATCAGATGTGCCTTCTCTTAATCTTGCTCCCGCTCAGATGATTTAGACAGCAAATTGTCCTGGAGATTACGACTAATAGCCATGACGCCCAAAAAAAATGAATCAAGGCTCTCCTGATATAAGCGGTTTTTTAATAACCGCCTGTTTTTTGCCAGCACCTTATTTTCTCTTGAGATATCCTGGACAGGCATATTAAACCTCTTTTTATAAGCTGCTACCTGCAATACTTTATCCATCCGCTCTTCAAAAAAATGCACAAGCTGACGGTCAATATCGTCAATCTCTTCCCGCAGTTTTTCTAATTCGTCCATATGTCCTCTCCTCATCTGTTATCAATAATCAAATCCAGCAAAACCAGCGCCGCCGCAGCCTCCACCACCGGGACTGCTCTTGGTACAATACATGGATCATGCCTGCCTTTTATTTGGAGCACAGTCTCTGACATTTTTTCTAAATTAACAGTGTTCTGAGCCTTTCCAATTGAAGCCGTAGGTTTAAATGCGGTACGAAAGACCAAGGGCATTCCGTTGGTAATACCGCCTAAAATACCGCCATTGTGGTTGGACCGGGTTTTAATCTCATTTTTCTTTAGATAATAACAATCATTTGCTTGTGATCCTTTCATGCGCGTCACATCAAACCCGCTGCCAAATTCCAACCCTTTTACCCCGGGAATAGAAAATATAATTTGTGCCAAACTGCTTTCCATCGAATTAAAAAAAGGATCTCCGATCCCCGGAGGTACATTTCCCACCACTGTTTCAACCACACCCCCCACGGAATCCTGATCTTCCCTGGCTTTTTGAATTGCACCCTTCATCATTTCTGCAGTCTCG
>JAQVXR010000090.1 GCA_028709045.1 Desulfitobacteriaceae bacterium | reverse complement strand
TTTGATGAATAAGGTATTTGACAATCAAGTTGTAAGTACACAAAACACTTATAAACAGTATCAGCTCCAGTTTGATGCTTTCAGTACATTTGTTACCATTCTCGACTACCTGGCAAAGGAAAAAATCTCTTTGGCTCAGGCAATTGATTCCGTGCCTCGCTTTTACATGGCAGGAAAGGAAATAGAGTGTCCCTGGCATGCCAAAGGGACTGTCATGCGACGGTTAATTGAGGACCAAAACCGTCCTGCGGATTTAATTGACGGGGTAAAAATTTTTCATGAAAACGGCTGGGCATTGGTGCTGCCTGACTCGGACGAAGCAGTATGCCGCGTTTATAGTGAGGGGATGGATATGGAAATTGCGGAGGATCTAACAACAATGTATGTAAATAAAGTTAATAATTTTAAAAAGCAGTAGAGATATAAAACAATATAAAATAGTTCTTCAGTTTAAGCACGGTTTTCGCCCGTGCTTTTTCTGGTCTTACGATACATGTCATAATTACACATAAAAAGGTTAGGTAAATCTCTTGACAAAATAAAAAGATTTGTCCATAATATTAAAAAGGAAATAATTGTAATAAATGCAAATAAATTAAAATCACGATCCTATTTTGATCCTTGGGGCCTGTAAGTTTCAAGGATTTTCTTGCATTAAGAGGGTTGAGGTTTCCGTGACGATTTAGGAGGTTGTGTTATGGCAAAAGGAAAACACAAATTACACTTTGACAGGGAAAAATGCAAAGCATGTGGAATTTGTATTGCTTTTTGCCCGGCAAATGTCTTTACTGTAGATATTGATTATTGCGCTGTTATTAGTTCACCAGATAAATGTACAGGTTGCAGAAGGTGTGAATTGTATTGCCCGGATTATTGTATTTTTGTAGAGGAGGATTATTATGGTTAAGCCCAAGCTCATGCAAGGGAATGAATGCTGTGCCTTGGGAGCTTTGGCAGCGGGCGTTCGATTTTTTGCCGGCTATCCCATTACTCCCTCGACAGAAATTGCGGAAATATTTTCCAAGGAACTTCCTAAGCTGGGTGGAGTTTTTATGCAGATGGAGGATGAAATTGCTAGCCTGGCTGCGGTAATTGGTGCTTCGTTGACAGGGAAAAAAGCTATTACTGCAACCAGTGGACCGGGATTTTCTCTGATGCAGGAGAATTTAGGGTTCGCGGCAGTGGCGGAGGTCCCCTGCGTGATTGTTAATGTAATGCGGTTAGGCCCCAGTACCGGGATGCCCACTTTGCCGGCTCAGAGTGATGTTATGCAAGCCCGCTGGGGTACCCATGGTGACCACTCGGTAATTGCCTTAGCACCCAGTTCTGTCAAAGAGGCCTTTTGTTTAACAGTACGAGCAGTAAATTTAGCGGAAAGATACCGAGTTCCTGTAGTATTACTGATGGACGAAGTGATTGGACATCTTCGGGAACGGGTAGTTTTCCAGCCGGACGAAAAAGTAGTTCAATGGGAAAGAAAACAATGTCTTAATCCAAAAAGCAGTCAGCCATTTGAAGAAACAGCAGATGGTATTCCCCCCTTTTTTTCCTTTGGAGGAGAGTATCGTCACCATGTTACCGGTTTGGTGCATGATGAATCAGGGTTTCCCACCAGCCAGAGGGAAGGGATCAGCAGATTAATAAGGAGACTGCATTATAAAATTACTCAACACCTATCTGATATTGTGCAGGTGGAAGAGTTTTTTGTTGATGATGCTGATGTATTAATTATTGCTTATGGAAGTACAGCCCGATCAGCACAAGCAGCAGTAGTAAGAGCCAGGGAAGAAGGGAAAAAAGCAGGTCTTCTTAGACTGATTACCCTTTGGCCATTTCCGGAAAAAGAGGTTTCTACTGCAGCAGTTAACAAAAAGGCTGTGATAGTACCGGAAATGAATATGGGTCAGCTTGCTTTGGAGGTGGCGAGAGTATTACCTGACAAAAACCTATTATTTCCAATCAACCGGGTAGATGGGGAATTGGTAACACCGGATGAAATTTTGTCAGTTATGGGGAGGATTTATTAATGTGTGCTGTTTATCATAAATATTTACGCCTAGACCACCTACCGCATATCTGGTGCCCCGGTTGCGGCAACGGAATTGTTATGGGAGCTTTCATCCGGGCAATGGAGGATTTAAAATATGATCAGAACGAAGTTGTAGTGGTTTCTGGTATTGGCTGTTCAGGGAGAATCAGCGGATATCTGGATTTCAATACACTTCATACAACACATGGCCGAGCATTGGCTTTTGCCACTGGGATAAAGGCAGCTGAGCCTCGTTTGAAGATTTTTGTTTTTATGGGAGACGGTGACGCTACAGCCATTGGAGGCAACCATCTGATTCATGCTTGCCGGCGAAATATTGATATGACCGCAATTATTATCAATAATTGTACTTTCGGGATGACGGGAGGTCAATTTTCTCCCATGACTCCCAAAGGGAAAAAGGCCAGCACTGCTCCCTACGGTACTGTGGAAAGAAATTTTGATATACCGGCTTTAGCACAGGCGGCGGGGGCAACCTTGGTGGCCAGGGTGGGAATATATCAGGTTAATTTGCTGCGGGAATTAATAGTAAAAGCGTCCCATCATAAAGGCTTTGCTCTGCTTGAAGTTATTTCCCAGTGTCCCGTTAATTATGGACGTAGAAATCAAATGGGAGATCCTGCAGAAATGCTTGAAGATCAAAAAGGGATAATAAAGAGTGCTGGACTGGGACAAGGATTAGAAAACTATTTTGGCCAGATTTTTCAAAGTGAGCAGCCGGAATTTATTGAGGAATACAACAAAATGATAGTACAGGCTCAAAAGAAAGGGGGTTGCGATGTCTAAATTATGGAAAGTAAGATTAAGCGGGAAAGGCGGGCAAGGATTAATTACAGCAAGTATAGTGCTAGCTGATGCCGCTATCAGGTTCGGTAAAAATGCTGTTCAAACTCAGAGCTACGGTCCTGAATCCAGAGGTGGCGCCTGCCGGGGAGAAGTAATAATATCGGACCAAAATATTTATTATCCTAAAATTAGTCATCCTAATTTACTTGTCTGTATGTCTGATACTGCTGTCAAAACCCATGCCGGCTTTCTTGCGGGGGACGGCATATTGATTATAGATGAAACGCTGGTAACTCAAACACGTCCAATAAAAAGTCAGTTCTATAAAGTACCCATTACCGGTTTATGCCGGGAAAAGTTGGGTCAGGATATATATGCCAACATGGTTGTTTTGGGAGCAATTATTAGAATTACCGAGGTGGTGCCGGAAAATGTCGTGCTTGAAACATTTCAGGACTATTTTTCCCTGGAGATGCTTGAAACAAATTTGCAGGCTTTTACAATCGGTCTAAAAGCTGGTGAAAAAGCAATCAAACGTTTTGGTGAGTTCAGCGCCTAAAAAAACCCTTGGAATAATTAATCCCAGGGTTTTTTGTAAACATATATTTTATTGATAAACCGCATAATCAATATTTGGGAAAAGATTGTTTGCCTGCTCTAATTGTGCTGTGTAGTCTTCATCAATTTTATTTTCTTTAATTTGCCTATAAAGATGATTGAATTGCTCGAGGTGTATTTTGGTTCTATGGACTGCGTATTCAACCATAGAACCGGTTTTCATAATAAATGCCCAGTCGCTGGATTGGGCCAGCAATAATTCACGAACTGCTTGGTCCAGGGCTCTTTTTCGTATTCCGTCGGAACGGGGAAACTTGTTTGCCAGCTCCGTCATCCGTTCTGCAGCCTTGTGCAGGTGCGGATATATCCAGTCATTGGTCCCTTCCAGCCAAACATCATTATATCCGTTATTTCCCCAGCTTGACATACAAGGCTGGGTTATTTGGTTTACCGGATAGATTTGAAGGTATTCATTAGCTGTTATCAGCTGAAGCTCTTGGGAGCGGGCGGCAGCCTTTCTGATTACTTGTTCTAAAAACTGGGGACCTTCAAACCACCAGTGCCCAAACAATTCTGCGTCATACGGAGAAACAATTAGGGGCTTTCTGTCCATTAATTCAGCGAGGTAATTAATTTGTTTAATTCTGTTTTCCACAAAGTTTTCTGCATGCAGAGCGGCCTTAAATGATGCCCGGGCAGGATCATACAATTCTTTATCAGATGTTGGTCCGGTAATACGGAAGTATTTAATTCCCGTATTAACCCGAATACCTTCCGGATGAATAAAAGGCCAGACATAGCCGAAATCCAAGTCAAAACCTACGTCACGATAATATTCCCGATAGTCCCGGTCGCCAGGATATCCTTCCGACATACTCCACACCTGTTTTGATGATTCCGGGTCCCGGGCAAAGGCTGCGGTACCGGAAGGGCAGTAAACAGGAGCAAATACGGCATACTTTGGCCGGGGTGAGGCATGGAAAACGCCATGGGTATCGGTAAAAAAGTATTTTATTCCGTTTTCTTTCAGTATCTCATCGTCTCCCGGATAATAACCACATTCAGGGAGCCAAATTCCTTTGGGCTTTCTGCCTAAAAAATGTTCGTGAGTTTTACATGCTGTCATTACCTGAGCTTTCACAGACTTTCTTGTGCTTTCCATCAGAGGAAAATAACCATGGGTAGCTCCTGAGGTGACGATCTCTAAATTACCTGATTCCATATGATCTCGAAAACCGTTAATGATATTTTTGTGATAAGTTTCTTCAAATGCTTTTTTAGTCTGGCAAAATAGATTTCGGTACATTTCAGCGAGAGCATTAAGCTCAGGGTTATTTTTCGTCCGCTTTTTTTCCCGTTCCGCCAATTCAATTAAAAGGTTAATATGTTTTAAATAACGCCGGCATAAAAGGGAATCGTTCAACATAGAAAGCAAAGTAGGGGTCAAAGACATCGTAAGTTTAAAAGGAATATTTTCATTCCTTAACTTATCCATCATCTGTAAAAGAGGGATATAACAATCTGTAATCGCTTCGTTTAACCAGCGTTCTTCTAAATAGTGCTCATGCTCCAGGTGGCGGACATAGGGGAGATGGGCATGGAGCACCGGCATTAAATATCCTTGTGCCATTAGTTCCTCCTCTCGTTATTGCGGACTAAAGCCGCAGAACTTATGCCAGATGAAACACCTTCCATATATTTGTAAATATCACAGGGAATCCAGTTTTCATCAAGCAAGGTAGATACTGTAGATCTGGGAGTGGTTACTGTTTCCGAGCGAAGCAAGAAAATGTATTGACCGGATGAAAGCAATTTCCCAAGCTCAACAAAATAGCTTTGGCCCGGGTATGGGACCTGGATGTAGTAATTATTGATTTGCGGGGACGGCTCATGCTCCGAAATTTCCCTAAAGGTTGTTCCTGTGATATGGAAAACCTTTAACCGTTCAAAGCCATTGACCCATTCACTGCCATATTGGTGCTGCAAATCTTCCAGATAGGCATCTGACAGTTCCCAATATGCAAATATACAGCTAGGGTTTTGAACCATCAGGGCCAATCTGCTCTCCTGGTATTTTGAGGGAAGCTCCGGAGAGTAAGGTTTTTTGTTTACTGGCCCTTTCCACCAGTAATCTAGGGTAGGGCTCAGTTCAAGGGAAAATTCATTGGTAAATTTTTTCCCAAGTGGTTTTGCGGCTGCAGGAGGACGGTGATGGTACTGCCTTCCTGGTAAAAAGGCAACTAAAACAACAAGACCGATCAACAACAGGAGTCCTAAATAGGTTATAATTGACATAACAACCCTCCTTAATATGGACACCGGTTTTAATATTTTTTGGAGCAGGTGGTATTACTAAAAAAAAGGTATTGACACAATGTATTATGCCCTGTTTTGGTGTGACTATTGAAAAAAAAATTCACATTATTTTCTAGATAAAAATTAAATATTTGTGTGAAGGATATTGCCTCAAGGATTACCTTTTTATTGGGGGAAGGACGATATATTTGAACGAAAATATAGTTAGACCACGTTGGAAAGTCTGGGAAGGGATCATTGCCATTATTGGGATACTGGCGATTATGTTTGGGGTAGGGTATATCGGGGAATTTCTGGCAAATAATATTGGGCTGAAAAATTTAACAATAATTTTTTCGGCTACAGTTCTGCAGACTTTTTTATTGGTTGCCATTCCTATTTTCATTGCAGTCAAAGGATACGGGCACTTCTTAAGTGACTTGGGTTTTATCCCAGGCGGTTTTTTCCGAGCTTTTCCTAAGGGAATTAAATGGGGGCTGTCTTTATTTTTCCTTGTAATGATTTTGGGTATGATAATTACGATAATCCACCCTGTAGAGCCGGACTTGCAGGATTTTGCCAAGATCATTCTGATGGTAGACTCCTTTTGGGAGCTGTTACTTACAGTGGTAATGGGAGTAGTGCTGGCCCCGATTGGTGAAGAAGTCTTTTTTCGAGGGTTTCTTTATCCTGCACTGAGGGCTCGTTTGGGTGTTCCGGGGGGTATTGTGCTTTGCGCTTTACTTTTTTCCGGAATGCATTTTGACCTTTACCGTCTTCTGCCTATTGCCGCCGGTGGGGCAGGGCTTACTTACCTTTATGAAAGAACGGGTAATATCTGGACCAATATTATTGCCCATGCTGTTTGGAACGGAGTGATGATTGCCCTCATTGTTGGTGCCTACAGAGGTATGGTTTAAGATAACCCAAGAGTTTACTTCAGTCTTCGTAAGGGATGCTGTTTTCTTTGAGCGGATGGTCTTGCATGCTCGTCTTATACCAGCGGGTACTGTCGGCGGGAATTATTTTCGGAATAAAAGAGAAAATTCTTCCGGCCTGGTTGCTGATAATGCGTAGATGATTATTGTCAAAACAATAGGTAATCAGGTGGTTTAAAGAAACAGCCGGGGGCTGGGGCGCGCAGTAGACCCGGCTTTCCTTTTCCAAGATAAACTTGAACTGTACCGGGTATTTTTCCCCTTTGGGGAAAACCAAGAATACAGCCTCCAAGATGTTCTTGTTTGAATTCAAGTCCAATTCCCCCAGGGGAATATTGAGATTTCGTGCCGTCGGTCGGGGCTTCCCTGTAATGGGATCATCATCCAAATCAATTTTCATGTGGCCGAAACCAATAAAGAAAATTTCCTCCTCATGATAAAGAGAAAAATAATAATGATAGTCATCGAATGGTATTTCTTCCTTAAGCACAACAGACCGGACGTTTGGCGCTTTTTCCCTGATAACTGGCAGGGGACGAGCCTGACTGATGATATTGGCTGCTGCAACATTAATATGACTTGATAAAAATGCAATGCTCCTTAAAAAGCGGGGAGCCGGGATAATAGATTTAAACATATGGTGGCCTATCGGGTTGACAGCGCTTTTGATCAGATGCCGATAAAAAATCATGATGGCGGTAATAGCAACCATCGGGAAAAGGTAAACAAGAGAATTCCATTTAAAGGGCGGTTTAAAAATTAAAAAAAGAAGCCATGCCCAAAAGAGAATAGTAAATACGATGGTAAGCGTAATATAAGCAAGAACGCTTTTGATCGGTTTAACCGGCAGGTTATATTGCATCTGGTATTTGTAAATCAGATTTTGAATTTTTGTGGAAGTGTTAAACTCATTTGCATAAGACAAGTCCAAGAGTTCTTCTAAAATATCTTGGAGCCGTTCTACTCTGCGTTGAATGATTAAGGAGACAAAAATACCTACTGCGCTAAGTAAGGCAAGCAATCCCCCGGAAAGACTGATAATAATAAAGAAGTAGGAACCGGAATCAAACATGGCAGCTTAACTCTCCAAATTTTGGCGTAAATTTTTTATTTTTAGCGTCAGTTCTTTCCAATTGAGATCTCCGGTGCGCAGTTCTAAAATTCGAAAAACATGTTGAAGGGTTCCTGTACGAAGATTTTTTTTGGCTGCCAATTTTCCGCTGCGGCTAAGAAATTCTAAATACATTGCAGCTGCTTGGGGGAGGTCGTTTTTCAACAGATATAAGGCCACAGGTTTTGCTGAGGCGGAAATCCATTCCCAGGTTTTTTGGGAATAAGGAAAATTATCGCTGATGATATAAAGAAAAACTAATTCCAAATTTTCGGTGAGAGACTTTGTCAAACTGCACTGGCTTTCCAGGGTCACTTGGCGTAAGTATTCTTTATATATTTCATTAATGCCGTTTAGGGTATTGGCAAGGGATAGTTCACGCGCCTGTTGGATTATTGTTTGGCAAGCATCAGTTAAAGGATCTGATGGGGGAATGCTATTTTTATCGGCTAATAAATTTTCGGGAGTGACTTCCGGAGTCTTGGAAAGATGAAGAAAATGGCCTAGGTTTGCTTTCTCCCATGGTTCTTGTAATATTTCCCTAAGGTGAGAAATGAATAGTTGAGATGCCGGTTTTAACATTATCTTTTCTCCTGCCATTTCTTACTTATTGTAATCATCCAGTTAATTTAGACGGTAGTGAAACGACAATAAATCATGAGTTTAGAGCATCCGCTGATAGCGTGGAAATAATATTCACTGAAGAGCAAACATATGTTAGTTTGGCAAATGATTGGAGAAAATATTCCTGGAAATATGAAAAGGAGTGAAAATTATGGCTGCAACACCTCCTGTAACTATGGGTGAAATCATTAACATGGAAATTGATGGAATAAGTTACCAGGGTTGGGGGATAGGACGGGTTGCCGGATTTACGATATTTATTCCCGGTACTCTTCCCGGGGAAACGGTAAAGGGAAAAGTATTGGAAATAAAAAAGAACTTTGCGATCGCTCAAGCAATAAGTGTGGAGGAACATCCAGAAAAAAGAGTTGCTCCACACTGCTCCGTTTATGATTTTTGCGGAGGGTGTCAGCTGCAGCACGTTGATTACCGGTATCAGCTGGAACTGAAAGCTATTTTGCTTTCCGATGCCTTGTTACGTATCGGAAAACTTAAGGATATAAAAATTCACCCGGTACTGGGAATGAAAGAACCGTGGGGTTATCGAAACCGGGCACAATTTCACGTTAAAAAAATTAATGGTAAAGTTCGCTTGGGCTTTTTTCAACCGGGAACTCAAAAACTGACACCGGTTGAAAAGTGCTGGCTTTTGCCGGATATTTTTAATGATATAGTAAGGTTTTTAGAAAAGCAGTTAGATCAATGGGAGGATGTTTCCGAACTTTTACATGTGGTGATAAAAAAGAACCGTATTCAAGACGAAGTTGCTGTGATTTTTGTTACCCGCCGGGCGCAGGTTTTAGAGTTAAAAGATACTGCTCTCGCGCTTGAAGACTTTTTCCCCAAAATAGTTTCGGTGATTCAAAATGTTAATAAAGGCCGAACACCGGTATTCTTTGGCCCAAAGTGGCGCGCGGTTTTAGGCAGTGAGCGGATTCAGGATAGAATTGGTAAGGTGATATTATCCGTGAGTCCGGGGTCTTTTGTTCAGGTGAACCCGGAACAAACAGAGGCTCTTTATAGCCGGGTTTTGGATTATGCAGGGCTGACCGGAAAAGAAGAAGTAATTGATGTTTACTGCGGGACAGGCAGTATTTCCCTGTGGCTTGCGCCAAAGGCAAAGAAGGTTTACGGAATTGAAGAATTTAAGGAAGCAGTTGAAGATGCTAAACTTAATGCTCAATTAAACAAGGTATCGAATGCGGAATTCTTCGCAGGTAAAAGTGAGCTGTTGCTGCCGGAGATGCTTCAGAAGGGAATCAAAGCAGATGTGATTGTTCTTGACCCTCCTCGCAAAGGGTGTGCTCCCGAGGCACTTACCGCCATAGCGGAAATGAAACCGGAAAGAATTGTGTATGTTTCCTGCAACCCGGCCACCCTGGCCCGGGATTTAGGAATTTTAACAAGAAAAGGCTTTGAGATTGTCGAAGTGCAACCGGTGGATATGTTTCCCCAGACGGTGCATGTGGAGACGTGCGTACTTTTGTCCCACAAAAACCCACAAACATCTCCACCGTCTTTATAAACAGGAAAATTGAATAAAATAGACTTCAAAGGCAATTCAGCCTCGTCACATGGAAAAATCTCTATTTCTTTGATTAGAGAAGAAATTAGAGATTTTTTCTCTTCATCGCTGATTTTATCATACACTTTATCGAAGTTTGCCAGCAGGGTGTAGATGTTTTCCAGTGTGATGGCATCTTGCTCCACGGCTTTGCGGCGCAGCTTAA
>JAQVXR010000089.1 GCA_028709045.1 Desulfitobacteriaceae bacterium | reverse complement strand
GAGGACGCTCCGGCTTTCTCTGCCTGAAATGAGGTGATAAGATTATGCCCAGACCAATAAAATGGAGAAAAGTGTGCTGTCTGCCGGAAAGAAGTAAATTTGGGCCTCTTGATGCCCCCGCAAATGAGCAAAACCATGTTAATATGACGGTTGACGAATATGAAACGATAAGATTAATCGATTTAGAAGGATTCACTCAAGAAGAGTGCGCTCGTCAAATGAATGTGGCCCGTACTACCGTTCAGGGAATATATATCGAAGCAAGAAAAAAGTTAGCTGAATCATTGATCAACGGTAAAGTGTTGCTGATTAAAGGCGGCGAATATAGACTCTGCGACGGCTTGGGAAACGGATGTGGCCGTGGTTGTCATAGACATGGTCGTGGCAGGAGATTTTTTGATAATGAGCTTCAAGATGACTGAGAAAAAGAACGGAGGATTCTTATGAAAATAGCAGTTCCTGTTGATGAGAAAGATTTGAAGTCAAAAGTATGCGTATCCTTTGGTCGTACTCCATATTTCCTCATCTATAATACTGAAACTAAAGAAAGCGTATTTCTTGAAAATAGTGCGGCAGCAAGTACAGGCGGTGCGGGGATCAAGGCCGCACAGACCATAGTTGACAATGGGGTAAGTGCATTATTAACACCACGCTGTGGTGAAAATGCCGCTGACGTACTCAAAGCTGCCGATATCAAGATTTATAAAACGAAAAGTGTTGCTATCAACGATAATATAGAGGCCTTTATTGACGGAAAACTTCCCTTGCTGGATGAAATTCATGCCGGTTTTCATGGGCGTGGAGGAAATTAAGATGAGGATAGCTGTGCTAAGTGGCAAAGGAGGCACAGGGAAAACACTGGTTTCGGTTAATTTAGCTGCAGCAGCACACAAAGCGGTCTATATTGACTGTGACGTTGAGGAGCCGAATGGCCATCTTTTTTTTAAACCTGCGGTTATTCAGGAGGAAGAAATAGCAATCAAAATTCCGGCAGTAGATAATACGCGTTGCAACGGATGTCGGCAGTGTGTTGATTTTTGTAAATTTAACGCGCTCGCCTCTATCAAGAACCAGAACAAGTTAATTATTTTCGAAGAGGTTTGTCATTCTTGCGGTGGCTGTATTATGCTTTGCCCTGAGAAGGCACTAACGGAAAAGGAAAAAGTAATTGGGAAGATACAGAAAGGCATGTCGGACGCTGTGACTGTGTATACAGGAATACTAAATATCGGTGAAGCGTCGGGCATCCCCATCATAAAGCAATTACTGGATGATCACAAGGATACTTCCGGTATGCCGGTTTTTATTGACTGTCCTCCCGGCAGTGCCTGTATTGTTATGGAAAGTATCAAAGACGCGGATTATTGTATTCTGGTCGCTGAACCAACCTTGTTTGGCGTTCACAACCTCAATATGGTCTATGAACTGGTTAAACTATTTGGGAAGCAGTTTAGTGTGGTCTTAAACAAATGCCTCGACGGCGAGAATCCGGCAGAGAAATTTTGTATCGAAAAAAATATTAAGATTATAGGGAGAATTCCCTTTGATACAGAACTTGGTATAATTAATTCAAATGCCGAAATCGCAGTAAGGAAAAACCCAAAATATGGGGATATATTTTCTTCCCTTTTGGAAACAGTGGTCAGGGAGGTGCAACATAAGCATGAAACAACTTCTCATTCTCAGCGGTAAAGGCGGGACCGGAAAGACAACAATAGCAAGCGCCTTTATTAAGCTTTCGGGTGCCAGAGCGTATGCGGATTGCGATGTTGATGCACCTAATCTGCACCTCGTAACAGGACAGGGTTTTGCACCGAAAAAAACAGATTATTATGGATTGCCTAAAGCGGAGATAAATGCAGAGCGATGCATTAAATGTAATCAATGTAGACAAAAATGCCGTTTTAGTGCAATCTTAATAGAGAAGAAACATTTAGTAGAAAAGAATTATCAGGTAGACCCATTTGCCTGTGAGGGTTGCGGAGTATGCGAGGCCGTGTGTCCTGTGGGAGCAATAGCGTTAAAACCGGCTGTGGCGGGAGAATTGATGCTGTATTCCAATGAGAAAAAGGTCTTTTCGACGGCCCAGCTCAAGATGGGTAGTGGTACCTCCGGAATGCTGGTTACTGAGGTGAAAAAGCAGATGAAGTCGGCAGCAGCCGATACAGAGCTGGCTATTATTGACGGCTCTCCGGGAATTGGGTGCCCGGTTATTGCCTCTCTAAGCGGTGTTGACATGGTATTAATCGTAGCTGAACCTTCTGTTTCAGGGATTAGTGATATGGAACGCATCATAAAAACAGCGACTAAATTTGGCACAAAGATAGCAGTATGTATCAACAAATATAATACCAACATTGAAAACACAGAAAAAATAGAAGAGTTTTGTGCAAAACAAGGCTTGCCCTTTATCGGCAAAATTCCATTTGATGCGGAGGCAGTAAAAGCAATTAATAACGGACAGACTATTGTGGATATAGAGTGTCCATCAGGGACGGCAGTCACAGCGGTTTACCATAAAACAATAGCGCTGCTTTTTGAAGAAGATGGCAGGTCGGCGTAATAAAAATACTTGCCGAGGTAATAAAAATAATATATATAAGGAGTAGTATGATGAGTGAAAATTGCAATCAAAGCTGCGGCAGTTGCTCGGAGGACTGTGCAGAAAGAAAAGAAGCAAAAATTGATTTCTCCGAGAAACTGCATGAAATGAGTAGTGTGAAAAAAGTCATCGGAGTGGTTAGCGGCAAAGGAGGAGTGGGTAAATCACTTGTCACCTCCATGCTTGCTGTTACCATGAACAGAATGGGTTTTCATACCGCTATTCTTGATGCAGATGTTACCGGGCCGTCTATTCCTAAAGCATTTGGCATCAAAGAAAAAGCCACAGGCAGTGAGCTTGGCTTATTACCTGTTAAAACAAAAACCGGCATTGACATTATGTCCGTTAATCTGCTTTTAGAAAACGATACCGATCCGGTTGTCTGGAGAGGACCGTTAATTGCCGGTACGGTCAAGCAATTCTGGACTGATGTAATCTGGAACGATGTAGATTTTATGTTCATCGATATGCCACCCGGTACCGGTGATGTTCCCCTTACGGTATTTCAATCTATAGCCGTTGATGGGATTATTGTCGTAACTTCTCCGCAGGAGCTGGTATCCATGATTGTATCCAAAGCAGTTAAAATGGCGGAGATGATGAATATCCCTGTTATTGGTCTGGTCGAAAATATGTCGTATTTTACTTGCCCGGATAATGGCAAGGATTATGAGATATTTGGGGATAGCCACATCGAAGAAATTGCCGAGAAGCATAACTTAAAGGTTCTTGCTAAATTACCGATCGACCCGAGAATATCTGCTAGCTGTGACAAAGGAATGATAGAACTTTTTGAAGGCAACTGGCTTGCTCCGGTTGCAAAAATATTAGAGCAAATGGAGGAGAAATAATGATGAAAATTGCCATCGCCAGTGAGAATGAAATGGTGACCGAACATTTCGGGCATTGTATCAATTTTAATATTTTTGAAACTGAAAACGGTCAAATTATTAAAAGTGAGTCTATTCCTAACCCGGGACATAGACCCGGCTTCTTACCAAACTTCCTGAACGACATGGGTGTTAATGTGATTATCTCAGGTGGTATGGGCGGCGGCGCTATTGAAATTTTTAACGAAAAAGGCATAGAGGTGATAGTTGGGGCTAGTGGTAATGCTAAAGCCGTGGCAGAAGCATACCTGCAAGGTTCCTTGAAATCTACAGGCTCTGTTTGCCATGAACATCAGCATCACGGCGAATGTGGAGAATAGGACGGAGTTTTGCAAAATAAGTTAAGGACTCATTAATTGTTTATATTATCCTTTATGCAGGAGGAGAAGTCCCGGATGGATTTGAATTAATGGACCTTCCGCCAGCTTACACCAATGGGATATCGAGGCTATATTGAAGCAAGACCGGTCAGGAAGCTTAATAAAAAATAAGCTCAGAAATGAATAACCCCTACCCGAAAAGGTAGGGGTTATTTGTGTAAACTACCCGAATCGGGTGGTCGATTTTTTTGTGTAAACAATTATGCTGTAATAGATTGAGTAAATGCGAGGAATATAGAGGAGGGCGATGTTTCATGAAAAAGGTTTTTCTTTTTTTGTTTACTTTGCTACTGGCAGTCGGCATAGTCGCTTGTAAAGACAGTGATAATGCGATAGCATCGGGTGATTTTAAGGAACCTTACGAAGCCTATGGTCTAAAGAAAGGCGAGGGGGGTCTGAGCGAGGCATTGTATTACAAGCCACCAAAGGCTATCGCTTTTCAGCCATTTTTGTTGCAGGCCTTTAAGCCCGAAGGAGTCGCCTTGGAAATAGAGGAGTTCGCCCTAGATAAAGGAGATCAAGCAACGCTCAGTATTGATGAAGAGATTGTATATTCGAAAGACAATAACCGCATGAGTACGGGCTATGTCACCGCGGAGGTGGAGATTACCTTTAACCCAAACAAGGAGGGGACGTTATTTCAGGTGAACAACGAAGTAGCTTCTAAGATGGTTCACCAGCGGACGGGGTATCCGGATCGCACCCAGGGAGAAAAAAGTTATCAGGGCGAGACGATTTACCAGATCGCTCAGGTGGATGTACCCGGGTTTCCCTCTGCAGAACCTTATTTAATCTTTGTGTTGGGGCAAAAAGGGCAAGCGGGGAATGCAGGCTTGATTCTTTGCCGGATTACCGGCGTGAAGCGATAACGAAAGGCAGGTGTTACCATGGAACAGACAAAACCTTCGATATTCAGAACCATTTTCGGGATGATGATTAATCTTGCCGTAGCGCTACGCGGAGCTTTTAGCAGCAAGTGGTATTTATCTATGACGGTGTCTGCCCTGGCCTTTGGCCTGCAATCCTGGGTAACCACTTTGTTCGTTTGGAGGATGCGGACAAAGGCAAAGTAATGGTTAATCACCAGGTTTATACTGCGGAACAGCTTACCTTCAAGCTTCATGAATTGTTTGAACAAGCTTTTATTAAATAACGAAGGAAAAGAATAATGATTAATAACGAATAATCTGGACATGGTTTATAACCTGCATCTTGAGTATAATGTTACTCGGTGCAGGTTTTTCTTTTGCCTATTGGGGGGATACGTTTCAAAAAAATTTCTCGATTTTGTCAAAAAACTGCGCTATCCTTACGTGTACCGCTGAGCGAGCTTCCGGGAGAGTTCGGAGAAGCAGCAACAAGTGTTTTGCGGGCATTTTGGAGTATTTTTCATTATCTTGAGATTTCTTCAATAAGGAAGTATAATAAAATATGTGTTTTTTTCGAGAAAAAAGACACATATTATGAGTGAGGTGCAACAAATGGAAGATAAAGTAGGTTCAGCCAAAGCGTTTAAAATAAGCTTGAATGAACGGAATTTGTCTATTCTTGTGCAAGCCCTATTTTCATCTTGGATGCTTGCCTTCATCTTTGAGGGAAAAATCCTATATTCTTTTATTGATTTGTATGGGTTATCGATTAACATGCTGGTTTTTGGCGGTACGGCAGCTCTTTTTACCGGATTGGCCTTTAGTGGCTTTCTGATTAAAACAAAGGAAGCGGCGAAGCGATTATTTTTATGTTGTTATCCGTTTTTGGGCGTAGTTTCTTTGTCTTTTTTCTTCCCGCGTTTTCAATATTGGGTGGTAGGGATAATTATAGGATCGTTCCTGACCGGAAGCTGTGTGGCAGCCTGGGGTTATTATCTGAAAAGCGGCACGCCCAAAAACGAACGCCTCAAAACGGTTGCGGATATGCTTATTTTATCCAATGTCCTGATGATCTTGCTCGACATGGCGACCATGCATGTATCGCCGCGGGTTGGGCTGGCGTTTTCTATGTTGATGCTTTTGGGTGCGTTTGTGTTTGCGTTAAAGCTTCCGGTAGATTATAAAACAGCATCAGCAGATACGCCCGGGCAGAAGGATAATTCCATGAGCATGGGGGGACTTCTGGTATTTTTATGTCTCTTTATCGTAATTATTACTATAAACTCAGGGTTGATGTATCAAGTAATCAATCCCGCCTTTGCGCATCTTAAATGGCTAACAAGCTGGTATTGGGCGGTTCCCTATATTGTTGCTCTTTTAATGATGAGGAATTTGCCTAAAGGAATAAACAGAACCTATATTCTCTACGTGGCCATAGCTATGATTGGCTTTTCCTTCATCGGCTTTATGATCTTTGACCGCTCAGTTTTAAGCTACCTTGTTGTCAATACGTTGATGCTTGGCGCGTGCGGTGTGTATGATTTGTTTTGGTGGAGCATTCTGGGTGAGATGCTGGAGTTTAATAATAACTCCGCCAGGATTTTGGGGATAGGTCTTTCTTCAAATGTGCTTGGCGTATTGCTTGGTGGCATACTGGGTAGCACCATTAAAGCTACTGATATGCACAGCCTTAATTCCACATTGTTGGCGCTGGCGGTGGTATGTGTGACATTAGCTCTTTTGCCGCCTTTGCATAAGCATCTTTCCACGTTGCTCAAAGGGCATGCTTATCTGACACTATTTTCCGAAATGTCTGCACAGGAACAAAAAAGTCAGCTCGCTGATGCTGTAGAAATTGGGATTCTTTCGAAACGGGAAAATCAAGTGGCCGCCTTGCTTTTACAAGGAAAAACATACAGGGCGATTGCCGCCGAGCTTTATATCAGTGAAAATACAGTCAAGTATTATGTAAAAAACATCTATTCCAAACTAAATATAGAACGACGTGCCGAGTTGATTAATATTGTACTGAAAAGGGAAAACTCGTTCTGACAGAATAATTCATCCTCAAAATCAAGATATGGAAAATGCCGGATATTAATTATTCCGGCATTTTCTATATCTATAACTCACGATAAGCAGTTGAGTATGGAAACAAAACTAGCATTTTTTATAAAAGTATGGGATAATTATTCCAATACTAGATATCTATAAATCCATATAAGCAAATATATTGTTGCAACATGCACATGGCGATGAGCATATCTCCCGCCTCGTTGAAATGCGCAGCGGTAAGATAATTTTTTTACTATCGAAAAATTATCTACTGATGCGTTTTAATTTTAAGGAATCCATTATATATAGAAGTGTGAAGCCTATTAGAAATAAAGAAAGGAGGGAAAAAGAGATATTTTTTATCGTAAACAATCACTAAAGAATTGGAGGAGTTGTTTTTAATGCGTAAATTAAAAAGCTGGGAAAATCTTTTTATTTTTGTCTTTTTACTGTTAAGTTTTTGCTTTCCCCAGATGGCACAGGCAAATGAAGGAATTGTGCCATCGGATATTCAGAATCATTGGGCTGAAAAACAAATCCTTGACTGGACAAATCAAAGTCCGATCGGAGTATATGCCGACGGAACATTTAAGCCGGATAAAAATATAACTAGGGCGGAATTTACAGCTTTGGTTAACTGGGCGTTTGGCTATACGAAAACTGCCCTGATTAGTTTTCCTGATGTCTTAGAAACTGACAGCTATTATACGGATATTGCCAGAGCGGCAGCAGTAGGTTATATGGGTGGTTATCCGGATGGGACAATGAAACCCAATAACCCGTTGACCAGGCAGGAAGCGGCCGCAATCTTAATGAAGATTCTACACCCGGTAAATACCGGCTCCACTTTGACGTTTGTTGATGAAATTCCGGCATGGTGTGCGGATTCAATTGATGCCGTGGTGAGTAATGGCTATATGAGCGGTTATCCCGATAACACTTTTCGGGCGATAAACATGATTACCAGGGCAGAATCAATTTCGATGCTTGCTCGTGCGATGGGGACCCTCTATAATCAGGCGGGAATTTATGGCTCTGCAGAAGAAACGACTACTATTCCCGGTCATGTGACAATTAGTCAAAGCGGAGTGGTTTTAAAGAATACAGTCATTGACGGGAATCTTTACTTAACCGAAGGAATCGGTGATGGGCACGTTACGCTGGAAAATGTGCAGGTAAAAGGGACAACTCAAGTCAGCGGCGGTGGCGAAAACAGTATTATTGTACTTAATTCGGCCTTAGGAACGGTACGGATCGCTGTGCCCGATAACAGTAAAGTACGCTTAGTAGCTCAAGGCAGCACCACAATTGGTACAGTACAAGCTACTTCTGCGTGTAAATTAGAAGAAGAAAATTTAACATCTGATGGTTTCGGTGAAATAAATATTAATATCCCGGAAGGAAGCAAGATTGAACTCGAAGGTGCTTTCCAGACAGTAAATATGGAAGGCTCTAATATACAAGTAGGTCTTCTCTCAGGCACTGTGGAGACACTTACCATTGCTCCGGTTTCAAACGGAGCAAGTATTAATCTGGCTGAAGGCACAACCGTAAATACTTTTATGACAAATAGCGTCGCTGCAGTAACCGGTAACGGCACGATTCAAAATGCGAATATCAATGCCGATGGCGTTAGTATGGAAAAAGACCCGGTGAATTATGAACTGGCTGAAGGGGCCACTGCAAATATTGCCGGCAAAGAAATTTCTGACAAAACCCCCGGAATACCTGCCAGTGATAATAGCAGTAATAAAGGCAGTAAGAAAAAAGCCGTAACTGCTATAAATGTAGATCTTGCCACCATGGCCTTAACAGTTGGGGAAACAAGAACTATAACGGCAACAATTGAACCTGATAATGCCACGAATAAAAATGTAACTTGGGAATCAAGTGATGAAGGGATAGTAACTGTAGATGCTGATGGTCTTATAGCAAGTGTAACAGGTGTAGCGGAAGGAACAGCAATAATTACGGTAACAACAGATAATGGTGGTTTTACAGATGCTGTGACAATTACAGTATCTGAAGAAGAACCCGGAGATTCCTATAATGGTTCTGTATCCGGTCAAATTACGTCAAGTTTAACAGGAGAAGTAAACGGCACACTTGACTTTTTAGGCGAGGATGATTTGCATATTGTAGGGAATGTTACCGGAACTGGCAATCTGACCACTTTTACAGGAACAGTATCAGGCAGCATCGATGGTACTATTAATGCGAGTATTAATGCCAATGGAATTGACACCCTTTCCGGAATAATTACACCAAGTTCCGGCTCATCTGAGTACCCCGTAAGAATACTTGGGATATTTGGACAAACAGGGGTTGAGGGAGATTTTGAGGGTGAGATTATTACTGGCCCAGTACCAACCTATGTGGAGAGCATGGAAATAACCTCAGAGGCAGGTTCAACAGTTATTATTGGGGATACGTTACAACTAGCCGTTGGTGTGACACCTGAGGAAGCATCAGATGAAGTCGCATGGTCCGTGTATGTAAACCAGCGAGCTTATGGTTCTATTGATGAAAATGGTTTGTTTACAGCACTGGCAGAAGGAAATGTTACGGTGATTGCGAAAGCTCTAGATGGTTCATTAAGGGATGATACTTTTGTTTTGACGGTTATTGCGGAACCCAATGTTTTTAATAGTACCCAAGGGAGAGGCTATGATACCATCCAAGCAGCAATTGATGCAGCAGATAGCGGTGATATGATAGTTCTATTTAGTGGTACAACGATTACCACTGCAGAAGACCGCATTATTATCCCTGAGGATGCAAATATAACTCTGGATATGAACGGGCAGACGATTATATCAGAAGTTCCTGGTGACAGGAATGCATCAAGTTGTGTAATGGAAGTGCAGGCCGGAGGACAGTTGCAGCTTGTAGATAATTCAGCTGAACAAGTTGATAATTTTGTACACACTACCGGTGCCAATAATACAAAGTTCTTGGTGAACTCAGGAACACTTAGCATGAATGACGTTGATATTTCCGGATTCCATTACGGAATTTCTGATGGTTCAAATCATATTAGTAACGGAGGAAGTACGGGCGTTTATGGTACGATCGAAGATTGTGTTTTCGAAACAAAGAGCATTACGATTCATAACAAAGAAGGATATGTGGAGCTGATCAAAGATTGCACTCTTACATCTTCCGACAATGTCGCTTTAGCACCTAAAACGGGTGGAGTGATTAATCGAATCGAAGGGTGTGGACTTGATTCCGCGGGATTTGATACAATTGAAATAAGAGGTGGTGTTATAAATACCATTAGTGATTCAACGATTACT
>JAQVXR010000088.1 GCA_028709045.1 Desulfitobacteriaceae bacterium | reverse complement strand
AGTATGGCTATCTGAGCTTTCTCTTGGGGGCTGAAATTGTTGTGTTTTGTAGGCATAAATTTAGCTTAGCTTTTCCATCTAAATTTTAACATATTTGTGTCCAGTTTTCCCAGACCATTATACTTCTATTTCTTTCCTAGTTATGGGGATATTACGTTTAGTGCTGATAAAACTTTTTAAAGAAGAAAACATTGCTATTTTTTCTCCATAAGACAAAGAATCATAGCATGAGAAACGCCTTGATAGTGAATCTGTAAATATTGCTTGCCCCTGAGACAAGACAGCGCCAAAATCATCTTTAATAATAACTTTATCAAACAAAAATTTAGCTTGTTCCTTTTTATGTCCAGCTTTCTCAACCGCTTCCTCAAATTTTTCTAAGGAATTTTGTACTACCTGGGCTTCAGATCCATAAAATGAATATGGACCCCTAATCCTCCGAAGACTGTTAACAATTGGTGACAGACCAGACGACACGCCAGTTGAAGCTAATATAAAATATCTATATAGTCCGCTGCTCCCCTGATCCATTTCAGTGAATCTTTCTATTTCTTTCCAAAACTCACTAGGAGTAATATCGTGATCTTTTACTTCTATAAAATCGAATATGTATTGATCTTTTTTTCCTAGCCTAAAAAATTTTACTTCAAAATCTCCCATTGCCTCCCTAATAAAACTGTCAAAACTACTATCGTCTAGCCACTTCGGCACAAAAGATATAATAACATTGTTTTGAAACTCAAAACCTTTTTCAGCTATATCACCTCCACTTGATTGAGGTTCTTGTAAATTTATTTTTTTATCATTCATAAATAAAAATTTCAGCATCCGCCATTATTTTCCCAGGCAAAAACACAAAAGCATTGCCCTCTAACTTATTAGAATTTATGGTATCAGCTTTAAATATTAATAAAACAGCAAATGTCGCATTAGTCGCAGAATCCTCAACAATTCCCCACATCGACTCCGCGTCCGTATTGCTGGGTCGCAAACTAAAATTTGGATGTGAATGCCATTCACCCAAATAATTATATTTTCTATAATTAAATTTAGTTTTTTGAAAAAACTTTCTTAAAGGGACTACGATATCAGAAATAAGACGGACAAAGGTAATAACATTTCCTTTCTTATTCTGAATTGTATAATCAACTATCCTGTATTCATCGTCTGATAAATATTCACCCATAAGTATCCCGCCAGTTTCATTTTCACCGGCCTTAACTATAACTTCAAATAATTTATTTTCAATTTCTTTGGGTAGTATGATCTTCATTTTTTTTATTCTTAACTGCTTCTAATATGAATTTTTTATGTTCAGTTAACATTTTCTTTTTAGGTTTTTTCTCTTTTGCTTCTTTAGGAGTTATGAAATCTATCGGTAATGTATCGAAAGGAGCTTTAAATATCCAAGCTTCTTTAAATCCGATTAAATACATTGGATATGGAAAAATTGATTTTTTTTCATTCACCAACGTATCAATAACAAATTCTGTCATGTAATCAGCTATTATGCCTACCTGAGAATCTGAAGCTGCAACTACATTTCCCTCTTCATCTTCGGATTCATAATTGTTTAAAGCACTTGATTCATAGCTCTGGAATGATTCAACTTGCTTCAAAAAAGATGCTCTCATTATCAGGGGGTCTGGATCACAAGTTGGCCTGCTCCTGGCAATCAATCCCCCTATCCCACCTTCAAATACTTCTCCCCACACTAAGGGCTTTTTGTACTTTTTTGAAACACTGGATAAAATATTAAAAACTCGTTTGTTGCCAGAAGCATCAATAATTATATCACATTTTCCTAAACTATTTAGAGTGCTATTAATAGCTGAACTTGATTCCTGAGCAGTTAAATTAATTTTTGCTTTTCTAATTTCGATTTTTGAATTAATTAATCTTAATTCGTAAGACACCGAATCAACCTTGTGTTCAGAAACATTCCTCCAATTAAGCGCATTTCTACAGTTATTCTCGGGCAAAAAGACATCATCGTCAACTAAATAGAATGATAAAATACCTGACCTGGCTAGTGAAATAGCTATTTTGCTACCAACCGAACCAAGACCGACTAACCCAATTGACTTCTCTTTTAATATCTCAAAGTTTATTGGCTTTCTTTTATTTTCTAAATAAATCTCAGAATATACCGGCGTAATCCTTATTAATTCTTCGACATCTTCGAATTGAAAGAATAATAATAGGTTTGGTATATTTTTTTCATCAACTATCAACACTGTTTTTATTCCACCTGTAAACACGCCCCCTCCTGACTCTGCATTATATATAGAAATATCAAAACCTTTCTCAACTAATAGAACTTTTAGATCATGCAAAGTATTTAGGTTCCTTATTATATCAAAATCAACATCAAGCTTGTAAAAAACCCCTTCACACGCATTACCTTTGCATATGCTTTCTTTGATATCATTTGGAATTGATTCATCCATCCAAGATTCAAGTTCAAATGGATCAATCTTCTGTATAAATAATTTCAAATAATCTTTATTAAAGCAATATGATGATGAGAATTTTCCAATTTTTAAATCCTTCTGATCATTTAAATATTTTGATAAATTTGCACTAACAAATAAGCGACTATCACTCGAACGCAACTCTTGACCGACAGTCAATAAATGTCTGGACTCGACCACTCCTATTTTTCTCTCCTCATGAGGCCTCTCAGTATTTAATAGTTTAAATGTACTTTCAAGTAAATGAGCTCCTGTTACACCTGAATGCCAATTATCTTGCCCCCACTCAAGACATAATGTCCCACTTACATACTGATGTTCAGACCATCTTTTTTCTTTGCTATTTTTTGGTTTTACCCAGGCAGGTACATCCGGATATAAAGTTGGATAACTTAAAATTATATTATATTCTGTTTCGTCCACAACGATAATTGCCTCAAGATGCAATAATCCTCCATCAATCACCCACGACAAACCATGCAGCCAATCAACAGCCTGTTCTAAATCATGTATTGCTTGTCTTTCTGTTGATAATCGATCAGGATTATCTAAAAACCATAATTCCATAACTTTATGCAAAACCAGCAGGTTTTTTAGGATGAATAGGTTTATCAGGAAACCTGGTAGCAACCGATGCTAGTGCTGGTCTTAATAAACTTTTCGGACTACTACCATTAGATGACGGAAACCTATTGCCGAATATTTTTCTCCATAGAACTAATTCTTTTTCCGGATCAATTTCTTTTTGAGCTTGACGACAAATAGCTAAATGGGATTCCACCTTCTTATAAAAAGCTTCAAACTCTGTAAATGCCATACCGCTAGTAACAGAGTTTGCAGGTACACCAGGGTCAGCTAAAAAAGGAACGGTTTTAAGAGAAATATTTAATGCGTAATTATTTACAATACTTTCCAAAGTACCAACAAACAAATTTTCATAATCGTTTTCTTGATAATCCATATTCTCAGCCACTAAACATTCAATTACAAAACCTTTCGGCCGTCTATATAATGTGGGATTATGTCTTCTCCACCACTTGAACAGTTTAACTAAAGGCTTAAAGTTACCATCGCTAGCATTATTAACATCCGTAGTCCACTTTGTATGTTTCGGCGGATTAGTTTCAAGCCATCTATCTAACTTACTATCGGCAATGTAAAGCGTTGAATCTATCCCCCAAGGAGCAATAATTGGAACTACGTCCATTTCAACAGTGTTAGTATAAACTCCTACAGATCTTGTGTTGGGTGGGTCAACAAAACTATAGATATCTGCATCTTCCAATGTACTCATCAAAAAATTTATAACGTCCGTTGGATTGTCATCAATAGAATAGTTAGCAACCACTATTATATCAACATCTGGTTTTTGTAACTGACCATTTTTTATTCTAGGACGTATCGCCGTATCACGCTTATACGAACCAGATAAAAAAGTGTCAATATGCACCTCCTTAAATTCTTCATGGTTTTTAAGAAAATTTCTAAGATCTGTATGTGCATTGCTAGAATTGCTTTTTGTCGTCGGACTTGGTTCAATATCCGATAAAAAATCAGTAAATTGTTTTTTTGTTGCCATGTTATTTAATTTAAAATATTTACTTTTTAATAACCCTAACCACAACACCATTAACCATATATCCCGAAGTATTAACATCTTCTTCGTGAAGCACGATAGGAGGAATATCTAAAGTTGATTCTGAAACAAGACGCACTTCTTCCTTTTCTTTGAAAAACTTCTTGAAATTGGCAGCTCCATCGATAACAGATAGTACATAGTCTCCATTTTTAGGCTGCTTTCTACAATCCACAATTACATAATCGCCATCTTCAATGCTACCGCCCCTAACATTTGCTTTATTCAACGAATCACCAACTGCCCTAACCGCTATCAAACCATCGGGTCTGCTCCTCTCTACGAGCTTCTGGGATATCTTAAGATATGCTTTAATATCTTCTTGCGCCAGCTCCATAGCAGGACCACAGTTAGCCGAGCCTACAATAGGAATATTAAAATAGTTATCCACCGCAAACGCTTTATTCTTTGCCAGTTTTACTGTCTTGGTATTATGATCGTAATATAACCAGCCTTGCCTTTCTATTTTCTTTAAGTAATAAATTACTGTCTGCGGATTAGCAATTTTTAAACGCCTAGCTGTTTCTCTGATTCCGATCTCCCTTATATCGTTTTTCCTGTAAAACTCCAGTATTTTGCGCATATTTTCATTCATCTTTTGTTCCATATGCGTTAACTTAAAAATAATTTTTAAACCCTTTTATAAACCATCTTTAATCTACCATATATAAACTATTTTGTAAACAGTATTTATTTACACCTGTTGACAGTAAATAACGGAAAGCGTAAAATATAGTTAGCCTCAAATAATAATGCACATTATAAGCAAATGATGAGCTGCCAGATAAGAGGCATTCAAAGGCAGGATATATGATTTGGCGAAAATCCAGATCGATTAAATATCGAACGACCATCGCGTGGCTAATATTCTTTATTAGATCATTCGGTAATCACTAAATAAGCAAGGGCTGTATGCCCGGTGAAAGTCCGAGAAAAGTTCGAGATACCTTTTTTTAAAAAGGGTGTTTTGGGTTTTTCTCGGACTTTTTTATTAACCAAAACATCCTCCATAAATATATGGTAAAAAAAGAAATCGCAATCAAGCAAGTGTCCACTTCCCTGCTCAAAGAAGCAGAGTACAATCCTCGCAAGATGACAGACCAACAGGAGAAAGATTTAACCAAATCAATCAAAAAATTCGGTCTGGCCGATCCATTGATAGTCAATGGATATAAAACCAGAAAGAATGTAATCATCGGCGGACATCAAAGATTTAAGATTGCAAAAAAGCTGGGATATAAGAATGTACCTGTTGTTTATGTAAATTTAACTCCAAATCAAGAAAAAGAATTTAATTTAAGGCTCAATCGAAATACCGGAGAATGGGACTGGGAACTTCTGAAAGAGTTCGATATGAACCTACTTCTCGATGTCGGCTTTAATGACAATGATCTTTCCAGTATCTGGGATGAATCTCTGGAAACAGAGGATGATGATTTTGACCCCGAAAAAGAATTAGGGAAGATCAAAAAGACTAACATCAAAACTAGCGATATGTTCTCCCTTGGAAATCATATCCTTCTCTGCGGAGACGCAACTGATCTGGAAGCTGTGAATAAATTAGTAGGCAAGGAAAAAATAGATATGATTTATTGTGATCCGCCATACAATATCGGTCTTAATTACGACAAAGGAATTGGCGGAAAGAAAAAGTATGGCGGAGATGTGAATGATAATAAAAGCGATGATGAATATAGAGAGTTTTTAAGCAAAACCGTTTCTAACGCTTTAAGCGTATCAGAAAAGGACACGCATATTTTCTATTATTGCGATCAGCAATATATAGGCCTACTTCAGGAAATATACAAAGAACTTGGAATCAGTAACAAACGAGTGTGTATGTGGATCAAGAATGGTTTTAATGTCACTCCCCAAATCGCCTTCAACAAGTGCTATGAGCCTTGTATTTATGGCACTCGCGGAAAGCCATATCTTTCTAATATCAAAAATTTAAATGAACTTTTAAACAAAGAGATTGAGACTGGCAACCGAACTATAGACGACATACTGGATATGTTTGATATCTGGCTTGTTAAACGAATATCTGGGCAAGAATACGAGCACCCTACACAAAAACCGCCTACGCTTCATGAGAAAGCTTTGAGGCGATGCACTAAAATCAACGATGCGATTTTGGATCTGTTCGGTGGTTCAGGCTCAACTCTCATTGCCTGCGAACAGCTAAAACGCAGATGTTTTATCATGGAGCAGAATCCTATCTTCTGCCAATTAATAATTAACCGATTCGAAAAATATGCAGATAAAAAAGCAAATAAGCTCAGTTAAAGCTGGAGATATATTCCAGCTAGGCGATCACCGATTGTTATGCGGAGACGCTAAGGACAGAAATAATGTAGAGAAGTTAATTAATGGAGATAAAATACAACTAATTCTTACAGATCCGCCTTATGCCATTGATTATGTAAACAGTAAGGTCGGCTTTAAACAAAAGATCGCCAAGGCCAAGACCATAGAAAATGATCAATTTCAAAGTGAAGAGGACTACAGGAAATTTACCAAAGAATGGCTAAGCGTTGTATCATCTAGGCTCGATAAGAAAAACTCAATATACATCTTTAATTGCGATAAGATGATTTTAGCTTTGAAGCAAGGAATGGAAGATATCGGGATATATTTCTCTCAGCTTCTGGTTTGGATTAAAAACAATGCAGTTTTAGGAAGAAAAGATTATCTCCCCCAGCACGAACTGATAGCCTACGGCTGGCTGGGCGGACACGTTTTTCATAAGGCCCAAGATAAAAGCATCCTCTTTGCACCTAAACCTAACAAAAGCAAGCTCCACCCTACGATGAAACCGATACCGCTTCTTCGAAAAATAATCCTAAACAGCACAAAGGTCAGGGACATCGTCTATGATCCTTTTGGTGGTTCAGGAAGTACTTTAATCGCCTGCGAACAAACTAAAAGAAAATGTTTAATGATTGAATTGGATATTGAATATTGCCAGACGATTGTGGATAGGTATGAAAAATTGACTGGGATTAAAGCCATAAAGCTAAACTGATGATATGACTGGGGAAAGAGATAAAGCAAAACTACAAAAAGAGCTCTTTCTTAAAAAGCTGGAAGAAATGCCAGTTATTTCTGCTGTGTGCACAAAAACCAATATTTCTAAAGCCAATATCTATCGCTGGAAAAAAGAAGATCCCGACTTCAAAGTTCGGCTGGACGAGGCTCTAAAGAAAGGCAACGATAGTATGTGCGACGTTGCAGAATATCAATTATTCAAAAAAGTACAAGAAGGAAATCTTGCTGCTATTAAATACTTTCTTAGCAATAAACACCCTGAGTACATTAGAGATACAATTAGACTGAAGCAACTTGATAAGTCTTCCAATCAGTTTGAGATTATACTAAGCACAGTTGACGCCAGGGGAAAGAAAAAACATGGCAAAAACATAAGCGCTAAAAAGAAAAATATTCAATTAGATGCTAAAAGCGTTTTATAATAAAATACCCTCTGACCTAAAAAGACAGAAGGTATTTTTAAATTGTTCAAATACGACTTAACTAAGTTCAATGTATGCTTTTTCTGGACTACCGAATCCGCCACTGACTTCAAGTTTAAGACCCTTAGCATCTTTGGGGATATCAAAAATAAGTACCCCGTTTATTTCCAAACCGGGATTAGCCTGTTTTAAGAAAAGATCGTACTGGTTGTTATTGGCGATAGAATAAGCACTATTAGCTTCAGTGGAAACGACAAACGATCTGCCTTGATCGTCAATGAGCTTAAACATATTGCTATCGGCGTAACGGGATTCTTTATCGTTATTTTTAAGCGTTAAGAATACGATTTCATAAACTCCAGAGGCATCATGATTAATATACTGATTGCCAACCGACTGGGCCTGTTCCGCTTTCTGCACCCTATAGCTGAAATTTCCTACAGAAATAGTTTCATTTATTTTGCCAGTTTTTTCTTCTGCTTTAGTATCGTTTTGGATACCATTTGAAGTTTGCCCATTATTGGTGTTATTTGGATTGCTTCCGCTACCCATGATACCGATAAACATAAGAATCAGAAATACAGAGATAATCTTGTGACGCATAAACCAGTTTCTTAAATCCGCACTGCAATGCTTGCATTTTTTCGCATCTTTTAAAACTTCTTCTTTGCACTTGGGACACTGTTTCGTTTCCTCGTTCATTGTTTTAATGATTATGATTAATAAATAAAAACCAGCTGGAAAGCTGGTCGTAGAGATACAAAAGTCTCCACGCCAGCTAGGCCTTGCGGCCCCATGCCCGTTTCCAGGCATGACCCAACGAAGAGTCGCTGAACGTGGAGGTCAGTGTCTTCGTTGGGTTTTAAAGCACCATGCCCAAATACAAAATTTGGGTTTAGGTAACTCGGCCTTTCAGCCATCAATTGTCAATTATCATTTTAGACTAAAAACATCTAGATGTCCAGCAAATAATAGCTCGAATATTGATTTTTGCGAAGTCTTAGTTACCAACAGTTTATCTACTGTCTGCTCTGGACTACGAGAACGGGTCGCGTCATTAATATGGTTGTAACAAGGTAACGAATAAACATGGAACTACAAAACCAAATACAAGAAAGAGAAGGATTGTCCTCCCCTATTAGATACTGCCTATACGCCAGAAAATCAACCGAATCAGACGAACTCCAAGCCCTTTCTATTGATTCACAGATCAAAGAAATGCTAGATATGGCAAAGGCAGAAAACATCAATGTGGCAGAGATAAGGAGAGAAAGTCACTCGGCCAAAGATTCAGGGCAAAGACCTGTATACAATCAACTTCTCATGGATATAAGAGAAGGCATGTTTAATGGCATACTTTGCTGGGCACCTGATCGACTGAGTCGAAACGCTGGAGATTTGGGAGCGTTGGTAGATTTAATGGATCAAGGCAAGATATCGGAAATACGAACTCATGGACAAAGGTTTGGTAACAATCCTAATGAAAAGTTTCTATTGATGATTTTAGGATCGCAGGCAAAACTGGAAAACGACCATAAAGGAGTGAACGTGAAGCGAGGGCTCAGAGCCAAATGTGAAAAAGGCTGGAGACCAGGACCCGCCCCGCTTGGATATATCCATGATAAATATGCAGACAAAGGAGAAAAGAAAGTATTTATAGATCCAGAGAGAGCTCCTCTTATTGTAAAAGCGTTTGAGCTGGTTGCATATGAGAACTATAGTGGCAGAGACTTGCATCACTATCTCAACGAAGAAAAACATTTCAGAACCAAAAAGGGAAAGAAAATTACCCTGAGTATGATTTACAGGATACTGGCAGACCCATATTATTATGGCGAATTTGAATATCCGGTTAGAAGTGGCAAGTTTTACAAAGGTGGATATGATCCGATTATCTCCAAAGAACTATTTCTAAGAGTAAGAGAAAAACTGAGTGTCGCTCCCAAAAGACATCCCGGAACCATAGACTTTGCTTTTACCAAGCTTCTCTATTGCGGAAGTTGCGGATCGGGAATATGTGCTGAGGAGAAGTTTAAGCATCAAAAAAATGGCAATATCCATAGATATGTCTATTACCATTGTACTTGCGGAAAAGACAGAAACTGCAAGGAATCTGCTATCCGGGAGGAAGATTTAATAAACCAGATGGTCGAATTTATTGATAAAGTAGATATTGATAAGTTAAAGACAACAGAAAAAATCAAGAAAGAAATTGAAAGGTTTCAGAAGTTTAACTATATAATAGGAGGCAAAGAGACAAATACCAAAGCAACAGATGTGAATGTGAAGAACTATGCCAAATATATACTATTGGAAGGAACAAAGCAGGAAAAAAGAGATCTACTGGAATGCCTAAAGAGTAAAATGTACTTAAAGGAAAAGACTATTTCTATTGGATAACATAAAAAATACATTCGGATAATTATAGACTATTTAAATATATACATTCAAACCAGAAAAGACCATTTCACTATATCCTCTCTACTTTTTAAAGGATAAGGGTTAATATTGGGATGAAAGGGTAACACCCCGTTTCACCTTTGTCCATTAAACTGGTAGACTAATGATATAATTTTAATCTATCAATCACATGGACAAAGAAAAGCTAATTAAGTTGAGAAAGAAAG
>JAQVXR010000087.1 GCA_028709045.1 Desulfitobacteriaceae bacterium | reverse complement strand
TTAACTAATATTACTGATCGGGCCGAAAAAGAAACGATCCTTCAGGCTTTGGAAAGCTGTCATGGGGATAAATCAAAAGCTGCAAAGAAACTGGGTATTCCCCGTAGCACTCTTTACTACAAAATAAGAAAACTAAATATAAAGTAGTAAATGGAAACTTGATAAATGTGATGAAAATTTAGCCCAATAATTTTAATGGAGTAGAATTGAATTTGAAAAATGAATAGCTGAAAACAGACGGGGTTCCTCAAGAACTTCGTTTATTTTTTATCTGTGTTTTAAAAACAGAAAAAGTTGTGGCGGGTGAGACGAATAAGTGCTTTGGTTGTAATAAAAAAGGATTTAAAAATTTAAAGTTGAAAAATTAAAATACAATATTTAAGTTAAATGTAAAAAAGTATTTGGGTACTGCATTTCTATGATAAAATCTTTAGAAACGATACTAGAAATATAAGAAAGTAGGAGAACTTCCATTTTAGGAAGAAAGGTGATTAAAAGTGTCAATGTGTGAATCGAAAACGATTGATATTGATATGGAGAATTTGATTGTCCAGGTGGATAGAAAGGTTACTCTTGGGGAACTGGATGAATATGCAGCGGCGAAAGGATTGATGTTTGCTCCTTATACCCCTGATAAAAGTGACCTGACTATCGGAGAAATGTATCAAGAACAGTTTGGTTCTTTAACGGGGCAAAAATATGGTCTGCCAAAATATCATGTCATGGGGCTGGAAGTTCTTTTAGCAGACGGTAAGATCTTAAAAACAGGCGGGAAGACAGTGAAAAATGTGACTGGATATGACTTGACCAGGCTGTTTATTAGTTCCAGAGATACAATCGGCATGCCTACTGCCTTTACTTTAAAACTTTTGCCCAAGGAAGAAACCCATATTTTTTATTTATTAAATATGTCAGGCTCTGATAAGCTTCAGATGTTGTTGAACAAAATGAGTGGTAACAAAGTTGTGCCGGCTGTCTCCTGCTTTTGGGATGTCCGACAAATGAAACCGGTGGAAGTACTGCTTGGCTTTTCTGGGATAAAAGAAAAGGTAGAGCAAGATTTAATAAAATTAGCGGAAATTGTCCAGGAAATTAAAATAGATATTTCATTATTAGAGGATGGTGATCAGGCGAAAATTTGGAAGCTTATTTCCCAGTTGAGGAAAAACTCCTACTGGCTTGATTGCTTTAAGATTTTGCCGGAAGAGCTGGGACGATTGCTTGATGCCTTTCATAACAGTGTTTCCCTTGGTATGTGGGGAAACCCGGTGCAGGGGACAATTAATGTCATGCTGCCGGAAGATGTTGCTGACGAAAAAATATATCAAAAGCTGGTGCGGATTGTAAAGGGATTGAATGGTGCCACCAACTGGTATTATGATCGCCGATATCATATGGAAAACCCGCTCTTTAAGATATTAGCTGATAGATTACAAAACACCTTTGGGGGGAGGGGAAATAGAGATGAGCAAGCACCGGCAAGAAATTTGGGAAAATGAACTGGCCAAATGTATTAAGTGTGGGACATGCCGTAGCGTTTGCCAGGTTTTTCAGAGTGTTGATGACGAAAGCTATGTGGCCCGAGGCAAAATGCGGCTTGTGGATGCTTATTTAAATAATAAAATTAATTTAACTGACGGGCTGGCCCAAAGAATGTCTATGTGCTTGATGTGCAAAGCATGTACTGCGTCTTGTCCCTCCGGGGTGAAAACCGACAGAGTTTTTCTGGAAATGAGAAATTATCTGGCTGAAGAAAAAGGGCTTTCCAAGGTAAAGAGGATGGCTTTTACCTGGCTAAAGTACCGAAATATTTTTGATTTCAGCCTCCGTTTCGGCGCTTTCTTTCAGGGATTGGTTTTTAAAGGGCTGCCGGACAGAAACGGCAGAATACCTCGTTTTCCCATTCCTGTGGCAGGGTTTAACCAGCGGAGGATCATTCCCACTCTTGCCAAGCGTCCCCTGCGCAGTATGCTGCCTGAAGTGGTCAAGATAGACAAGCCTAAAATGAGAGTGGCTTTTTTCACCGGCTGCATGATGAATTATGTTTACCCTGAATCCGGGTTGGCACTGGTGGATGTTTTAAGGGCAAACGACATTGAGGTGGTAACACCTAAGAAGCAGCAGTGCTGCGGAACTCCGATTTTTACTTCAGGTGATTTCAAGACCGGCCGTTTGCTGGTAAAGCAGAACCTGACCGCTTTCTGCGATCTGGATGTTGATGCGATAGTTGCCGGCTGTGCTTCCGGCGGGGTGGCCTGGAAGCATGAGTTTCAGACGATACTGGAGGAAGATGATGAGATGCTGCCCGTGGCAAAAAAGCTGGCGGAAAAATCTTATGACATCTCTGAGTTTTTGTCGAAAATTGAATTAAATAATAATTTCGGTCGAGTGGAAAAGACCGTTACCTATCATGATCCCTGCCATTTAAACAGGGGTCAGGGGATATCTAAGGAGCCCAGGGATCTAATTAAGGCAATTCCGGGGATTAAGTTTATCGAGATGTCCCATGCCGATAACTGCTGCGGTTCCGGAGGGTCGTTCAACCTAAGTTATTATGAAGTTTCACGAGACATCAATAATAAAAAGGTGAAAAGTATTGGTGAAGTGAAACCTGATATTGTTTTGACTGGATGTTCCGCCTGCCGAATGCATATTGAAGACGGGCTTTTTCAAAGTGGTTTAAATATTCCGGTGAGGCATACGATAGAGCTTTTAGCTGAGAGCTACCGGAAACAGGGGGTGATCTAATGCTTGATCTGAAAATTCTTCGGGAACTGGAGGAGACCTTAGGCCGGGGCCGTGTCAAGACGGATATGGAATCTTTGATTTCTTATTCCTATGATGGTACCTTTCAGGAGAGACTCCCCGATGCGGTGGTAAAAGCTCATGATGTATCGGAGGTTTCAAATATCATGAAAATTTCCGGCGCTTACGGTGTTCCCGTAGTCCCCAGGGGGGCCGGGACAGGCCTTTCCGGCGGGGTAGTGCCCTTAAAGGGCGGTATCGTTTTGGAGATGACGGCATTCAACAAAATTATAGAAATTAATATGAGAAACAAGTATGCCATAGTAGAACCGGGTGTGTACACTAATGATTTTGCTGAGGCTGTGGAAAAGGTAGGCCTCTTTTACCCGCCGGATCCGGCGAGCAGCAAAAGCTCCACCTTAGGCGGCAATGTGGCCGAGTGTGCGGGAGGACCACGGGGAGTCAAATACGGAGTGACCAAGGATTATGTTATGGGATTGGAGCTTGTCCTGCCGGATGGAGAAATCCTCAATGTAGGAAATATGGTGGACGGAGAGACGGGCTGGTTTGATCTGCCCCTGCTTCTTACCGGATCGGAGGGCACTTTGGGAATTATCACTAAGATTATTTTTCGCCTGATTGATAATCCTGAGCATAAGCAGACTCTTTTAGCGAAATATGATCAGGTGATTGATGCGGGAAAGACGGTGAGCAGTATTATAAAAAACGGTGTCATTCCTACAACCCTGGAAATTATGGACCGAACGACGATTCAAGCGGTGGAAAATTTTTTGAAGATCGGACTGGATACAGAGAAAGACGCTTTTCTTCTTCTGGAAGTAGATGGCTCCAAATATGAAGTTGCCAAGCAGTTGGAACAGGTGAAACAAATATGCTTGGAATGTGGCGCAGTTGAAGTGGAGACGGCATCCACCAAAGAAGAGTCGGATCGTCTTTGGAAAGCGAGAAGATCTATTTCCGGTGCTTGCGGTAAAATCAACCCTACAAAAATTGGTGAAGATGCCACCGTCCCGCGCAGCAAAATTCCGGAAATGATTGTCCGGTTACGGGAGATTGCCAAAAAATATCAGTTGAAGATGGTTATCTTCGGTCATGCCGGAGACGGAAACCTCCATCCCAATATTCTTACGGATAAAAGAAACTCAGAAGAGATGGAGCGGGTGGAAAAGGCCGTGAGCGAGCTGTTTAATGCTGCGGTAAGCCTTGGCGGTACTCTTTCAGGAGAACACGGAATCGGCTATATGAAAGCGCCATTTTTAAAAATGGAGATGGGTGAGACAGGTTATCAAACCTTGAAAAAGGTGAAAGAAGTCTTCGACCCTAAGGGAGTTTTGAACCCGGGGAAAATGTTTATGGATGAAGAAATGTTTTAGACCTGAAAGATTGAGACAATGAAAGATGTGCCAAAATGAATATTGGAAACCGGGGAGTAAAAAGCGCAAAAATCGACGAATGATAAAGGGATCATTAGTTGTACCATTATTCGGCAGGTGATATAATAACCAGTAAGGTTTATGGGGAAGGCTTGAAACATATGGGATTTGTCCGAAAACAGATTGATGATATCTTGATATTTACCATTCCGTCATTTACTGAAACTGGTTTGGTAAAACACGGTTTTACTTCCCGCCGAGGGGGAGTTAGTTTCGGTGATTACTCTTCCCTAAATCTGGCCTTTCATGTTGGTGATGACCCGGACTGTGTCCGGGAAAACCGGAATAAGGTTCTTTCAATGTTGGGATCTTCTCCGGACCGGTTGGTTGCCGGGTCACAGGTGCATGGGAACCGAGTTCATGTTGTAACTGTTAAAGATAAAGGTAAAGGCGGAGCCTCACTGGACACTGCTATAACCGGTACTGATGCTCTGATTACCAACAGCCCCGGAATCGTGTTGAGTTCCTATTATGCGGATTGTGTACCCTTGTTTTTTTTAGATCCGGAACATAAAGCGATTGGACTTGCTCATGCCGGTTGGAAAGGAACTGTTCAAGAAATCGGTGTACATACTCTGAGGGCAATGTCGGAAAACTTTGGAACTGGTCTGGACTGCTGTTTGGCCGCTGTCGGCCCTTCTATCGGGCCCTGCTGTTACCAAGTAGATAGCCATGTTTATCAGCGGTTTGCCGAAAGGTTTGATTACCATAAGGTTCTTTTTGAAAAAGAAGAAGAGGACAAATGGAAACTCAATCTACAAAGAGCTAACTATGAACAATTGCTTAGGGCCGGTATCAGATCGGATAATATAACAGTAAGTTCTTTATGTACGGCTTGTTGTCATGACATTTTTTTCTCTTACCGGAAAGATCGAGGGAAAACGGGACGTCAGGCGTCATTGATTATGCTCGCGGGGGAGAGTTAATCATCATATGAATCAGTCTTTAGGACCAGGTATACGCAGTTCAAGATTGGAACGGCGTAAGCGAATAAGAAGCAGAAATAAAAAGATATTGCTTATATTTGTGGTAATATTTTTTGGCTGGATTTTTTTTGATTCGGCAAAAAATGTTATAATTAAGCACATGATAAAATATGGTACCGCAGAAGTGGGTATTTTGGAAGAAAAAGTACCGGCCAATGCGGTGGTTATCAGAGAGGAAAGGGTAGTTACGCCACAAGCAGCAGGCACTTTTGTGCCTCAGGTTGCCGAATGGGAAAAGGTAGGTGTCGGGCAGATTATTGGATATGTGGCAACGGAAAAATCCACAGCGAGCGGAGACAAGGTAAGAATTGCTGTCAAGGCTCCCGTGCCCGGTCTTGTATCATATAGCCCTGACGGGCTGGAAGGTGTATTAACAGCCGATCTGCTTTCAGACTTAGATACAGAAAAGCTTTCTCTTTTATTGGACAAGAATCAGGAAACTGTTGCCCCTGTTACTCAGATTGAAAGCGGAAAGCCGGTTGTTAAAATTGTAGATAATTTGGTGTATCCTTACCTTTATATAAAGCTGCCTCCCGGTTCTTTAAGGGACTTACCTAAGAAAGACGATTCTCTCACAGTGAGTTTTTCCCAACAAATTAGGAGGCGCACTATAGTATCCGACATAAAAACCGATGCATCCGGTATCTATTTGATTTTGGAAATTATCGACTTTGAAGATCTGGATTTAAAAACCAGATTTGTTTCTATAGATATAGTGCCGTTATCATTTCAAGGAATTATTCTTCCCGTGGAAGCTCTAATCAAAAAAGAAAACCGGGATGGAGTTATCATCCCTAGGAAAGGTATTGCAAAATGGACAGAGGTGGAGGTAAAAGGGATAATTAATGATCAGGCTGTTGTGGACAGTTTGAATGTAGGAGACCAATATATTATTAACCCTTCCCTGGTTAAGGAAGGACAACGTATTTTGTAAACAAGTTTTTTAGAGGTAGTTTAGGTGCTTTGATGCCAGAGTAAAAAGCAGGAAAGCCCTTTTTTATCGCGAATTCTTTTTGACTGGGGGGATGAATATGTCACAAATCGAAAAGGCAATTCAAGATATTAAAAAAAATATTCAAGAAGCACAGAAAAGCTCTTTTGCAGCTAAAGATGTGTTGCTTCTTGCTGTCACCAAAACGGTAGACCCGGTCCGGATAAATGAGGCTGTAGCCTGCGGAATAACAGCCGTTGGAGAGAACCGTGTTCAGGAATTGGAGAAAAAATTTGACCAAGTGGAAAAAGGCGTGAGCTGGCATTTAATTGGTCACCTGCAGACCAACAAAGTTAAATATATTGTTGATAAAGTTGCGTTGATCCATTCATTAGACAGTATATCTTTAGCCAAGGAAATTAATAAAAGATCAGGGCAGGCGGGACGGCGGATGCCTGTTTTGGTACAGGTGAATGTGGCAGATGAAGATACTAAATTTGGGATTGCCCCGAAGGAAACGATGGATTTTATTAAAGAAGTTTCCGTGATGCCCAATATACATATTCAAGGCTTGATGACTATTGGCCCTTTTGTATCGGAACCGGAAGAAGTCAGGCCGATTTTTCGCTGTTTGCGTGAATTAAGAGATGAAGTGTCTTCCCAGGGTTTATCCGGAGTAGATATGAATTATCTTTCCATGGGTATGACCAATGATTACCAGGTGGCGGTAGAAGAAGGGGCTAATATCATCCGGGTCGGCAGTGCCATTTTTGGTCAAAGAAGCGTTTGAATCAAAAGATAAAGCAGTATTGTCATTTTTTAGGTTAAGTATGCCGAACGAACATAAGTGGTAGTTGACCCGCGGCAGATTTGAAAGGGGGATTACAAATTGAGTAGAATAGTGGACAAATTTTTAGGTGTACTTGGAGTAGAAGTGGAAGAAGAGGAAGAGGTAATGGAGGAACGTGATGTGCTGCCGGCAGAGAGGGACGGCTTTAATAGGACCAAAAAAAATAATTTGGTAGGATTACCTACTCAACGTCCTACTACAGTGATGCTGGTGAAAGCTAAGTCTTTTGATGAGGCTGAGTCCATTACCAGGCAGATTAAAGAGCGTCGTTCTTTAATTGTAAATCTGGAAGAAGCGGATAAGGAAGAAGCCCAGCGCATGGTGGATTTTTTAAGTGGTGCGGTTTTTGCCTTGGATGGCTCGGTGCAAAAGGTAGCTTTTAGCACTTTTCTTTTTGCTACTTCAAATGTAGATGTAGTTGGGCGGATTTTGGAAGATGAAAAGGAGACATCCATTTCCAAATTAATGCCCTGGACAAAAAAATAAAGCGGAGGATTTTACGTGACTAATGGAAAAATTGGCTTTATTGGTGCCGGCACATTAGGTGAAGCTTTTATTTCCGGTCTGGAGAAAACCGGGCAGGTACCGATGGGGAATTTGTATGCAAGCGATGTCAACGAAGAGCGACTGCAGTATATAAAAGGAACATATCAGATCAATACTTGCTTGAGTAACCGGCAGCTGGTTCAGGAATGTGACATCATTGTTATTGCGGTCAAACCTCAAACATTTGACGAGGCTCTTTCTGAGTTAAGAGAGTCGTTTTTGTCAAATAAACTGGTAATATCCGTTGTCGCCGGAGTTTCCGTCGCCAAACTTTATAAATATCTTCCCGACACAGTAAGTGTTGCTCGGGTGATGCCTAATACTCCTTGCCTTATTGGGAAAGGTGTCTCGGCAGTTACCTTTTCGGAAAATATTACAGATATCCATAGAGAATGGACGATCACAATTCTTGAGGCAGTGGGCAAAGTTCATGTGCTGCCGGAGCGATTAATGGATGCAGTGACCGGGTTATCAGGTAGCGGACCTGCTTATATATATTTAGTAATAGAGGCTCTCTCGGATGCCGGTGTGAGGGCAGGATTGCCCCGGGATCTGTCACAGGATTTAGCTGTACAGACAGTGATGGGTGCGGCCGCTATGGTAGAAACAACAAAAACACACCCGGCTGTTTTAAAGGATAAAGTTACTACACCTGCCGGGACAACTATATCTGGCCTCCATGTTTTAGAAAGAGCGGGAGTAAGAGTAGCTTTTATGGATGCTGTGATGGCAGCAGCCCAACGCTCTAAGGAACTTGGTTCAGATTAGGAGGAAAAAGATGACATTATTTTATGTTGTGCGTACAGCCTTTGAGGTATTAAATTGGCTGATTATTGCCAGAGTATTATTATCATGGATTAGGCATGATCCTTACCATCCGGTGATTCGGTTTATTTATGAGATAACCGAACCAGTCCTGAAGCCTTTTAGACGGTTGATTCCACCCAGACCGGGAATGCCTATTGACTGGTCGCCGATTATTGCCATCCTTGTTTTACAGTTTATTGAGCGAGCTGTACTAAGGCTGTTCCTGTAGGGCTGTTTTTATGTATGTTGACAGGGAAAAACGCCTCGCACATTTGAAAGATCCTGAAGTGCGTCAGGCCATGATTAGGCTTCTCGAACGTTGGGAAAGAGCCTTTCGCCACCGAGATGTGGAATTGACCGGCTTTTTTGATCCTTATTACCTTCAAATCAGTTCGGATTTGCTTAAGGGTCTCTCTGAAATGTCTTTTCACGTGCATGGTGGTTATGACCAGGCGGAACGGGCGCGGATTGCTATTTATCCAGATTACTTTGATGTCGTCGACTTTCAACTTGGGTTTATTCGTGTGGAAGGTAATTTTAAATTTCGGCAGGTCAGTCACAGGGACTATCTGGGTTCTCTCTTAGGGTTAGGTTTAACAAGGGAAAAATTTGGAGATATAATAGTACTGGAGGACGGTTGCCAGTTAATAACAGACAAGGATATCGTTCACTATTTACTGGCTAACTGGACCAAGGTGAATCAAGTACCTATCCGGGCTGTTGAGATTAGTCCCGAAGAACTGGTGTTACCTCCAATGAATTACAAAGAAATAAAGGCAACTGTGGCTTCTCCCAGGCTGGATGCTGTTTTAGGTATTGGCTTCAGTTGTTCTCGCACCAAAACACTTCCTGAAATTAAAGGTGGCAGAGTGCGGGTAAACTATAAAACCATTAACGATCCTTCTTTTAGGCTTAAGACAGATGATCGGATTTCCTGGCAGGGGCGGGGTCGGCTGCAGGTGGGAGAATTAACCGGGCCCTCACAAAAAGGGAGACTTTTTATTAAGGTTTTCCGGTTTGTTTAGGATTTCTGGTTTAGGAGGTGAGGGGCTGTGTTTGAGGTGAAGGATATAGGGGATGGAGTAATTTTTAATATCAAAGTCCAGCCCCGGGCGGCGAAAAATGAAGTGGCGGGCCTGATCGGTGATGCGCTGAAACTAAGAATAACGGCGCCGCCGGTTGACGGGGCGGCTAATGATGCAGTGATTAAGTTTTTTGCCGATTTTTTTCGGGTACCGAAGAAGGGAGTTACTATTGTCTCAGGGCTGACATCCCGCCAAAAAACAATTCAGGTTGTCGGAATAACTTCTGAAGAAGTTAAAAGCAAACTGCGGCTATAGTTGACTTTTTTCATTTACTGTATATATAATAAAGGATAAAAAGCATGGTAAAAGCGATGACTGGGATAAGTAGACAGGTAAGATTTCAGCGATTCCGGGATGGTGAGAGCCGGTTTTCAAACTGTCGAAATGATCACCCGGGAGCGGTGTTCTGAAATAGCAGTAAGTTCACCCGGTTTTTCGGCCGTTATCCGAAAGAGAGGCTTCTTATATTTATGATACAAGATGCAAATAGGGTGGTACCGCGGATCCTTCCCGTCCCTAACCAGGATGGAAGGATTTTTATATTTAGAAAGCAATGTTAATTTATGATAAAAGGTGCTGTTATTAGAGAGGAGAATAGATTATGGATTATGCCAAAACCCTCAATTTACCCCAGACGGATTTTCCCATGCGGGGTAATCTGCCCAAGCGGGAACCGGAAATTATGAAATTCTGGGAGGAAATTGATCTTTACAATAAGGTTCAGGAACGGACCAAGGGTAAGCCGAAATTCATTCTGCATGATGGACCTCCTTATGCCAATGGGGATATCCACTTGGGCCATACCTTAAATAAAGTTCTGAAGGATATTATCGTAAAGTTTAAATCAATGGATGG
>JAQVXR010000086.1 GCA_028709045.1 Desulfitobacteriaceae bacterium | reverse complement strand
GGACCAAGGGTAAGCCGAAATTCATTCTGCATGATGGACCTCCTTATGCCAATGGGGATATCCACTTGGGCCATACCTTAAATAAAGTTCTGAAGGATATTATCGTAAAGTTTAAATCAATGGATGGCTTTGATGCGCCATATATTCCAGGCTGGGACACCCATGGACTCCCTATTGAACAACGAGCCATTAAGGACCTGGGATTAAAACGGGATAAGGTCAGCACAGTAGAGTTTCGTAAAAGGTGCGCCGACTATGCTTTGAAATATGTAGATATCCAGAGGGAGCAGTTTAAACGCCTTGGGGTCAGGGGAGATTGGGAGCACCCATATATCACACTTACTCCTGATTATGAGGCGGTGCAGGTTGGTGTCTTTGGTGAAATGGCAAAGAAGGGCTACATCTATAAAGGACTGAAGCCTGTTTATTGGTGTTCGGATTGTGAGACTGCTCTTGCTGAGGCGGAAGTGGAATATGATGATGTCAAATCCCCATCTATCTATGTAAAATTTCCTGTGAAAGACGGCAAAGGAGTACTGGACACCGAAACTAAAGTGGTTATCTGGACAACGACACCGTGGACTATCCCTGCCAATGTTGCTATCTGTCTGCATCCTGATTTTATCTATGTTTTGGCGGAAGTAGACGGGGAAAAACTTCTGGTCGCCAAAGAATTATTGGGAACATTTATCAAAGAAGTGGACAAAGAAAATGCCACCGTCCTCAAGGAGTTTAAAGGGAATGAGCTTGAATATATTACCTGCAGTCACCCCATCATGGATCGGGAATCACTGCTGATTTTAGGTGAACATGTCACACTTGAAGCCGGAACCGGCTGTGTGCACACCGCACCCGGTCATGGCGCGGAAGACTTTGAGGTTGGCCGGAAATATAATCTGCCGGTTCTTTCTCCTCTCGATGACAAAGGAATCTTTACGGCAGAAGGTGCCCAATTCCAAGGCATGACAACCGATCAAGCCAATAAGGCGGTGGTGCAGGAATTGGATGAAAAAGGTGCGCTGTTGAAACTGATAATGATTAGACACCAGTATCCCCACTGTTGGAGATGCAAACACCCGATTCTTTTCCGGGCCACTGAGCAGTGGTTTGCGTCGATCGACGGCTTCCGTCAGCGCACATTGGAGGAAATAGACAAGGTGCAATGGATTCCTGCTTGGGGCAGAGACCGGATTTGGAATATGATCCACGACCGCAATGATTGGTGTATCTCCCGCCAGCGTACCTGGGGCGTGCCCATTCCTATTTTCTATTGTAAGGAATGTGGTCATGAAATTATTAACGATGACACTATTCACCATATTCAAGACCTCTTTAGAGAACATGGATCACAGATTTGGTTTGCCAAAGAGGCAGGGGAGCTTGTTCCGCCGGGATTGAAATGTGATAAGTGCGGGGGAACAGATTTTACAAAAGAAACGGACATTATGGATGTTTGGTTTGATTCTGGATCAAGTCATTTTGCCGTGATAGATACCCGTAAAGACCAGCATTGGCCGGCAGACCTTTACCTGGAAGGCAGTGATCAGCACAGAGGATGGTTTAATTCTTCTCTGTCCACATCAGTAGCTGTCCGGGATAAAGCCCCCTATAAGGCAGTACTGACTCATGGTTTTGTCGTTGATGAAAAGGGAAGAAAAATGTCCAAATCTTTGGGGAATGTAGTTGACCCGCTGAAAGTAACGGATCAGATGGGTGCGGATGTGATGCGGCTTTGGGTTTCTTCAGCGGACTACCGGGGAGACTTGGCTAATTCACCGGGTATTATGAAGCAGGTTTCTGAAGCATATCGGAAGATTCGCAACACAGCCCGTTTCTTGATCAGCAATATCTATGACTTTGATCCTTCCAAAGACCGGGTTTGTTACGAAGATATGAATGAACTGGACAAATGGGCACTGCATAAGTTGCAAAAGCTGATTGAACGGACCCTGAAAGCTTATCGGAATTATGAATTCCATACTGTTTACCATTCCATTCATAAATTCTGTGTGGTAGATATGAGTGCCTTTTATCTGGATATTGTCAAGGACCGGGTGTACACATCCCTTCCGGGAGATGCCGGAAGGCGGGCTGCCCAGACGGTGATGTATGATGTGATCCATGCCTTGGTGCGCTTGCTTACTCCGATTTTAGCCTTTACTTCGGAAGAAATTTGGCGTTACCTTCCTAAAGAAGGTGATGCGCCAGTCAGTGTCCAGATGACGGAGATGCCGGTTGTAGAAGAGAAATATATTAATGATGAATTGGAAGAAAAGTGGGACAAAATTCTTGATGTCCGGGAGAAAGTTTCCAAAGAGCTGGAAATAGCCCGCCGGAATAAAACCATTGGTCATTCCCTAAATGCGGCAGTGGATTTATACCCCGAGGAGGAAGATCTTTATCAGTTTTTAAAACAGCTGGAAAATAGGCTTGCCACCATCTTTATTGTTTCCAGTGTTTCCTTGCATCAGGTGGGAGAGACTGTTCCCGATAATGCTCAAAAGGCGGAGGACTTGTCTCTTGCCATTGGCGTAAATAACGCACCGGGTGAAAAATGTGAACGGTGTTGGACCTACAGTGAAACGGTTGGCGAAGATGAAGAGCATCCCTCTTTGTGCAAACGCTGCCGGGAGGTTGTCCGGGATTTAGCATAATAGAATTAAAAGATAATCCTGTAGCATTTAGTTGCAGGATTACCTTTTTTGTTAGAATTTTTTAGATTCCAATATGGGGAGAGGGGTTTTTATGAAGGATAAAGTAATTGTCACAGTTGTGGGTAAAGATAAAGTGGGTATTATTGCAGCAGTGACAACGGCTCTTGCCGAAGCAGATGTTAATATTTTAGATATTAGCCAAACTATTATGCAGGGCTTTTTTACGATGATGATGATCTGTGATATGGCTGGGGCCAATGTTGACCTTGCTGCTCTTAAGTCTTGTTTGGACGAAGAAGGGGAACGGATCGGTGTGAAAATATCGGTGCAGCATGAAGAAGTTTTTCAGTTTATGCACAGAATCTAATCCTAAAACCTTTGGTTGGAAAGTTTTTAATTGGGAAAGGAGCTGAAGACGGATGCCATTAACTATTCATCCCAATGAGATTTTGGAAACGATACATATGCTGGAAATGGAGAACCTAGATGTTCGCACTATCACCATGGGAATTAATTTAAGAGATTGTGCCGGCCCGGATGCGGTCAAGGCCTGCAAAAAAATATATGATAAGATATATCGGATGGCAGAGAATTTGGTCAAAGTGGGAACGAGCATCGAATCGGACTACGGTATTCCCATTGTCAACAAGAGAATTTCCGTGACTCCGATTGCTCTGGTGGCGGAAAGTGCGGATACTGATGATTATCAGGCGTATGCTGAAGTATTGGACCGAGTCGCTCAGGATGTAGGAGTAAACTTTATCGGCGGTTTTTCTGCGCTGGTGCACAAGGGAGCAACCAAAGGTGACCTAAATCTAATTAAAGCGATTCCCCAAGCATTAGCAACTACGGAGAGGGTATGTTCATCTGTTAATATTGGGACAACAAAAGCGGGAATTAATATGGATGCGGTCTTAGAAATGGGTTATGTCATCAAAAAGACGGCGGAATTGACCGGGGACCGGGGTGGCTTAGGGTGTGCCAAGCTTGTTGTTTTCTGTAATGTGCCGGAAGACAACCCCTTTATGGCAGGCGCTTTTCATGGCATTGGTGAACCGGAAGCAGTAATAAACGTTGGAGTGAGTGGGCCGGGAGTGGTTTTGCACGCTGTAAAAAAATACCCGGATGCTGATCTTGGTACTTTGGCGGAAGTTATTAAGAAAACTGCTTTTAAAGTAACCCGCATGGGTGAGTTGGTCGGTCGGGAAGCATCCCGGCGCTTGCAAGTGCCCTTTGGTATTGTTGATTTGTCTCTTGCTCCCACACCGGCAATTGGTGACAGTGTGGCAGATATTTTAGAAGCGATGGGCTTGGAAAAATGCGGCACTCACGGGACCACTGCCGCTTTAGCCATGCTAAACGATGCAGTGAAGAAGGGCGGTTCCATGGCATCTTCTTATGTAGGAGGTTTAAGCGGTGCCTTTATTCCTGTCAGTGAAGACGCCGGCATGATTCGGGCGGTAGAGGCAAAGGCACTGTCCATTGAGAAACTGGAAGCAATGACTTGCGTCTGTTCCGTTGGATTGGATATGATCACCGTACCGGGTGATACCTCGGCGGAAACCATTGCCGCCATTATTGCGGACGAAGCGGCTATTGGTATGATCAACAACAAGACTACAGCTGTCAGGATCATTCCCGCTCCCGGAAAGAAAGAAGGAGACTATGTAGAGTTTGGGGGACTCTTGGGCAAAGGACCGGTGATGTCTGTCAACCCTTATAATTCCAGTATTTTTGTTAAAAGAGGGGGGCGTATCCCGGCGCCGATCAATGCTTTGAGAAACTAGGCAGACCGTTAAAGAAAGGGTACCTTGCCAATGTTCCGCTTCAAAAACTTAAATATCCTATCTAAGGAATGGTACTTTCAAGAAACCGCGCAGTCGTTATGACTGCGTTTTTTCATATATTTAAAAACTCGGGGGAACATTAAATGCAGAATGGGGGATATCAAGTGATTAATAGCAAGGACACATTTGAGAAAAAAGTTGATGACCTGGCAATATACCTGGAAAAAATGAAGTTGGCTCAGTATGTGGAACTGTTAAATAATCCTCCCCGGCTGATTTATCTTAATCTTATTTCCGGGATAGCTCGGGGTTTTGGGGTTGCTATCGGTTTTACGATCTTGGGAGCACTTGTTGTTTACTTTTTGCGCTGGTTAATGGTTTTAAACCTACCGCTGGTAGGCGATTTTATTGCCGAACTGGTTCAATATGTCCAGGAGAGTAAAGGTCTCAGGCCTTGAAAAATTCAAATTATCGATGGAGGTATATTTATGGATCAGGAAAAAATAAAGGGCTACCGGGAACGATTGGAAAATCAAAAACAGGTTTTATCAGAGAGAATAGAGGGATTGAACCAAGGACTGGATCAACCGATGCGGGAATCCATCGGGGAACTGTCTCTTTATGACAATCATCCTGCAGACATTGGAGATGAGCTTTTTGAAAGAGGAAAGGATCTATCTTTGAGAGACAGCGCCGCTCTCGAGCAGGCACAGGTCAATAGAGCATTGGAGAAAATTGATGAGGGGAGCTTCGGCATCTGTGACCGGTGCGGCAAGCCGATTAGTGAAGAGAGGCTTTCGGCCATGCCAAGTGCCGGCTTGTGTATTGACTGCAAAAAAGAAGAGGAAGTACCTGACCGTACTCCGAGGCCAATTGAAGAAGGAGTAATCCAGCCTCCTTATGGGGAACATTTTGATTTGAGGTATGATCGGAAACTTGGAGACGGCGATGTTGATCCTAAATTTGACGGGGAGGATGCTTGGCAGGCGGTAGCCCGTTACGGAACATCCAACACGCCCCAGGATATTCCCGGGCAGGCGGAAGAGGGGTACCCGGATATTTATAATGATGCTGATGAAAACATCGGTTATGTTGAGGACGTTGAAGCCGTTCCCTATGTAAAGGATAAGAACGGCACGGCCTATGAGAAATAATGGCCTAGGTCTCCAAAACTCTTGTTCCCCAAGGATGTTCATGTTAAACTATACGAGAATTGGAAACAATAGGAGAGGTAAAAAATGTTTTTTGTTATTGTTTTTGCGGTACTTGTTGCCGACCAGGCGAGTAAATTTATCATCCAGTCTAATTTGGCTGAACTCCAATCAGTACCGATAATTCCCGATATTTTTCATATCACTTATGTCTTAAATCCCGGGGCGGCGTTTAGCCTCCTGGCTTACCGCACCTCATTTTTCATCATTGTTACCATAGTTGCGGTTATCTTGTCCGTCTACTTTTATTATAAATTTGGGCGGAAAGATTTAATCCTAGGCCTGGGGATCGCTCTCCAGTGTGGGGGAGCTGTCGGTAATCTGATCGACCGTCTTCGTATAGGAAAAGTGGTAGATTTTCTTGATTTTCGGTTCTGGCCGGTATTTAATATTGCAGATAGTTTTATTTGCATCGGGGTGGCGTTGATTTGCTGGCAGCTTTTGAAGCCTGAAAAAAAGAGTGCACATCTTGGGGTGGAGGAAGAACAGTGATGGATTCAGTGCAAGATACGAATCTAATTGTGTCGGATTCGGAGACAGGAAAAAGACTAGATATATTTTTAGTTTCCCACTTGCCTGAGCTTTCCCGGTCCCGGATCCAGAAATTGATTAAAGAGGGAGAGGCTCTTGTTAACGGCACAGCGGTTAAGCCGAATTATACAATTGAAATGGGAGATGAAATCAAAATTTCTCTTCCGGAGCCAAAAGAACTGGAGGTAAAAGCAGAAGAAATTCCTTTTGAAATTATTTACGAAGACCATGACCTGATCGTTGTCAATAAACCCCAAGGCATGGTGGTGCATCCGGCGGCGGGAAATTGGCAGGGAACGCTTGTCAATGCCCTTCTCTATCACTGCCAGGATTTGTCCGGGATCAACGGCGTTTTGCGCCCGGGGATTGTCCACCGGATTGACAAAGACACATCCGGACTGTTGGTAGTAGCGAAGAATGATCTTACCCATATGAATTTGGCCGAACAGATCAAAGCACATACCATTACTCGAGTTTACCATGCAATTGTGTGCGGTGTGATGGCGGAACCGGCCGGAATAATTGAAGCCCCCATCGGGCGTCATCCTGTTCAGCGGAAAAAGATGGCGGTCGTATTGAAAAACGGAAGGCATGCGGTTACCCGCTATCATGTATTGGAGCGATTTCAAGGCTTTACTTGGGTGGAGGTTAGACTGGAGACAGGACGGACTCACCAAATCAGGGTTCATATGAGTTACTTAGGCTATCCGGTAGCCGGTGACCCCCTTTATGGACAGAAGAAGGAGAATTTAGGCCTAAAGGGGCAGGCGCTTCATGCCCGGGTATTAGGTTTTCATCATCCCCGGACAGGCGAGTACATGGAGTTTACCGCCCCACTGCCTAAATATTTCGAGGAATTATTACAGAAATTGAGGAATTGATGGTTGACGAATGGAAAAATTTCCGCTAGAATAGTGATGATAATAAAACAGCCTTTAAAGAAGCCCGGTGAGGCTTTGAAGGAAGACATATGCACTTTTATGGTGTTTATTTCAACCTGCTCAAGCCTAACGAGCAGGTTTTATTAATATATCGAGGTGATTAATGGTGCCCATGATTGAAAAGGCTCAGATTATGGACGAGGATGGGATGAGACGGGCCTTGACACGGATCGCCCATGAGATTATTGAAAAAAATAAAGGGGTAGATAATATCTGCCTTGTGGGGATCCGGACACGGGGAATACCACTAGCGGAGCGCCTAGTGAAAAAGGTGCTGGAGATAGAAGGAAAAAGTATTCCCATTGGTGTTATTGACATTACACTATACCGTGATGATTTAACCACTCTTTCTTACCATCCTGTATTGCATAATACCGATTTACCAATTGACATTACCGGAAAAACTGTTGTCCTTGTAGATGATGTGCTTTATACAGGGCGGACGACACGGGCGGCATTAGATGCTATTTTTGACATTGGACGCCCGGCCAGCATTCAGTTGGCGGTATTGGTAGACCGGGGGCATCGGGAGTTGCCCATTAGGCCTGATTACGTAGGGAAAAATGTCCCCAGTTCACGCAAGGAAATCGTTGCCGTTCATGTTAAGGAGACTGACGGCGAAGACAAAGTAATCATAAATGAAAATACCGACGCAACACTTTAAATCAGTCCTGTGAGGCTGGTAAGGGCGGAGTCGGAAAGTTATGCCCTTACCGAAAACGGTAAGGCTTTTTTATTATCAATGACAAAAAACATTTGACATGGAGGGTAAAGCATGAACAGTAAAATTATCCAGATTGATGAAAGGATACCTTTTAGCCAGGCGTTCCCCTTAGCTTTGCAGCATGTTTTTGCAATGTTTGGTGCTACCGTTTTGGTTCCCTTTTTAACCGGGTTGTCCCCTTCAGTTGCTCTTTTAACGTCCGGAATCGGCACCTTGATTTTTCACTTTTTTACCAAAGGAAAAGTACCGGCTTATCTTGGTTCCTCATTTGCTTTTATTGCTCCTTTGGCACTTTTCGTCACAGAAAAGCATTCAATTGGACAAGCAATGGGCGGTGCGATGATTGCCGGGTTAGTTTATTTGATAATCTTTTTAATCATCAAAGCTTTTGGCTCTGGATTCATTAATAAATATGTACCCAGCGTAGTGGTAGGGCCGGTGGTGATTATCATCGGACTGGCGCTAGCCAAAACAGCGGTTAGTGATATGGCGGCTACCAACTGGGTAGTGGCGATCTTCACGCTTCTATCAGCTATTCTTTTCAGTATTGTAGGGAGAGGCTTATTTAAGGTGATTCCTATTCTTCTCGGAATTATCTCAGGTTATGTCTTCTCGATTATTGTTCAGTATGCCGGCTGGCTGCCTAAAATACAGGAAATGGGACTTGCAGTGAAAGATCAACAGCTTATAGACTTATCTGGGATTGCTGTGGCACCATGGTTATCCAACCCTACAGCTGCATATGCCCAAGATTTTGCCGGACAGGTGTTTTCCTTCGCCTCATTTCATTTTCCTGTGCCGGAGTTTACGGCAGCAGCACTTTTGGCTATTGCCCCGATTGCCTTTGTCACAATCATTGAGGACTTAGGCCATATTTTTGTCATTGGTAATGTCACGGAAAAAGATCTAATTAAAAATCCGGGCTTTGACAAGGTGCTTCTCGGAAATGGCTTGGCAACTGTTGTCGCTGCTTTTTTCGGCGGTCCGCCCAGCACCACATACGGAGAAAATATTGGAGTATTGGCTATTACCAAAGTATACAGTTCCTGGGTAATAAGAATTTCCGCAATTATTGCTATCTGCCTGAGCCTGATCGGTAAACTGTCTGCCACTCTCCAGAGTATTCCCTCTTCCGTCATGGGCGGAATTTGTATCCTTCTCTTTGGCATGATTGCAGCTGCCGGAATCAGGACGATGATCGAAGCTAAATCAGATCTCTCATCTACCCGTAACCTGATTATTGTTGCGGTAATTTTAATACTTGGCGTAGGTACAGGCAAGGTGGGATATGCCACTTTAGCCGGTATTCTCTTAAATCTTGTTTTACCAAACGAGTCCTAATTGAAGCTTCCCTTTATGGGGAGCTTTTTCAAAGAAGGAGGTTATTATGTTTAAACGTAAGGATTTGCTGGGACTTGCTGAATTGACTCCTGAGGAAATCAATTTTATCTTGGACACTGCCAGACCGATGAAGCAGATTATTCTGCGTGACATTAAGAAAGTGCCAACCCTGCGAGGGAAATCCGTGGTTAACCTCTTCTATGAACCCAGTACCCGTACTCGGACATCTTTTGAACTTGCGGCTAAATATATGAGTGCGGACAGTGTGAATATTGCTGCATCCACATCCAGTGTGGTGAAAGGGGAGAGTTTAACCGATACGGGTATCACTCTTACTTCTATGGGATGTGATATTGTTGTGATTCGCCATCGGGAGTCAGGTGCTCCGGCTTTTTTAGCCAGGAATATTCCCGCCCGGGTAATAAATGCCGGTGACGGGACCCACGAACATCCTACCCAGGCGCTTTTGGACCTATTTACCATGAGGGAAAAGAAAGGCGGCATCAAAGGATTGACCGTTACTATTTTGGGAGATATCCTTTTCAGCCGGGTAGCCCGCTCTAATATTTGGGGATTGACCAAGCTGGGCGCTAAAGTTCGGGTCTGTGGCCCGACAACACTGATGCCCCGGCAGATCGAGGAACTGGGAGTAGAGGTATATCATAATATTGATGAAGCACTAAAAGACGCAGACGTGATAAATGTGCTACGCATTCAGTTGGAACGCCAGGACAAAGGCTATTTTCCTACTACCAGAGAATATTCTCGGCTGTTTGGATTAACCAAGGAGCGCTTAGAAAAAGCCAAACCTGATGTACTGGTACTTCACCCCGGCCCGATGAACCGGGGAATAGAAATAGCGCCGGAAGTAGCGGACGGATTACATTCTGCCATTAACGAACAGGTGACCAACGGTGTCGCGGTGCGCATGGCACTTTTGTATTTGCTGACAGGAGGAGGTGCAATTGGTGAAGCTGTTAATTAAAGGAGGCAGGGTGATTGATCCTGCCCAAGGAATTGACGAAATTACCGACGTGTTGGTGGAGAACGGGGTAATAGTTCAGGTGGGCGCAGATATTTCACCTGAGGGAGCCGAAG
>JAQVXR010000085.1 GCA_028709045.1 Desulfitobacteriaceae bacterium | reverse complement strand
GTTTTGGTCAATTATTAATTAACGGAGGAAATTATGCTGGACGAATTTAAAAAATTTGCATTAAGAGGCAATGTTGTCGATTTAGCAGTTGGCGTAATTATCGGTGGAGCTTTTGGAAAAATTGTAACATCATTAGTAAATGATTTAATCATGCCGGTTTTAGGTGTAATTACGGGAAATGTTAATCTTGCGGCTTTAAAATGGACCATCAGTCAAGCTACAGAAGGTACTGAAGAATTGTCGATTAATTATGGGCAATTTTTACAATCAATGCTTGATTTTATATTAGTTGCCTTTTCTATTTTTATGATAGTTAAATTAATCAATAATATCAGAAAAAAAGAAGAGGAAAAACCAACATTGCCGCCAAAACCATCCAACGAAGAACTTGTTTTAACCGAGATAAGAGATATCTTAAAAAGCCAAAAATAAATAGTTGGGAATGGACTAAGGACTTCATGTGAAAACATGAAGTTTTTACTTTTTTCGGCTTATAATTTGTTTAAATATTATTTTTTAAAATATACTATTTACAAAATTAGCGTGCTAGTTTATAATGATTATAAAATGATAGGAGTTATTATTTTAATATGGTTATGAACGAACTTAAAAAACTTGGATTAAGACTAACTCCTCAAAGAATGGCCATTTTAAAAATACTAGAAGGCAACACTACCCACCCGGCAGCAGAAGAAATATTTCATCAGTTAATGCCTCAATATCCATCATTATCCATTGCTACTGTTTATAACACACTTGAAATCTTAGTTAAGGCAGGAAAGCTTCAAGAAATAAGAATAAGCTCCGATAAGAGACATTTTGATCCGAATCCTGTTCCTCATTCCCACTTTTTATGCCGTAAATGTGATGCTATCTTTGACCTGGATAACGGTTCTTTGGATATTGAGATTCCTTCTAATATGGAAGGCCATTTAGTGGAAGATTGTGCACATTATTACTATGGTATTTGCCGGAATTGCCGAGATGAGCGCAGAGACAAGTAATTTTTTGTAGAAATTAGTTAATACTACTTATAATTTATATTTAATTGAGGTGAATAAATGAAAGCTGTAGAAATCAAGCCAAAAATTTACTGGGTTGGTGGTATCGACTGGGATTTGCGTTATTTTCATGGTTATAAAACACCAAGGGGAAGTACTTATAACGCATATTTGATTATTGATGAAAAAATCACTCTAGTTGATACCGTAAAAAGCTACATGTTTGAAGAGATGTTGGAACGCATCAAGACAGTAATCGACCCGAAAAAAATTGATTATCTAGTAGTTAATCATGTGGAGATGGATCATTCCGGCAGTGTTAAAACTTTTTTAGAAGCAGCACCACAAGCTAAGATAGTTACCTCTCCAATGGGAAAAAAAGGACTAGAACGACATTTTAAAAAAGAGTGGGATTATCTCTTAGTAAAATCAGGTGAAGAATTAAGCCTTGGCAACCGAACTATAAAATTTGTACAGACACCTATGGTACATTGGCCGGACTCTATGGTGAGTTATATCCCGGAGGAAAAACTTCTCCTGCCTAATGACGCATTTGGCCAACACATAGCAAGCCCCGAGCGTTTTGATGACGAGCTGGGATGGCATATTATGCATGAATCTGCTGCCAACTATTATGCTAATATTGTTCTGCCTTATGGTGATCAGGTTAAAAAAGCACTCGAAACCATTAGCCAACTACCGATTGACATGATTGCACCCAGCCATGGTCTTATCTGGCGGGCCAACATACCAAAAATAATAGATGCATATACCAACTGGGCTAATCATAAAACCGAATGTAAAGCATTGATAGTATATGATACCATGTGGGGTTCAACCAAGGAAATTGCCACAGCGCTTGCCAGCGGCTTAGACGCTACAGGTATACCTGTAATTACACGTTCCTTGCAAACCAGCCATATGTCTGAAATCATGAGTGATGTACTTGTTTCAAAGGGAATACTGGTCGGTTCATCTACTTTAAATAACGGCATGCTTTCCAGTGTCGCAGGTTTTCTTAACTACCTCAAGGGATTAAGACCGCAAAAGCGACTGGGTTTTGCCTTCGGGTCATATGGCTGGGGTGGTCAAGGAGCCAAGAATGTACAAGAAGTATTGCAATCCATGAGCTGGGAATTACCTGCAGAACCGATCAATATCCAATATGTACCGGATCCCGCTGAGTTAGATTTCGTACGTGAAACAGGCATGAAAATTGGCCGTATTATTAAAGGATAATAATTGTCATAATCAATAAATAACAAGGAGTGGATAAATTGAACACTAAGGCTTTACATCAAATCAGCTATGGTCTATATATAATTACTTCTCGTATTGGTGAACGTTATAACGGTCAGGTAGCCAACACAGTTTTTCAGATCTCATCAGAACCTATGACCATTGCAATAAGCATCAACAAAAACAATCTAACAAACCAATTTATTAATGAGAGCAAGCTTTTCACAGTGTCTGTACTGGCACAAGACGCTCCTTTATCTTTGATTGGTCAATTTGGTTTTAAATCCGGAAAAGATATCGATAAATTTGCAGGTATTAATTATCAAATTGGCAAAAACGGCGTGCCCTATTTAGTTGATGATACTATCGCCTATCTTGAAGCGGAAGTTATGCAAGATGTCGATGCCGGCACTCATCAGATTTTTATCGGGAAAATAAGCGATGCAGATATCTTAAAAGAGGGGGTTCCGATGACTTATGCACACTATCATCAAGTAAAAAGGGGCGAGACCCCAAAAACTGCACCAAATTATGTAGAAAAAAGTAAAGGAGAGCATGAAAAAATGGATAATTATGTTTGTTCGGTTTGCGGCTATGTTTATGATCCAGAAGCAGGCGATGAGAGCCAAGGCGTTTCACCGGGAACGTCCTTTGAGGATTTACCGGATGATTGGGTTTGCCCGGTTTGCGGTGTAGGCAAGGATCAGTTTGAAAAAAATTAAGTTGATTTAAACAATACTGTGACATTATATTAACAGGGAGGTATTCAAATGCTTGTTGGAAAAAAAGCGCCAAATTTCACGGCCAAAGCTTTTCACAAAGGAAAAATTACTAGTATCACATTAGAAGATCTAAAAGGAAAATGGGTAGTACTATGTTTCTACCCGGGAGACTTCACTTTTGTATGACCTACAGAGATATCTCACATAGCAGTTGGCTATGAAAACTTGCAGAAACTTAATGTAGAAGTCCTCTCTGTTAGTGTTGACAGCGTATTCACACATAAAATTTGGAATGAAACAGAGCTTTCAAAAATGGTGGATGGCGGAATCCCTTATCCCATGCTTTCCGACCAAAACGGCAGTATTGGAAGTCTATATGGAGTATATAATGAAGAATCCGGGGTTAATATCCGAGGCAGATTTTTAATTGATGCTGATGGTATTATTCAAGCAGCAGAAATCCTTTCACCGCCGGTTGGAAGAAATCCCAAAGAACTTTTGAGACAAATCAAAGCTTACCAGCATCATCAAAAGACAGGAGAAGTAATGCCCTCCGGTTGGGAAGAAGGGGGTAAAACTCTTAAACCTTCTACTGCCCTTGCAGGTAATGTTTGGAAGGAATGGCAGCCAAAATAAATAAGGAGTATCACTAATGATTACTTTCTATTGTATTACCACCTGAAGGACTTGCCAAAAGGCGAAAGCGTGGCTTTCTGAACAGGAAATTTCCTTTTCTTTTCGAAATATCAAAAAAGAGCCTCCTGCAGATGATGAACTGCAGCAGATAGTTTCTTTAGGTAATTTTACAATTAAAGAACTGGTTAATAAGCGCGGCCAAACTTATAAAAAACTTAAACCGGACTTAAATAACATGAGTGATGAAGAAGTTGTTAAACTTATTCAGGAAAACCCTTCTATTATGGTTAGACCAATACTTACAGACGGCCATCAGCTTGTTGTCGGATTTAAAGAAGCAGAATATCAAATATTTATGAACAAATAAAATTGCAATAATATCCACAAAAATAGTCCAATGTATGTTAAAATGCAGTCTGACTAAAAATCAGGCTGCATTTTATAAAAATATGATTTATCATTGTCTTTTCCGTTTAATGCTGATAAGAGGAATCTTGCGAATTATCCTGGTTAATTCGTTCATATTTATTTAATACTTCGTTATCATCAGAGTGTTTAGCAACCTGGTCTCTGATTACGGCTATATGCTTTTCTTCTGCCTTTGCCAAATCTGCAAAAAGAGCAGCCATTTCCTGGTTCTCACTATCCTGAGCCTCTCTCATATAACGAACATACATGATCAAAGCCTGCTCTTTCTGGTGCATAGCATCTTCTAAATGACTTAAAGTATGAATATTAACACCCCCTTGGCTATTTACCTTATTATGTGCAAAAATAATTTTTTAATCATGTATATAAATATAAGATTACATAGAGGTGGAGAAACATTGGATAAATTTACTTTAACCAGGGAAGAAGCGGTTTTATTAATTATTGATATCCAAGAACGTTTAGTCCTGGCCATGACTTCTGCAAAACGGGTTATTAAAAACACTAACACCCTGATTTCAATTGCTGAAAAATTAAAGATTCCTATCGTGGTAACGGAACAGTATCCTAAAGGCCTGGGAAAGACAGTTGCGGAAATAAATATTAATTTATCCACAGCCCCCGTCTATGAAAAAAAGACTTTCTCCGGTTGTACCGAGGAAGTGGTTTCTGCACTGAACAAATTAAAGAGAAAAAAAATTATTGTTACCGGCATGGAAACCCATATTTGTGTTTTTCAGACTGTCCGTGATCTGCTATCAGCGGATTATCAAGTATTTGTCGTAGGAGATGCCGTCTGTTCTCGCACTAAGGAAAACTATCAAAACGCTTTGTCCCTAGTAAATCAAATGGGTGGGGTGGTTACCAATACGGAAACAGTGTTCTTTGATCTAATCAAAGAAGCAGCAACACCTCAGTTTAGAGAGCTATCCAAATTAATTAAATAAACGCCTGTATCTCTTAATTCTGCTTCATAAGGAGCAGTTTTTTTATCTGCAGTTTCCACGGTAAAAAGACCTCTTGCGCATTTTTAACATAAATTTTGCGGATAATAATGAAAATGTTAATAATTACACAGGAGGCAGCTTTGATGGATTTTAAGGTTCTCTTTTCGGAAGCAAAGATTGGAAATATGACAGTTCCAAACAGGTTTGTCGTTCCTCCTATGGGGACTAATTTAGCAAATCCTGATGGAACAGTGAGCCAGGAGTTTATTGATTATTGGGAGGCAAGGGCAAAAGGCGGCTGGGGTTTGTTGATTGTTGAAGTAACAGCAATTGATCCTTTAGGCAGAGCAATTCCTTATCAGCCCGGACTATGGGATGATAGTTTCATTCCCGGATTTAAAAACTTGGTTGATGCGGTGCATCGATATGGTGCTAAGATTGCTGTTCAGCTTCATCACGCCGGTCGCCAGACATCCAGGAGTATTATGGGAAGCCAACCGGTCGCCCCATCGGCTGTTGCATGCCCCGTTTCAAAAGATATGCCTCGTGAATTAACCACTGATGAAGTATACGATTTAATTGAAAAATTCGGTGATGCTGCAGCACGCGCCCGCGAGGCAGGTTTTGACGCTATAGAACTACATGGTGCCCACGGGTACCTAATTGCTCAGTTTATGTCTGCCCATTCCAACAAACGAGTAGATGAATTCGGGGGAACATTTTATAATAGAATGCGCTTTCCGCTGGAGGTTATAAAAAATGTCCGTCGCAAAGTAGGAGGTTCCTACCCAATTATTTTCCGATTTAGTGGTGATGAAAAAGCACCTGATGGGCGCGCAATCGATGAGTCAAGAGCACTGGCAAGAGTAGTAGAAGAAGCCGGCATTGATGCCCTCCATGTTTCAGTGGGCGTTTATGGAAGTATGCAATATATTATTCCACCTGCAGACATTCCGCCCGGTTTCATTTTATCCTATTCTGAAGAAATAAAGAAGGCTGTATCTTTACCGGTAATCGGTGTGGGTAGAATAAATGAACCGGTCTTAGCAAAAGATGCAATCGAATCCGGTAAGGCCGATTTGCTTGCCTGGGGAAGGCAATCCCTTGCAGATCCTGATACCCCTAATAAAATTGCGGCAGGCTTAATCGAAGATATCTCTCCCTGTATTGCCTGTAATCAGGGATGTGTCGGTTACATTTTCAACCCTGATAAAATGAAAGCGTCATGCCTTGTCAATCCTTTCTGCGGCAGGGAAGGAAAAATGAAAATAGAGCCGGCTGATAAAAAGAAAAAGGTGTTAATCGCCGGAGGTGGCCCAGGAGGACTGGAAGCTGCCTGGGTTGCTGCGGCTCGGGGACACCAAGTAGTGCTTTTTGAAAAAGATAAAGCTCTGGGAGGTCAATTCCGGGTGGGAGCTATTTCCCCGGGAAAACAAAATATAGCCAAAGCTATTAGATTTTATACTCATATGGGTGAAAAGTATGGCGTCGATTTCCGACTGGGTGTAGAAGTAACTGCTTCCCAAATTATTGCCGAAAAACCTGATGTTGTGATAGTGGCAACAGGGGCAGATCCGAGCATACCAAATATTCCGGGAATCAATAATCCGCGGATTATCACTTCCACGGATGTATTATTAGGTTTGAAAGACCCGGGTACCAAGGTTTTAATTATTGGAGGCGGCCTAGTGGGCAGCGAAACAGCCGACCTATTGGGTGAACATGGACATGAAGTAACCATTGTAGAAATGTTACCGGAAATTGCTCAAGACGTACAAGAATCTGTAAGGTACTTCCTGTTCAGAAGATTGAAAGAGCATAAACTAACGGTACATACCAATACTACAGTTAAAGAATTTTTGTATGATGGGATAAAAGCGGAAAAAGACGGGCAGGAAATAAGCCTTACGGATTATGATACCATTGTTCTTGCCGTTGGGTCAACGCCGGTAAACAATTTAAAATCAGAATTAGAAGGAAAGGTTCCGGAAATCCATATGATCGGAGATGCTTCTGAACCGCGAAAAGCTATAGATGCCATTGAAGAAGGTGCCGCCATAGCAATTAAGATTTAATTTAATAGTGAAGAACAAACTATTCTACTACCCTAAATCCTGTCCACAAAGGTTTTAGGGTTTCTTTCTATTAAGAGTTAAGTGATGGTCGGCAGGAATAATTTATTATCTGTCAAATAAAAATATGTAAGAAAATTTTGCGAAAATTTGTTTATCATAGGTAAAGCCAGAGGAGGGAAGAGCGTGCCCAACATCAATTCTTTTCAATTGCCCCATGAATTCTTAATTGTAGGTGCAGCCGTGCAAATCGGTTTGTTTGACAAGATCAAAGACGGGTCTTATACAGTCAAGAAACTGTCGGCAAATCTTAATGTGGATTACAGAGCATTGTGGACAATAACCGAAGCTTTAGCTGCTTTAGGCTATCTGGAATATGCTGATAATCAAACAGTAAAACTGTCTGAGGAAGCAGAAAATATCTTCTACAATCCTCAATCTGAACAATATAAGGGATTTTCTTTCATGCATCCCTATAATTTATTAAACGCTTGGGTGAAACTGCCCGACGTGATTAAAAGCGGAAAACCGGCCCCTCGCAAAGAAACTCCTGGCAATGCTCACACCAAGCATTTTATCAAAGCTATGAGTCACGGCGCAGTACCGGCCGCTCAGGAAATTGCCCAATTTTGCCTCAAGAATCTGCCACCCAAAGCGAGGGTACTGGATGTGGGAGGAGGCCCGCTCACTTATGCCGCCGCCTTTGCCAAAGAAGGGGCTGTCGTCACTGTACTGGACCTTCCCGATGTAATAGATATGATGCAGTTGGAGCTAGATCCAAGCCTCTCTATTAAAATGATAAAAGGCGATTTTACCGAAGGACTGCCTAAAGGGCCTTTTGATCTTGTCTACATGGGAAACATCTGCCATATTTACGGAGAAAAAGAAAACAGAAAGCTTTTCAAAAATGCGGCAAATGAAATTGCTTCCGGCGGTTTTATCATTATCAATGATATGATCCGAGGTACGGGAATCTTTCCGGCAATTTTTGCCGTCAACATGCTGGTGAATACTGAATCCGGAGGAACCTGGACTTTTGACCAATACACCTCTTGGCTTGAAGATGCCGGTTTTTCTGTGCTGCCATATTCGGAAGTTGCAGGCAGGCAGTTGATTGCGGCACAAAAAATTTGACTAAAGATACCGGGTAAATGGTGCAAGAGAATTACAAATAAAGAGAGGAGAGGTCGGATGATTTGGCAGGAATATGCTAAACAATTGAAAGAAGTATTGGCTCTGGATGGTGGCCCTGTAGGAGTAACATTTAGTGATGTTCCGATTGGTAACGGAAAAGAAAATCGGGTTATGCCCTGCGCCGCAATTTATCAGGCAGCTCGAAAAGGTTTTACTTTCAACATTAGTGCTGATAATTGCACTTGCCCAGGGGGGTCTACCTCATTGGGCTTATCTGTTCCTTCACCGGAGCGGGCAGCTTCTGTTAAAAAATTTCTCATCGAAGGAGAAAAATTTAGTTCCTGTAATGCATCGTTTTTCCGCATGAGAACACTTGGGGAAGGCCAGCCTCCCTTTGGGGTGTCAAAATTTGTTGTCGTAGGTCCATTGGAATCCCTTGAGTTAAAACCTGATTTGGTCCTGTTATTATGTAACCCAAGTCAGGCAAGCAGACTTGTTTTGTTATCATCATATGAAACCGGGTTTCCACTAAAGGCTCAATTAACAGGATCCACTTGTTCAGGAGCAATTACCCATTCACTTTCAACAGGACGCATTAACGTTACCTTTATTGATCCGTCCAGTCGTCAGCTCGTGAAAGGGTTTAAAGATTCAGATCTTATCTTCAGCGTCCCATATTTTTGTGTGAGAAGTATTATTGAGAGTATTCCTTTAAGCACTGCAGGTACTGCTAAACCCGGGATGGGATATAACGATATTATAAACGAGTAAGAAAAACGAGATAAAACCAAATCGGAAAGGTAATTGAGATAAATATGAAGCGTCTTTGTGTCTTGTTCTTTATACTTACTTTGTTATTATGGAGCTGTTCGGATGAACCCAACCAAACTGAAGAGTCCCTGGAAAAACCGGTTACCATTACTATTAATCCAGAAGGCTCAACACTGGAGGAAAGGTTTTTAGTCCCTGAAGGGTATGAAAGAGTTTCTGCCGGGGAGCATTCTTTTCAGGAATATCTGCGCACATTGCCCTTAAAACCACATGGATCAAAAGTAAAGTATTACAACGGGGAAACCAAAAACAGAGATGTCTACGAAGCAGTAGTCGATATTGATATTGGCAGCCGTGACCTGCAGCAATGCGCAGATGCCGTGATCAGACTACGTGCCGAGTACTTATTTAAAGAGAAAAAGTATGACGACATCCATTTTAATTTTACCAGCGGATTTAATGCTGAATACTCTAAATGGAGAGATGGGTACAGAGTTTCTGTTGACGGTAATTCCGTCAGTTGGGTGAAATCTGCCAATCATTCTGATGAGTATCTGGCCTTCAGAAAATATCTGGATATTGTTTTTGCTTATGCCGGAACCCTTTCCCTGGCAAATGAACTTGTCCCTGTGCAACTGGAAGAAATGCAAATCGGCGATGTATTTATCCAAGGAGGAAGCCCCGGCCACTGCGTGATCGTGGTTGATATGGCCGAGAACCCAGAAACAGGAGAAAAAATCTTTATGCTGGCCCAGAGCTATATGCCGGCCCAGGATATTCATATTCTAAAGAACAAAGAAAATCCAGCAATTAGCCCATGGTATCCACTAAATTTCGGAGACATATTGAAAACGCCGGAATGGACCTTTGAAAATGACGATTTAAAAAGATTTAAGTGATTTATTTTGCATGGGTTTCTAAATAATGTTTCTAAGCCTTTGCATCAGTTATTATAAGCGAGTAAAAAACAGGAAGATGAAGAGAAAAGATAAGAAAGTGAAAAATGTTAAACTCTCGGTATACACCGGGTGTTTTTTTTTCAAAAAAGGGCTCTGCGTTTGACATTTTAGAAGGAAAAACAACCTGGTAAAAAGTTTTCAGAGCGCAATCAATACAAAAAACTTCAATAATTTTTTCTCCAAACAAAGCTCGACAGTATTTACCCGCAAATAATGTTAAAATAGCTGTTGTGAGAACAGTGGTGGGGGTTTTAGGATGAAATATACAAACGTTAAACAACTTTCCATAGACTTTTTGGAAATTGAAAGGGAAAGATTGTCTGAAGTTATTAAAGAATATAGCTTTAATTTAAGGAAACCGGAAGTTATTGAAGCAAGTCAAAGAATGGATGAAATAATGCTTTATTGTTGTCGGAATGTACGGGTGAAAAATAAACTCCGCAGAATTTTTTGATGAACA
>JAQVXR010000084.1 GCA_028709045.1 Desulfitobacteriaceae bacterium | reverse complement strand
AGGATTTAATTTTAAAAAGATTTGTTCCTCGATAGCTCAATGGTAGAGTACTCGGCTGTTAACCGAGTTGTTGTTGGTTCGAGTCCAACTCGGGGAGCCAATATTTTAAACCTCTCGTCATGAGAGGTTTTTTGTATTATGTTCTTAGAAATATAAAACTTATTAAAAACTCATTACTTTTTCCAGGGTACCGGAAGAAAGGACCCTTATTACATGGGTGGGTCTAAAACCTAAAAGGAGGATCAAATGTATTCAGCAGTTTTAAAAAGAGGATTGTCCAACGGCTTCAGTATTTCTCTTGAGCTTGCTAAGGCGATCATTCCTGTTTACATATTAATTAAAGTTCTGGATGTAAGCGGGATTTTACCTGTGATTGCTCATATTTGTACACCGTTAATGAATTTGATGGGACTTCCCGGAGAAGCATCTCTTCTTTTGGTTTTAGGCAATTGCTTAAATATTTATTCTATCTTGGGAGGGATTCAAGCTCTGGATCTGACAGCTAAGCAGATAAACATTTTGGCGATTATGGTTCTAATATCCCACAGCCTGTTTATGGAAAGCGCCGTGCTGAAAAGAACTGGGACAAATGCGTTTTTATTAACTGGTTTCCGGTTTGTCCTGTCCATTGTTTGTGGAATCGTGATGAATCTGGTGTGGTAAGGAGGGCTGAGTATGACTTTTGAATGGGTTTTAGACGTTTTAAAGGGGAGTATTTCCAGTGCCATTATGGTTGCTTTGATCGTGATCCCTTTAATGGTGGCGATAGAATTTCTTAAGCACTGGGATATAATCAAAAAAATAGCACCAATTTTTCATCCCGTGTTAAAAGCATTGCGACTGCCGAAAGAAGCAGTTTTCCCTTTACTGGCCGGACTTTTTTTCGGTCTTACTTATGGGGCTGGGGTAATTATACAAAGTGGCCGGGATGGAGTTTTAACTAAGAGGGACTTATTTGTTATCAGTCTTTTTTTAGTCGTCTGCCACTCATTAATTGAGGATACTATGCTGTTTATTGCGGTCGGTGCTAATGTTTGGCTGATTCTTTTGGTAAGGATTACATTAGCATTTTTAATTACCTGGGGTTGGGTTTTAGCGGATTGGCACCAACGAAATGAACAGCACAATAATTTCTTTAGGAATTAAGACACCTTTAAATTAGGTGTCTTTTTTGATGTAATGACAAGTAAATAGGAAATAAGAGGTGAAAACGAGAGAATAGTTAAGTCAATTAGCATAAACGCTAATTATTGAAGAAAAATAGCATTATAACAGTTTTGCATAGACAAGCAAAAAAGTGTATATAATATATTAAAGGTCAGTAAAGGTCAAAACATCAGTTATGGTCAAAAGCGAGGTGGTATTTTGGGCACATTGGCTGACGAAATTGAAAAGTACATCAAAAAAATGTTGGATGTAAGCTTGAAAGGTTTTTTGGAAGTTAAGCGAAATGACTTGGCTGCAATGTTTTTATGTGTTCCGTCTCAGATAAATTATGTTTTGGAAACGAGATTTACTAATGAACAAGGTTATCATGTTGAAAGCAGGCGAGGCGGGGGCGGCTACCTAAGAATTATCAAGCTTGGGGTGAAACCCGGTGACGACCTTTTAACATTAGTAAATTCTACAATTGGAAAAATGATTTCCCAACAGTCGGGGGAAGGTTTAATAAACAGATTAGAGGAGGAAAAGTTTCTAACCAAAAGGGAAAGTGTTTTGATTCGAGCGATCATTGATAAGAATTCTCTTGGATTGAATCAACCGGAACAGGATCTTTTACGAGCCCGAATTCTTAGGTCGGTATTAATATCTCTTTTGCGGGAAGATTTATAGAGGATTGTACAGTCTCGGATGTTTTGTTTAGGAAATGATTTATAGGAATCTGAAAGGAGGAATTGTGATGCTTTGTGATCGTTGCAAACAACGTCCGGCAACGGTTCATTTTACTAAGATTATAAATAATGAAAAGTACGAACAACATCTTTGTGAGGAATGCTCTAAAGAAATTTCTCAATTTGCTTTTGGCAGCCACCAGGGATTTTCGTTAAATAAATTTTTGGCTAATTTGATAAATTATGATCCGTCTTTTGGTGGAGTAGAATTGGGATATCGGGCAGAACGGTGCGACAACTGTGGTTTAACGTATACTCAGTTTACTCAAGGGGGAAAACTTGGGTGCAATCATTGTTACCAAGCCTTTGAAAATAAGCTGGATCCGCTCTTAAAAAGAATTCACAGTTCCAGAATCCATAAAGGGAAAGTACCGGAGAGAGCCGGAGGCAAATTAAAGGTGGAAAAAGAAATTGAATCTTTGAGAAATGAGCTGCAAAGATTAGTGGGGAGAGAGGAATTTGAAAAAGCTGCTGAAGTAAGGGATAAAATTAAAGAACTGGAAAAGAAATTGGCCGGTTAGGAGGCGAGAACATGAGTGGCACCAATGTTATCAGACTAAACAGCAAGTGGATGGAAGGCAGCGGTCCCAACCAGGATATTGTTATTAGCAGTAGGGTTAGGTTGGCGCGAAATATAAAGGAAATTCCTTTTCCGCATTTATTGCCAGAAAATAGAGAGCGTGAAATTTTGGATATGGTCAAAAATATAGTGGAAGGTAAAGTAATTGGCAATCAGGGCGGGGCTTTTGAAGTTACCAACCTGTTAGAGCTTTCTACTTTGGAAAAGTGGGTATTGGTGGAAAAACATCTGATTAGTCCGGAACATGCCCAGAGCAATGGGCCTAAAGGTGTAGCGTTAAGAGTGGATGAGGCAATAAGCATAATGGTAAACGAGGAAGACCACTTGCGTATTCAGTGTCTTCTTCCGGCAATGCAGTTAAATGAGGCGTGGCACTTGGCCAATCAGGTAGATAATTTCATAGAGGAAAGCATTGATTTTGCTTTTGACCGGGAGAAAGGATATTTAACTTCATGTCCCACCAATGTGGGAACGGGTATGAGAGCGTCAGTGATGCTTCATCTTCCTGGGTTAGTACTGACCAGACAGGCTAATCAAGTGTTTGCCACTATGTCACAGATCGGTTTGACAGTGCGCGGGATGTATGGAGAGGGTACTGAAGCGTCGGGAAATTTGTTTCAGTTATCTAATCAAGTTACATTGGGCGTGTCTGAAGAAGATATTATCAGCCATTTATCCTCTGTAACACTGCAAATCATTGAGCAGGAGCGTTATGCCCGTAAAGCACTGATGAAAGAGGGCGGGGAACAGCTGGAGGACCGGGTGTGGAGGGCCTATGGGGTGCTTTCCCATGCACGGATTATTACCTCTCGGGAGGCTATGGGGCTATTGTCCGAGTTGAGATTAGGAATTGACCAAGGCCTGATTAAGGGGATTGATGCCCGAATATTTAATACACTAATAGTTTTAACCCAACAGGCATTTTTACAGAAGACTGCTGGAGTGGAATTAAGCCCGTTTCAAAGGGATTTGAAACGAGCAGAAATTATAAGGACGAAATTAACAGAAAAGCTCGGAGGTGAAAAAAATGATTAACAAATTTACGGAGAGAGCACAAAAGGTAGTTTACTTGGCTCAAATGGAAAGTAAGCGCCAAAAACATCCTGCGGTGGGAACTGAACATCTCTTTTTAGGTATTTTAAAGGAGGGTGAGGGGATTGCTGCTAAAGCCCTTGCGGGTTTAGGAATTAACCTTAATACTGCTTTTGCTGAGGTGGAAAAAATAATTGGTACGGGTAATGCTGATACGGTTTCAAATGAAATCAGCTTTACGCCCCGGGCGAAAAAAGTTTTGGAACTGGCAGGGGAAGAAGCAAGGGCACAAGGGGTCAATTACATTGCCACAGAGCATATTCTTTTAGGATTGATTCGCGAGGGCGAAGGCGCTGCAGCTCGCATATTGATTGCTGCCGGAGCCAATTATCAAGTTGTTAGGGCAAAGGTAATAGAATTGTTGGGTGGAAATACTTCCTTTTTTACCGCTTTTGGGATGCCGGGGAATTCGAACTTTTCCAAAATGGGCGGGCAACAAGGGAGTATGCAAAAACCAAAAGCCAACCAGGATGCTAAGCCAAACAGTAATACGCCTTCCCTGGACAATTTTGGACGTGACTTGACAGAGCTTGCATTCAAAAATAAGCTGGATCCGGTTATTGGTCGTGAAAAAGAAATAGAACGGGTAATTCAGGTTTTAAGCAGAAGGACAAAGAACAATCCGGTGTTAATCGGTGAACCCGGGGTAGGGAAAACAGCGATTGCCGAGGGCTTAGCCCAAAAGATAATGGAAAACAAGGTGCCGGAAACTCTCAGCGGTAAAAGAGTTGTGACGCTGGATATGTCCTCGCTGGTTGCAGGGTCTAAATACCGGGGAGAGTTTGAGGAACGGTTAAAGAAAGTAATGGATGAAATACGTGAAGCGGAAAATGTGGTCCTTTTTATTGATGAACTTCATACCCTGGTGGGGGCAGGTGCAGCAGAAGGGGCGATTGATGCAGCCAATATTTTAAAACCTGCTCTATCCCGGGGCGAATTGCAGTGTATCGGGGCAACTACACTTGATGAATATCGAAAGCACATTGAAAAAGATGCTGCCTTGGAACGGAGGTTCCAGCCCATTACTGTCGGGGAGCCTACACAAGAAGAATCATTGGAAATTTTAAAAGGGTTGCGGGATAAATACGAAGCACATCACCGGGTAAAAATTACGGATAAAGCTTTGGAGGCAGCTGTTCGGTTATCCGACCGATATATTACAGACCGGTTTTTACCTGACAAAGCCATTGATTTAATTGATGAAGCATCATCTAAAGTAAGGTTGGCCGCACAGACCGCGCCGCCTGATTTGAAGCAGATAGAAGCTAAATTAGACGAGGTAAAAAAAGAGAAGGAAGCAGCTATTCATGCACAGGAGTTTGAAAAGGCCGCCGCTTTAAGGGATGAAGAAAAATCTTTACTTCAGAAACTGGAGGATGGGAAGGGTCAGTGGAAAAAAGAAAGAGAAGCGGAAAAATGGGTGGTTTCAGAAGAAGATATTGCCCAAGTATTATCCAGCTGGACTAAAATCCCTGTAAACAAGATCCAGCAGGAAGAGACCGACCGTCTGCTTAATATGGAAGAGATTCTTCATAAACGGGTCGTTGGCCAGGATGAGGCGGTTAAGGCAATATCACGGGCTATTCGTCGCGCCAGATCCGGGTTGAAGGATCCTAAAAGGCCAATTGGTTCTTTCATTTTTCTGGGACCTACCGGTGTAGGGAAAACAGAGCTTGCCCGTGCTGTTGCAGAGTCACTTTTTGGAGCGGAAGATGCCTTGGTGCGCATTGACATGTCCGAGTATATGGAAAAATTTGCGGTATCCCGGTTGGTCGGTGCCCCTCCCGGTTATGTAGGCTATGATGAAGGAGGGCAATTGACTGAAGCTGTACGCCGCCGCCCCTATACTGTAGTTCTTTTGGATGAAATTGAAAAAGCTCACCCGGATGTATTTAATATTTTGCTTCAGGTGCTTGAGGACGGGAGATTGACTGATGCCCAGGGAAGAACAGTTGATTTTCGTAATTGTGTCATCATTATGACATCAAATGTTGGAGCCCGGACAATTCGTAAGGAAAGCAGCGTAGGATTTACCGTCTCTTCGGAGGAAGATAATTACCAAGCCATGAAGGACCGGGTAATGGATGATTTAAAAAGGACTTTCCGGCCGGAGTTCTTAAACCGGCTGGATGAGATTATTGTTTTCCATGCTCTTAATCAAGAACACATTAAAGTAATCGTTTCCTTGATGATTGAAGAAGTCAACGTGAGAATGCGGGAACAAGGGATGTCTTTGGAAGTGACTTCAAAAGCAAAAGATTTTCTTGCTAAGGAAGGTTTTGACGAGATTTACGGAGCACGGCCGCTGAGACGGGCCATCCTTCGTTATATTGAGGATACGTTGGCGGAGGCATTGCTCAAGCAGGAATTTAAACCGGGCGATGAAATCGTAGCCGATGTAAGAGAGGGCAGTATCATCGTGAAAAACAAAAAGGAATTGCAGCCGACAGCGTCGAAATAATAACCTTTGGGCTACCGATATGATCGTACAGCAGGGCAGTTGCAGCCCTGCTGTTGTTGTATCAGGTGTAAGCAAGGAGGCCGGCCTTAGTGGGAAAGAATAAATTTGTTTATGTTTGCAGAGAATGTGGTTATGATACTGTAAAATGGTTTGGACAATGCCCTGGTTGCGGGGCATGGAATTCTTTAGAGGAAGAATTAATTACCAAGAAAACGTCCTTTTCTGGAAGTGAGAGAGTTGGGCTGTCCGGTAAACCACAGCCTATTACCTTAATTCAGGGCAAAGAAAATGATCGATTTAGTTTAGACGGCGGTGAATTGGATGGGGTGCTGGGAGGTGGTATCGTACCCGGTTCCCTTGTTTTAGTCGGAGGTGAGCCGGGGATTGGCAAGTCGACATTACTGATGCAGGTTGCTTTTAATGTTGGAACTAATTACGGAAAAACCCTTTATGTGTCGGGTGAAGAATCTGCTCACCAGGTACGGTTGCGGGCAGAACGCCTAAATGCTCTTTCCCAAGAAGTTTTACTTCTCACCGAAACCAATCTGCACCAAATAATTGGTTATGCAGAAGCCATTAAACCGGCTCTTTTAGTGATCGACTCCATTCAAACAGTTTTCCTGCCCGAAATGTCTTCTGCGCCGGGAAGCGTTTCCCAGGTAAGACAGTGCACGGCAGAATTAATGAGGTTTGCCAAACAAAACAATATTGCCGTGGTTTTGGTAGGCCACGTTACAAAGGAAGGGACTTTAGCCGGACCGCGGGTATTGGAACATATTGTTGATACGGTGCTATATTTTGAAGGGGAGCGGCACCATTCGTTTCGGATACTGCGTGCGGTAAAAAACAGATTTGGCTCAACCAATGAAATTGCTGTTTTTGACATGCAGAATCGGGGCTTAGTTCCTTTTACAAACCCTTCTCAGCTTTTTCTTGGGCAACGGCCTCAGGGAGTATCAGGTTCTGTTGTTGCCAGTGCCATGCAGGGGACGAGACCAATTCTTCTTGAAGTACAAGCGCTGGCTTCAACCACTCCTTACGGCAATCCCCGGAGATTGGCATCAGGTGTGGATTTTAACAGGGTGTTAATTATTATTGCCGTACTGGAAAAGGTTGTTGGAATGCATGTTTCCGGGCAGGATATTTATATTAACATTGCCGGGGGAATTAAAGTAGACGATCCTGGTACAGACTTGGCTGTTGCTGCTGCTGTGGCCTCGAGTTTTCGTAACATAGAGGTTGACGGCAAAACGGTGATTATTGGAGAAGTTGGACTTGGGGGTGAGGTGCGGGCAGTGGCAAATCTGGAAAGAAGACTGAAAGAGGCTAAAAAATTAGGCTTTACCAGGGCTATAGTACCAAAAACCAATGTCCAAAGTTCTATAAGCGCAAACATTTCCGCTATCCCGGTAGAGAATTTAGCGGAAGCGTTGGATATATTAATTGGGAGGTGACCCCGGTTGCGGGTTGAGAAAATTCCCTTAAATGTTTTGCTGCCTGCCCTAAGGGCAGTAGCACCTGGAACATTGATCCGAGAAGGAATCGATAATATTTTACGTGCCAAGACCGGTGGCCTGCTGGTTTTTGGCGATTATCCTGAAGTAAGAAGTATTGTTGAAGGAGGATTTGAAATAAATTCTCCCGTGACAGCTACAAGGTTGTATGAATTAGCCAAAATGGACGGGGCAATAATTTTAGACGAGAAAGCAGAAACCATCTGGAAAGCCAATGCCCAGTTAGTTCCCCAGTCTGCAATAGCCTCTGATGAAACGGGTATTAGACACCGGATTGCGGAAAGAGTGGCCAGGCAGACAGGGGCGATGGTTATTGCCATTTCCCAGCGTCGTTCACTAATTACCCTTTATAAGGGGATGTTAAAATATACGCTACCTGATAGCGGAGTGATTTTAACCAAAGCAAATCAAGCTATTCAAACACTGGAAAAATACCGCTCTGTTTTGGAGAAAGCACTGGTTAATTTAAGTATTCTAGAATTTGAAGAAGTAGTAACTGTTTTAGATGTGGTTAAAGTGGTCCAGAGAGTGGAGATGGTGAAAAGAATTGTCGGTGAGCTTGATCTTTACCTGGCCCAATTAGGAGTAGAGGGACGACTGGTCAATATGCAGATGGAAGAATTGATGACTAATGTTTTTGAGGATGGAAACCTGGTATTGTTGGATTACGTTAATACTGAGGAAAAAGATTTGGCTCAGATTAATAAAAGCCTGTGCAGTCTCTCTAGTGAAGAACTTTTGGAACTGACAGCTCTCAGCAGAATTATGGGATTTGGAAGCAGTTTAAGCTCTTTGGATATATCTGTATTGCCTCGCGGTTACCGGGTACTCAATGAACTTCCCCGCCTACCCTTTCCTGTGATCGAAAACATGATTAAATATTTTGGCAGTCTGCAAAAAATTCTTGCGGCTACCACTGAAGAACTGGACCAGGTGGAAGGAATCGGGGAAGTGAGAGCGAAAGCCATCAAAAATGGTTTAACACGATTAAGAGAGCAGGTGTTCCTGGACAGGCATTTTTAATTGGTTTTCGATGTTAATTAAGATTTGCCGGTATTTTGGCTGGTCATTACGGTAAGTATCATTGGTTAAAATGCTCTGGCAGAATTCCTTTGCTTCCGTGAGTTTTCCTGCGCTCATTAAATTTGAAACGACAGTATCTACTGCCCACTTGTTATAATATCCTGTGGCTAAAGCCTCTCGGCAGTGGTGGTTGCAATAATCTGTGTCGTTTTCATCCTGATGGATCTGGGCAAGATTACTGTGAATGTAACAAATATCCTTTGGACATTGGGCCATGTCAAGCGCTTCATAAAGCAGCTTTTTGGCAAATTTTCCCTCCCCCGCGGGAATGGCATTAGCAGCGATCACCCAGAGAAGAGATGCGCGGGAAAAATTAGGCCAGAGCATTTGCTCCTGGCTTAAATACCCGCCAAACTTGCGCATCATGTGTTTTTCCCCTATGGGGAGATGGAGGTAAAACTCGTTCAGTTGCAAAAAACGGACTAAAGAAAGAAAGTTGTCCATGATTATAGGTCCTCCTGGGAAATTTACTAATATTGTTTCCTGGGAGGAGAATATAATTCCGGGAATTATTTCTTTAAAATTCTTCCGTTAAGAGTTTTTGCATGCCAAACTGATGAAATTTTGTTATTTTAAAGTGAGTTATAAATAAAAAACACCGGATTACCGGTGCTAAAAAGTCTAAGTAAGGTTAAAGAAACGCAGTGTAGATAACTTTTTATGTTCTTTAATTAAGACATCGTAAAGGTTTATGTCGAGAATATTACACAGAGCAGCTAGGTAAAATAAAGTCTTTCCCATTTCCATTTCAATAACTTCTTTACATTCCTCGCAGATCTCGCCTTTTAAGTTAGTGTCCATGAGCTTAAAAAAATCATCCAGCGAAGCATCCTGCGGAATGGTTTTCTTTTCAGAATGAACCTGAATACAGCCGCAGCTTGTTACCGACTTGACTGTAGCCCGGTTAACCCGGGCAGTTGTTTCTTGAAGCTTGGAGAGAATATCTAGAATACTTTGGTGACGCAGCAAATACTTTGATACAGTGTTTTGAAACTCATCACAAATAAGATCCTTCATCTACTGCCCACTCCTTATAACCGTGCCGTTTCTAAATATCATTATACGTTTTTAAATACGGCGTTGTCAATGTGAGGCGGCACAGAAAAAAACATTGACACAGGTACAAACACTGTGTTAAAATATTTCCTTATTTGACAGGACGGCAATAATCTGATAAAATGATATCATCAGGTGAATTAGGGGGTAACAGTATGTTCCACGTTGGTGACAAGGTGGTTTATCCCATGCATGGAGCTGGGGTGATTGAGTCGATAGAAGAGAAAGAAATCTTGGGAGAAACAAGAAGCTACTATGTTATGCGGATTCCTATTGGAGATATGAAAGTAATGGTCCCCAGGGACAGTGTTAAGGAAATTGGCCTCAGGCAGGTGATAGACGAAGACGGTTTTAAAAAGGTAATGGCAATCCTCAAGGGAACAAAGAGCCCAATGTCCTCAAATTGGAACAGACGATATCGAGCAAATATGGAGAAGATCAAAAGCGGAAATATCTATGAAGTAGCTGAAGTGGTGCGGAACCTAATGCTTAGGGACAGGGAAAAAGGTCTTTCTTCCGGCGAAAAAAAGATGTTGGAATATGCCAGGCAGATTTTAATCAGTGAGTTGGTACTGTCCAGAGGGACTGAAGAAGCACAAGTTCAATCTATGATTGAAGGAGTCTTAGGTGATGTAACACAAGCCCTTTGTTAAAATAACGTGTTCGGATTTACCTTTAGCCCAGGAATTCGTGGGCTGTTTTTATTATTTAA
>JAQVXR010000305.1 GCA_028709045.1 Desulfitobacteriaceae bacterium | reverse complement strand
CGGCTTTCATTTTTAACTTCCAGTTACAAAATCATATTATAGACTAATAAAAAACGCGACACATTGTCGCGTTTATGCTTGCTCGGTTTTATTGAATAACTTCTGGAGCTTAGATTTCTTACGGGCAGCTGAATTTTTATGAAGAATACCTTTACCGGCAGCTTTATCAATACCACTGATGGCTTTGACCAAAAGACCTTGGGCTTGTTCTTTATCGCCATTTTGCAGGGCTTCGCTATATTTTTTTATGGAAGTTTTTAATCTGGATTTTGTGGCGGCGTTTTTTACCCGGCGAGCTTCAGCAATTAGCACGCGCTTTTCTGCAGACTTAATGTTTGGCATTACGGTGTCACCTCCTTCAAAACCTCTATGTAAAGGAAAGTTAATTGTTTGCTTGTTAAACAGGATATATTCTATCACGGATGTAAGAAAAAAGCAAGAACACTTGAGCAAAGGCCGGGAACCAAATTTTTAACCTGCATAAATTTTTAGTACGCGGTAATGCTAAATAAAGATTGAAAAAAGGAGTTGATACAATTTGGTTGGCTTAATAATTAGGTTTCTTGTTTCCGCTCTTGTGCTATTACTGGTAAGCTGGCTGCTTCCGGGGATTTCGGTGAATGGTTTTACCGGAGCATTGCTTGCTGCTGTTGTGATAGCAGTCTTGGGCTATATAGCGGAAAGCCTAATGGGCAAGAAAGTATCCCCCTATGGACGGGGTATTATTGGGTTTATTTCGGCGGCAGTGGTCATTTATTTAGCCCAGTATATCATTCCCAATTACCTTACTGTCAGTTTGGTGGGATCACTTTTGGCTGCCTTGGTGATTGGAATCGTTGATGCTTTTGTACCAACCGCATTAAGATAATTATTTTTGCTTTACTCTAAAGGATATTTAGCTTCAAACAGCAAAAAGCGCAGCTTGACTTGCGCTTTTTTGGTCTATCTTCTTCCGGACATGCATAGTTTTATTATGCGGCAGGGGAGGTGGACTAAGGTGGCTTGGAAAATTCAGGTTTATCGGCGCCGTGACTATTTATGGAGAAAAGCGCCTGCCTTTGTGCTTTTACTATTACTTATTATCGGATTTTATCTGGGTATCAAGCTTAACGGTTTGGTGGTGCCGGTTTCTCGCATGATTATTGGGGCGGATGTTTCCGCAGAGCGGAGAATTGTCGGAGCGTTTTATCAGGTTCTTCCTGTCGCCTCTTATAACGGGTTGAATTACGTGGAAGATGAGGCAACAGGCTTGCTCCTAACCGCAATGGAGGACATGACAAATGTTGACTTAGCTGATCCCGCCAGTTTTTTTGAAACTCAACTGGCTCATTTTAACAGTGCTCAACCTGTAACAGCGGAACCGGAGGTTTTCCCAAGTGGGGGCGAGGAGTTTTCATTACCTGAGAAAGTTGATGAGGCTTCTCCCCTTGATGAGACAAAACCTCTGGTCGCTATCTATTGCACCCATAATGCGGAGTGTTATACTCCTTCCCAGGGCCAGGAAAAAATAGAGGGGAAAAACGGCGGCATATATTCGGCGGCGAAACATTTAAAAGAAACGTTGGAAACAAAGCATCAGACAGCTGCCATTCTAAGCAGCACGATTCATGACTACCCTGATTGGGCGAAGTCCTATCCCAATTCTTTAGTCACATTGGAACAGTTAAAGAAAAATTACCCTTCTGTCAAAATGTTTATTGATCTTCACCGAGATGCTCTTACCCCCAAGAAGAGCACAACTTTTGAGATAAATGGGAAAAAGGCAGCCAGGCTCTTATTAATTGTAGGAAGTGATACCAGGCTGCCCCATCCTAACTGGCGGCAGAACCGGCAGCTTGCCAATTATGTGGCTGATCTGGCCGAAGAACGCTATCCCGGCTTTATCAAAGGAGTCAGGGTTCAGGATGGAAGATATAACCAGCATGTTTCACCCCGTTGTCTTCTCGTTGAAGTCGGGGGCACGGAAAATACTCTGGAAGAGGCCAAACTGGCGATGGAAATGTTGGCGGATGTAATTAGCTTGGTGGTGAAGGAATCTGAAGAAGAATAATGGACGGCGCTTTTTGGGGGCAGTGTTGGCAGCCTGTATTTTGGTATCATTGGGATTGAATACTGCTGCTCATGGCCTCAAAAGAATAGCACCTGAGGTCCCCGGGGAAATACTCTTAATATCTGAAGCCAACCAAATATGGGCGGTGGAGGTATTGGGAAGACAATTTGATTTTAATGTCAGGACGGCGCAAGACTTTATTATTCGGGGGAAGGATAGTTTTCTGCTTACCGTAGAAAATATCCAAAAAGAGATATTACCCCAAATTTTTTCTCGGCTTAAGCCCTAAATAACAGGAAGACAGGTTCTCATCTCCTTTCTTCCTGTTTCTTTTTGGTAATAATTGTGGCAAGGGAAATATTCTTCGGGTATAATATTAGAATGGTATTTTTTTGTAAGGAGAACTGGAGAATGTCACAAAATACACGTGTCATCAAAGCTGCCGGGTTTATCATGGTAGCCATGGTGATATCCCGGATA
>JAQVXR010000304.1 GCA_028709045.1 Desulfitobacteriaceae bacterium | reverse complement strand
AATGTCCAGAAGCGGGCATTTTGCATAGCTGTTCTTTTTCAGATAATAATATCTTTTGGCATGCTCTACAAGCAGGGCGTGGTACTCCTGATACACAGCCAGGTCTTGAGGCAAGTTTTTTTCAAACAGGGCTTTGATCTCATTATAACTCGACTTTTCATCAATAAGGCTCAGATTTGTCAGTACTCTCCTTGTATAAGCATCAACAACAAAAGAAGGTTGTTTGAAAGCATACAGCAGGATTGAATCTGCAGTTTCAGGTCCTACGCCTTTTAATGAAAGGAGTTCTTCCCGGGCTGGGGCACGATTTTTAAGTTCCGAAAACCAGCAGGCAAGGATTTTCAGGCGCTCCGCTTTCTGGTTGTAATAACCTGCTGGCTTGATAGCTTCTTTCAGAGTTTCTAGCTCAAGAGAAAGAATCCCTTCAGAGGAAAGAGAGTGTATCTGTTTAAGGTTAAGGAGAGCCTTTTCAACCTGTATCCAGCTTGTATTCTGGGTGAGCAGGGCTCCGCAAATAATCTCAAACTGCTGGTCCCGGGTTTGTGGATAGGTATAGTCAGCAGGATGGTATCCTTGAACAGAGCCGGTTTTCGTGGGATTTATCCCACCGGTTTCATGAAGTTCGGTTAAAGGCCACCAGCCCTGAGGACCATAAAAAGCAAGGAGATAATCGTAGATTTTTCTGATAATAGGCTTGGTCCCTGTTTTTTTGTAACCGAGATTTTGATCACTTTTTTTCATTTTGACCATCATATTCGAGAAATAGTTTAAAACTTTTTATTTTAGGGGCTCTGTAGAAATCCTCTATATTCTGTTATTACCCAAAAATATATGAAAATAAAATTGTAAAAATGCTCCTTATTTTTTGTTCCCACAAAAAACGAGGAGCAATCCCTAATGTCATCAAATAAGTATATTAAATTTATTGATCTTAGCCTTTTAAATTTATTGATCTCAGTCTTAAAACGGTTCAGTCTGGAAGACTGAACCTTTATTCCTGTAAATATTCTAAACGTGTTTATACTCAACATCAGCTTCTTGTCCTTGTTTTACTGAAAATATATAAGTACAGACTATCGGGATCTTGTAGAACTTGTTGACCTTATGAGTAGTATAAAAGAAAAACTTGACCTTGATAAGGTTCCTCATTACACTACTCTTCAAAAGTTTCTATCCAGAATTCTTTCCTCATGGTTTAACCTAATTTTCTCAAAAACTCTAAAATTATTTTACTCACATGGAGAAAAGGCTTTCATTACAGTATATCACGGCAATTGACACAACTGGATTTATGAGTTGATATGCAAGTCACTGTTATTCTAAAAGAACAGGGAAATTCCTTCGAAGCTTCCTGAAAATTTCAATAGCATTAGATACTGATGCATCAGATACTGATAAAAAGTAGTATTAGGATGGAAAATTAGTCAAAAAACTGATCACGATGTCAAGCATGCAAAAGCTCTGATAAGACAATCAAATAAGTCAAGAAAATCGGAATGTTATGTGATGGATAAAGGATATGATTCCGAAGAAATTCATGCCCTGATAAGAGAAGAAATCAAAGCAGACTCAATTATACCTTTTAAGAGTAAGAAAAAGGAAGAGGATAAAAGGAAAATACAGAGCCACTTAACCCTTTTTCTGCCCACTCTTTTTAACCTAATACTACCACATCTTTCAATTAAACAACCTAACATAAACTTAATAATTTTTAATTTTTCCCTGGTATAGCCAAGTCTTAATAGATGGGTTTGAAATTATTAATACGCGTTGATTTTTCTTAAACTGGTACGAGCTTAAATTATTATGAATACAAATACAAATTATTCAAGAAAGTAATATAGATGGGTTTATTCAATGATATGAACCATTTGGAAAAATTTAATAACAGATTTATTTGATTTCAAGACAAAGGTCTAGATTATCCTACTTTTGACTTAGGAGGGGTAAATTATGATTAATTTTAATAAGGACTTAAAAAAAGAAGACATTTCTGAAAAAGAAGGAGATCCTGCCGAGAGAATTTCTAGTGACCTTGAAGATAAAAATCTTAAGGAAAAATTGGAAAATGAAGTTGAAAAAAAAATAAAAAAACATAGGGATCTGTTTGAAAGGTACGACGGGCGGTTAAAAGATCTGGATTCGGAACTTATTACTCCTGAAGACGAGATTGCCTTAAAAGAAGCTTTTATGCATGCAAAGGAAGTTTTTAAACCTGAGGAACTGGTAAGCTGGTTCAGAACCAAAGCCGAACCTTTTTATAGAGCAGGGTCCTGGGAATTGTTGTTACCTCTGTATGAAGAGTTGCTCGAGATTGTGAAGAAGAAGCCTGGACCTGATAGTCAGGAAACCGCAGCTGTACTGGTTGGGCTTGGAGGAGTCTACCGCTACAGGGGAAATTATGAAAATGCCCTCAAGCTTTTTTCCAGAGCCTTAAAGATCTATGAAAATCTTCCAGCAGGAAGCCAGCCTGAAATCGGGGATACGCTCAGTGAACTTGGCTTTCTCTACTATCTAATGGACAGGCACGAAG
>JAQVXR010000303.1 GCA_028709045.1 Desulfitobacteriaceae bacterium | reverse complement strand
TTAATTGGGCTGCAGTACCAGACAAAAAAGAATACCCATTCAATATTCCGGCTTTTTCCGGGGTGAAGAGCATTTCTTTCCACAGGAAAGTTACTTTTTTTGTCGGCGAAAACGGTTCGGGAAAATCCACTTTACTGGAAGCGATTGCAAATAAATGTGGGTTTTCTTCTCAGGGCGGCGGGAGAAATAACATATATGGGATAAAGGATGAGGATCTATCTTTAGAAAAAATATTGACATTATCATGGATGCCAAAGGTTAAAGGGGGTTTTTTTTTAAGGGCGGAAACTTTTTTTAACTTTGCCGGATATTTGGACGAGTTAGCCAATGATTCATTCTGCGGAGGGAAAGATGTTTACCGGCCATATGGAGGAGAATCTTTAAACCGGCAGTCACATGGAGAATCCTTTTTGTCCTTATTTCTGAACAGGTTTGATCAGAAGGGGATTTATTTGTTAGATGAGCCTGAGGCGGCTTTATCACCGCAGAGACAGTTAGCGTTTTTAAGGGTGATGCATCAGTTAGAGGAAAAGGGTGATGCTCAATTTATTATTGCTACTCATTCACCGATATTAATGGGATTTCCCAACGCCGATATTTATGATTTTGATTATAGTTCGTTAAGGAAAATTGCTTATGAAGATACGGAGCATTATCAAATAACGAAAATGTTTCTCAATGACACCGAAGGTTTTTTGAAAAAGTTGTTAGAGATTAAACACTGTGGATTGCCGCAGGATTACAGGTGGTACCGATAGGGAGTTGAGGTAACCAAATGAAAACATATTACAGTTCCAGCCTATGGTGCAAAGACAAAGGACTGCCTGGAACGGCGCAGAAGTTAAATTGGCAGTTTGCATACGCCGGATCAAACCGCTGCATACCTGTGATATATCGTTTTGCCAAAGGAATTGTTTTTGATGTCATCACTTCTTTAGACGAAGCGAGGCTGCGTGCGTTTTTTGGAAAATATGGATCCGTCGAGGAAAAGCTGACACCATTAGAGCGGCGCTGCGCAGAGCAGGAACATCCCTATCAGGATGTGCACTTCAAAGAAATATGGATAAACGGGAAACGTGTAGAAAATGGTTATTCCTCCAGTAGTGGGATAAGCATACCCTGGGTTCGGCAGGATGATGAGCTAAAACTTGTGCGAAAGGCTTATTCTGCTCTCCTCAAGGAGACAGCTTGCTTTGCCTGCGCCCGTTTTTGTGTGCCGTATCCGGAGACAGACTCCAAAATGGAAAAATTGCGCCGTTTCTTCCGGCTTGAGAGAGTGAAAAGCCTAAAGCTCTCTACCTTTCCGGTCCAGTGGTTTTTCCCATTGGATATCTATTTTGAGATATCGCCCCAAGAAAAGGAAAGAATGATTTGTTTCAAACATCCCCGAACCAGCACCACACATACATTGTACTTTCAAAATGCAGAGCTTGTGGAAGTGCCATTAGGTGCAAACGGAAAGAGGCGTATTTATGTTGGGCAGTTAATGTATGAAATCGAGCCTGCTTTGCCTGCGGGGGATAAGTTAACGTTTAACAGCAGTTTCCAATATACAGAACCGCCGGAAGACAAATTCAGTCCTGCCGCAGCCTCATCCATTGGGATCATCGGGGGAGCGGACGGTCCTACAGCGGTTTTTGTTACAGCAAATAATAAAGAAGAAGCGATTCCCCGGGGCTTACATGGGTTACCGTTACATAGATGTTTCTCTCTGCCGGGTTTTCATCAGAAAGATACCATGCATTTTGTCCTGGAGGGAATCAATACAGAAATATATAAAGCAAAGAATTTGAGTCAGGGGATTGGTTCAAAGTAGTAGTTCATTTAAAAAAACACAAGGAGGGCTGACTTATGAAAATAAAAAACATTAAAAATACCATTGCTTGTCTGATACTGCTAATCATACCTGCTATTTTTACCGGATGTCAATCTACCCCACAAGCCGATGCTGATTTGTCATCGGTTTCTTTAGAAGCGGGGGATGGTATATTTGCCTTGTATCAAAAAATTCCGGTTAATATTAATCCGTCCTTAAAGGATTACCAAGTAGCAGTCGATCTCAGTAATGTCACAAACAGGGACCAGTTTAGTTTTTCACCTGAAGCAAAAAATCTCCTGGCAAAGAACGGCTTTGTCGTGTCGCCCAGCCCCCACCGGGAGTTTTTCAGCATCTACGAAATCAATCGTTATAGTTCTGTTCCCAATTTTGTCACCACCGATGCTATGCTGCACAATTATCATCTCTTTTTCAGCCATTTGCTGCGGACTTTGGAGAAAGACCAACTGCGCAATGAACTTCTTTCTTTGACCGAGTCCATGCTCGCAGAAAGCGAAGCTCAATATCAGGCACTCCAGGGAACGGATTGGGAAAATGCGGCGCAGCGGAACGTGGCATTTTTTGCGGTGGCTGCCCGACTCCTTGACCCGGAGGCTAGTGTACCTTCCTATGTTAAGCAGGAGGTAAAAACTGAGCTTGAGCTTATCGCTGATCATCGGGAAACCATGATACCTTCACCGGTCATGAATATGGGGAACG
>JAQVXR010000302.1 GCA_028709045.1 Desulfitobacteriaceae bacterium | reverse complement strand
AGTCACATAAATTTGACCAGATTCATTCTTTTTTATTAAGCCGTCACTTTCCAATATAGAAATAGCCTCGCGAATTGGACCTCGACTAATATTAAATTTGCGAGCTAATTCGGACTCTACTAAAAAATCCCCTGATTTAATATTTCCTCGTAAAATTTCTTTCCTTAATGTATCTAAAACTTGTTCTTTTAAACTATTTACTCTAGTAATGGAATACATTCTTCGTCCTCCTTTTAAATATACTTTACCAAATGTTCAGAATCTTGGGAAACCCCAAAAATAAGCAAAATTCGCCTTTAGTTGTTGACTGTTAACTGTTAACAGCCAACCCCTTGCTTTTTCTTAAATTTGCTCGGGTTTTCGACACTTGCAACGTAAATATTAGGAATTGATTATATCAGGAACGGCTTAAATAAAGGGCTTCCTGATTTTTTTATTGTCAACTTTTTTAATTTATATGTTGTATGGTGTTGTATAATTATGGTATAATAGAGGTGGTGATTGGAGGCTCTTCGAATGAAATTAAACTATGATAGAAAATCAAAGGATCCCACCTATTTTATCCAGATGGGAATCCGCAATGGTAAAAAGACTACAACAAAAAATGTAAAAAGAATCGGAAAACATTCAGAACTGCTAGCTATTACTTCCGATCCTCTTGCTTACGCAAAAAAACAAGTTGAAGAATTTAACAGGGAATACAAAGAAGGCAAAATTGACATGAGCTTTAAGATTGATCTTAACGAGAAGCTCACAGCCACTGGTGACACTGCTTCCAAATCAGCGACTCTTAATGTAGGATATTTTATCTTGCAGAGAATCTATCACGATCTCAAGATAAAAGATTTCTTTCGTGAAATACAAGATCGTTCGAAAATAACCTTTGACTGTAATGCCATCAACCGGTTCCTTTCTTTTGCAAGGATATTAGAGCCCAGGTCAAAGCTTGGCACATTTGACAGACTTGATTCTTATTATGAACAGCCCTCTTTTGACTATCAGCATATCCTTCGCTTCATGGATCTGTTGGAAGATAATTATGACAGCTATCTGGAACACCTGTTTCTAAACAGTGAGAAGATCGTAAAAAGAAATACCTCGGTATGTTATTTTGATTGTACCAACTATTACTTTGAATCAGAAGATGAGGATGATGAGTATGTAGATGAAGCCACAGGGGAGATACTCAAAGGTCTGCGCAGATATGGTCCTTCTAAGGAACACCGTCCAAATCCAATTGTACAGATGGGGTTGTTCATGGACGGCAATGGTATCCCGATATCTATGTGCATCAATTCTGGCTCTGACAATGAGCAAAAATGCGCCATTCCTTTGGAGCAGAAAATCGCAAAGATGTTTCATGGGCGACAATTCATCTATTGCGCAGATGCCGGACTTGGCTCCTTCAACATAAGAAAATATAACTCCATGGGCGGACGAGCCTTTATTGTCACACAATCTGTCAAGAAACTCTCTGATAAACTGCAGGAAGCTGTATTTAATGACTACGATTACCGGAGACTGTCCGACGGCTCTCCCATTACAATTCGGCACATGAAAGAATTCGATCGGTTTAAACAGGAAAATCTTCCACTGTATAATGACACGGTTTACAAAATCTTGAATGCGGACAAGGCTGTGGATGTCGGTCTGTATGAAGAAAAGGTATATAAAAATGGAAAGACCCAAATGGTAAAATCTAAGGCAATTTTAAAGCAGAGAATTATTGTCACGTTTTCAAGAAAAATGATGGAGTATCAACGTCACATAAGAAACGCCCAGATTGAGAGAGCTAAGAAAATCCTAAGCACTAAAAAGGTAGAGGATATAAAAAAGGGTGCCCACGATGTCACAAGATTTATCAAGCGGACATCTACAGGAAAAGATGGCGAAAAGGCTTCCGACCACTACGCAATCGATCAGTCTGTTATTGATAATGAGGAAAAGTACGACGGATACTATGCAGTCGCTACAAATTTAGAAGATGATACAAAATCTATATTAGAAATAAATTCCAGACGCTACAAAATTGAAGATTGTTTCCGAATACTGAAAACAAATTTCAATGCAAGACCGGTATACCACAGGAACAGAAAGCGGATTATTGCACACTTTATGGTCTGTTATACAGCATTATTGATTTACCGGCTGTTAGAAAATAAACTGGATCAATACGGCACCCACTTCACAACAGAAAATATTCTGGAGACATTGCGGAATATGAATGTCATGAATGTGCAGGATGCTTTTTACACAGCTACATACAAAGGCAGCCAAGTATGTACTTCACTAAATGGCGTGTTTGACTTGGGATTAGACAAAAAATATTACTTGCCCAAAGAACTCAATAAAAAAATAAAAAAAATTTCAAACTAAGGTTCTCCATACAACATTTTTGCAACTTAAAAAGAGAAGAAAACCTAGCATTTAAGCAGGTTTCTTCTCTTTTTTATTTTATAAAGTGTTGAAAACAGGATTATACCATAAATTTCCCATAAAGGTAATAGCTATAATTTACCATGTATAAAAAAGTTATTCCCCTTATATTAACATTATATGCAT
>JAQVXR010000083.1 GCA_028709045.1 Desulfitobacteriaceae bacterium | reverse complement strand
ATTATTGGGTTTTGTCTACTTTAATTATACCATCCCGAGGGGGTTTTCTGTTGTTTTTATGTGCGTTTACTATATGAATTTTTCAAGGATCAAGCCCACTTTGTTGGTGGGAAAGTTGTGTTAATAAAGAATATTTATGAGTAAAGCACGCAAACTCAAATCTTTTTATAGTGAAGGGAGTACCGCAGTAAAGTGGCAAACGGAGTACTCTATCAAAAAAGAAAAGTAATCAAATACAGTAAGGGTTGTTTTGAAACCGCAGAGGAACCTATTGTCAAGGAAATACAGTTAGAAATTTATTTAAACGATATATATTTTAACTCTTTGAGCTGCTCCCCGGGAGGGTATAGTGAACTGGCAGCAGGATTCCTCGTGAGTCATGGCCTAATTCAGAGAAGTGAAGAGATCAAGGAAATAAAGTGCCGGGAAGAAAGAGGCAACGTTCATGTACAGGTTTTCTTATCTCAGGAGAATCCCCTATCCGATACAAAATCCTCATTTAAGCCTGTTACCGCGCATGAAATTTTCAGAGCACCGGAACTTCTTAAATTGATTAGTCTTTTGGAGGAAAGGTCTAATGTTTTCCGAATTACGGGGGGCGTCCATAATGCCGCTCTGGGAAACAGGGAAAAACTGATCATCATGTATGAGGATATTGGACGGCATAATGCTGTAGATAAAGTGTTAGGATGGACTCTTTTAAATAATATTTCCGTCAATGACAAATGTCTTGTTTTAAGTGGTCGGGTTGCTCTGGAAATACTGGTTAAAGCTGCGAGAAGCGGGATTCCCCTTGTTTTGTCCCGTTCGGCACCGATGCAGATGGCAGTTGATTTAGCAGAAGAACTGGGTATTTCAATAGTTGGTTTTACCCGGGGCGACAGATTTTATATATACACCAATCCTCAAAGGGTAGTACTTTAGAGTTTCATTAAAAAAGAATAAATTGCTCCGAGCTTTTCTACCTAAAGAATAATACCATGGTAAAAAGCCGTTAGGGTAAGTCTGGAAACGGATTTGCCTCCCGAGTTGGAAAGGAGTAAATATAGGACGTAGACTGCGTCTGCAGTTTTCGGTTTATTAATGTAATGTTATTTACCTCCAACTTCGGTTGGAGTTTTTATTTTTCCTAGGGAAAAAAATTGTTAAAGGGGGGATGTCCAAGAAAAAATACAATTTTCTTCAAAGAAACCGGAAAGAAAAATTGAAAGGAGTGAAGGAAGTGGATATGGTTAAACTGACCATTGACGGAAGGGAGGTTGAAGTCCCTGTAGGTACCACCATACTTGAAGCAGCTGAACAAATTGGAATTGATATTCCAAGGCTGTGTTACGATCCGGACCTAAGTCTTTTGGGGGCGTGCCGCCTTTGCGTCGTAGAAATTCAAGGCGCTCCGCTTCTGGCGGCCTCATGTGTGACGCCGGCCGGACGTGGTATGGTAGTATACACTGAATCGCCTGCCGTTGTTGAAGCTCGTCGAACAATCTTAGAACTCCTGCTGGCAAATCACCCACTGGACTGCCTTACATGTGAGAAAAACGGTGACTGCAAGTTGGCGGAATATTGCTACCGGTATGGGGTTAAGGAGAGTGCTTTTGCAGGCGAAAAACATCATTATGTGGTTGATGATTCCAATCCCTTTATCATGAGGGATATGAACAAATGTATTTTATGCGGTAAATGCGTGCGTGCTTGCGCCGAAATCATTGGTAAGGACAACATTGATTATGTCAACCGGGGTTTTCACCGCAAAGTTGCTACCTATGGAGACCAGCCTTATGTAGATTCCGAATGTACCTTCTGTGGAAACTGTGTTGCCGTTTGCCCTACCGGAGCTTTGACGGAAAGACCGATGCAGGGAAAAGGACGCCGTTGGGAATTCCAAAAGGTAAAAACTACTTGCCCATTCTGTGGGACAGGGTGTAATTTTGATCTCTGTGTAAAGGACGGGAAGCTAGTCGGAGTGCTTTCCGATGAGTCCAGTGTAGTCAACGGCCGTGCTCTTTGTATCAAGGGGCGGTTTGGTTGGGATTTTGTTAACAACGAACAGCGTCTAACAACTCCTCTCATTAAGAAGAATGGAAAATTTGAAAAAGCTTCCTGGGATGAGGCAATGGATTTGATTTCCACTCGGTTAACGGGAATCAAAGAAAAATACGGGCCGAAATCCTTTGCAGCTTTAAGCTCAGCCAGGTGTACCAACGAAGAGAACTACCTGGTGCAAAAATTTACAAGGGCGGTGATGGGCACAAATAGTGTTGACCACTGTGCCCGTACCTGACACGCGCCTACAGTGGCCGGTCTGGCCACTACTTTTGGCAGCGGTGCAATGACCAATTCTATTGCAGAAATCGATGGAGCAGAACTAATGCTTCTCATCGGTACCAATACTACTGAGGCTCACCCTGTTATCGGTTACAAAATGAGGCAGGCCAAACGCCGGGGGGCAAAACTGATCGTGGTTGACCCGCGCCGAATCGAGCTTGCCGAAGAAGCAGACTACTGGCTGAGGCTTGAGCCGGGAACAGATATTCCGCTCTTAAACGGGCTGATGCATATTATTATTAAAGAAGGTCTGTATGCTAAAGAATTTATTGAACAAAGAACGGAAAATTTTGAGACCCTAAAATCTACAGTTGAAAAATATACTCCGGAATTTGTTTCCAAGTTGACCGGTGTTCCGGAAGAAGATCTGTATGCGGTGGCACGTCTTTATGCTACCACCGACAAAGCAATGCTCTTCTATGTTTTGGGGATTACGGAGCACATTTGCGGGACCAATAATGTCATGAGTACCGCAAACCTTGCCATGCTCACCGGGCATTTAGGCCGTCCCGGTACAGGTGTCAACCCCATCCGGGGTCAGAATAACGTCCAAGGTGCTTGCGATATGGGGGCACTGCCCAATGTTTACTCTGGTTATCAAAAAGTTATTGACGCGGCTCCCCGGGAGAAATTTGAAAAGGCTTGGGGTGTTAACCTTCCGGCGGAAAACGGCTTAATGATTGCCCAGATGTTTGAAAAAGCCAACGAGGGCGAACTCAAGGCGATGTATATTTTGGGGGAAAACCCGGTTCTCACGGATCCTAACAGCAACGAGATTCGTTCCGGGCTGGAAAACCTTGAATTTTTGGTTGTTCATGAACTCTTCCTGACGGAAACAGCAGAGTATGCGGACGTAGTGCTTCCGGCAGCCAGTTTTGCCGAAACCGACGGAACATTTACCAGTACCGAGCGCCGCATCCAGCGGGTGCGAAAGGCGATCGACCCAATCCCCGGAAAGGCCAACTGGCAAACGATTATGGCGATGAGCAGCGCTATGGGATATCCCATGGTTTACGCAAGTCCGGGCGAAATTTGGGATGAAATGGCTTCCTTAACACCTTCTCTGGCGGGTGTTTCCTATCCTCGGCTGGAAGAAAAGGGTTTACAGTGGCCTTGTCCAAATGCCGAGCATCCGGGAACTCCCTACCTGCATGCTAATGTCTTCAGCCGTGGCAAAGGGCTATTCCAACCATCCGAACATATTCCTCCGTATGAAACACCGGATGCGGAATATCCGTTCCTTCTGTCCACAGGGAGAATTTTATACCATTACAATGTGACTACTCCTTATTCCAAGGGTATTCAGAGCATGTGGTCGGAAGAATTTGCTCAGATCAACCCGGAAGATGCGGCCCGCTTAGGAATTGAGACCGGAGATAAGGTTAAAGTCACTTCCCGTCGTGGAGAAGTTACGACCCGGGTTGAGGTGACCGATAAAGTAATGCCCGGGAAAATATGGATGTCATTCCACCATACCGCAAGCCCAACTAATGTTCTTACCAGTCCTGGATTGGATCCCATTACTAAAACAGGCGAATACAAAGTATGTGCGGTTCAGGTGGAAAAATTCTAGGAGGTAAGCACATGCAGAAGGTGTCTGTTGCCGATGCAGTGGGGATGGTTCTTTGTCACGACATTACAAGGATTATTCCTGGACGGGAAAAATGCCGGGCTTTCCGGCGAGGACAGTTGATTACTTCGGGAGATGTTTCCAAACTGCGTGACCTTGGAAAGGAACATATTTATGTTTGGGAATCCCTTCCGGATTTGGTGCATGAAGACGAAGCTGCAATTCGTCTTGCCCGCCGGGCAGCCGGAACAGGCTTGTACTGGGATGAACCCAGCCAAGGTAAAGTTAGTTTGAAAGCTCAATATGACGGTCTATTTCGAGTTAGGGTAAACCAGTTAAACAGCATAAACTGTAAAGAGGGGTTTGCCTTTGCCACTTTGCATGATAACCGGGTAGTATCTAAGAATCAGGTGGTGGCAGGGACGCGGATTATCCCGCTGACCATTGAACGCAGAGCCTTGGAAGAAGCTGAAGAGTTTTGTGATCAGCCGGTTCATCTTTGCGAGGTAAAACCCTTTCGTCCGCTGTGGGTTGGCATCATAACTACAGGCAATGAGGTTTACCAGGGACGGATTCGCGACTGTTTTGGCAGTGCTGTGAAAAAAAAGGTTGCTCCTTATGGAGCAAGACTGCTGGGCCAGGTAATTGTTCCTGATGATCCATATTATATAGCTGCGGAAATCCGAATGATGATCAGTGAAGGTGCAGACCTTGTTTTAGTTACAGGAGGAATGTCCGTGGATCCCGATGATGTGACTCCTTCCGGGATTAGAGCTTCCGGAGCGGAAGTTGTGTTTTACGGAGCACCTGTTCTACCAGGATCAATGTTTATGCTGGCGTATCAGGGGCATGTGCCTATTTGTGGCTTGCCTGGGTGTGTTATGTACAATAAAACAACGATTTTTGATCTGGTTTTGCCGCGGGTTTTTGCCGGCGAACGGATTAACCGATCAGAAATTGCAGTTCTTGGTCATGGCGGGTTGTGTCAGGGGTGCAGAATATGTCGCTATCCTGATTGCGCTTTTGGTAAAACCGCAGAGTTATGACCTTAGGGAGGTTTAAATCCTGTGCCTAGAAGTATTGAGTTGGAAAGAGCTCATGAGATATTGGGTAAAATTGCCGGTCCTTTGCTGCCTGAATCGGTTTCCTTGGCAGATGCTTTGGATCGTATTGTTGCACATGATCTGTATGCTGTCTGCGACCTACCGCCTGTTCCTCAAGCTGCTATTGACGGATTTGCTGTGGTTGGATCAGCAATAGAGGAGAGGTACCAGGTGGTTAAAATACCGGTCGATACCAATGTTTGCGATCTGGTCCTTGATTCCGGGCAAACGGCTCATGTTGTTACCGGTGGCATGTTGCCCCAGGGAACTCAAATGGTCATTCCCCGGGAACAGGTAAAAGTTATCGGCAGTGAGGTTGTTTTTTCCGGAGAGTTTATTTCCGGCAGTAATATCAAAAGCTGTGGAGAGGACTTTCGGCACGGGGAATTGCTGGTTTCCAAAGGTGCTCGTTTGAGCGCCGGGTTGATTGGCTTATTGGCAGCGTTTGGATATATGGAAGTACCTGTTTTTAGATGCCCGAAGGTGCTGGTATTAGGCATTGGAACACAAATTGTCCCTTACAATAAAGCACCAAAGACCGGTGAAACACGGGACAGTAATGGACCATTGCTGGCATCTCTGGTAAAAAGGGAAAGAGGCCGGGTCATTGCTATTGAGGTGGTCGGAAAGCAAAAAACAGATGACCTGTTGCCTGAGTTGATTAGGTTGTTTGAGCAGTCGGATTTAGTAATTACAACCGGGGGTACTTTTGCAACCACCAATGGTGAAGCGCGGGTGCTTTTAGAAAGAATAGGGGCAAAACAGCTTTTCAGCGAGGTCCAATTAAAACCTGGCGGACATGTTGGTGCCGCTATTTGGAATTCAAAACCGGTAGTGCTTCTCTCCGGAAACCCGGCGGCCTGTCTGGTGGGATTTGAACTGTTTGCTGTTCCGGTCCTTCGTTCACTGCAGGGGGTTAGCCCTGTTCTTAATAGAATCCGTGCCCGGTGTTTAAACCCTTATTCTAAAAAGAGAGGTGTCCGCTGCTTTCTTCGGGGACATGCAAGATGCAGCGAAGAAGGGTGGACGATAGAGCTTTTGCCGGGACAAAAGCCTAGTATGATGCGGTCATTTCTGGGTTGTAATGCTTTAATTGACATTCCCCCAAACCATCCTCCTTTAAAAGAAGGAGATGAGGTTTCCATAATTCTTCTTGACCCAAATGTCGGTGGTTTGGCAGGGTATTTAACTTAAAATAAATTTTGTTAAGGGGGTGAACAAAAAGTGGCAGAATTTAAGGAGATTATCAACAACTATAAAGATATTCCCGGGGGCTTGATTGAGGCTTACCACGCTATTCAAAAAGAGTATAATTATATTCCTGAAGAGGCGGTTCAAGAAGCGGCAGCGGTATTTGGGATTCCTTTGGCCAAGGCCTTTGGGGTGGCGACTTTTTATTCCTACTTGAAAGTGGGGAAGAGGGGCAAATACATTATCCGGATATGTGAAAGTGCTCCTTGCCATATTGCCGGAGCGGCGGAGGTAATTGCCGCATTGGAAAAAGAGTTAGGTATTAAGATGGGAGAGACTACTTCAGATGGCCGATTTACTCTTGAACTGACCGAATGTGTGGGGCAGTGTCAGGAAACACCGGTGATAACCATTAATGGTGAACCCTTTGGAGGGCTCACTCCGGATAAAGTACCTCAGATACTGGCTGCGTACAAATAAAATTGTTTAAATGTGTAATTGGGGAAGGTTTTATCAAACGAAAGGAGGGAAACAAATAATGGCTGAAGAGACACGTATTGTGCTGCGTAATTGGGGAAAAGTTGATCCGCTGAAAATTGATGAGTATATTAACGCCGGTGGATATCAGGCTTTGAAAAAAACACGCAGCATGAGTCAGATGGAAGTAATTGAAGAAGTAAAAAAATCAGGATTAAGAGGCCGTGGCGGTGCCGGTTTTAATGCCGGGCTGAAATGGTCGTTCTGCTATAATATTCAAGCTGACGAGAAATTTGTAATTTGTAATGCCGACGAGGGCGAACCCGGAACATATAAAGACCGGATCATCCTCCAGAACGATCCCCAGAGTGTGTTGGAAGGGATGGCAATCTGCGGTTATGCTATTGGTGCGAAAAAGGGTTATATCTACTGCCGCGGGGAATATCCTTATGTGGTGGAATTGTTAAACAAGGCAATCGACCAAGCTAAGGAAAAAGGAGTGCTGGGGGATTTTGACGTTGAGGTGCGCATGGGTGGAGGTGCGTACGTCTGCGGCGAAGAATCTGCTCTGATAGAATCCATTGAAGGCCACAGGGGAGAGCCTAGGTTTAAACCCCCGTTCCCGCCGGTTGCTGGATTATGGTGGAAGCCGACCATAGTAAATAACGTTGAGACATTTGCCAACATTGCCCCGATCATTGAAAAGGGTGCTGATTGGTATGCCGGTATTGGGGCGAAGAATTACCCCGGTACAAAGGTGCTTTCTTTAACCGGGGATGTGGAGAACCGTGTTGTGATTGAAGTGTCTACCGATAAGTCAATCAGGGACGTGATCTTTGGTTTTGGCGGCGGAATCAAAAACGGCAAAAAATTCAAAGCGGTACAAATTGGCGGCACATCAGGCGGTTTCATTCCGGAATCCATGCTGGATAATCCCATTGATTTTGATTCCATGAGGAATATCGGTGCTACTTTGGGGACAGGTGCTGTCTTTGTGATGGACGAGACAAGGGATATTGTCGATGTGGTAACGAGAATTTCCAAATTCTTTGAACATGAATCCTGCGGCAAATGCAATCCCTGTAGAGAAGGTTCTTTCAGATGTCATGAGATTATGACCCAGATAAATAAGGGGAAAGGGACTCTAAAAGACATTGAAAATATCACCCGCCTGGGCAGGGTCATGCAGAAGGCATGCTTATGCGGCGGAGGCCAGGCGGCTCCTTCTCCTATTCTCACCACCTTGCAGCACTTCAGGCATGAATATGAAAGAAAACTTATCATATCTTAAATAAGCAGTAAATAAGCATCGTGAAACAGGTCCTCGAATATCCGCGGGGATCTGTTTTGCATTATAGGTTCTGTTGATTTACTTTTAATCAGTGGTCAAGGTGAACTATTTTTTGCCCGAGAAGTTGGGCGTCTTCTTCATCATGAGTAACCAGAATAAAAGGAATATTCCACTCCTGGTGCAGCTTTTTTATTTCCTCCCTAAGTTTCTCTTTTGTTTTTCGATCCAGTGCGCTGAACGGTTCATCTAAAAGGAGTAGTTCGGGTTTCACTGCCAGAGCCCGAGCCAGTGCTACCCGTTGTTTCTCACCGCCTGAAAGCTGCCCGGGATAGCGGTTTTCCAGGTGGTTAATGCCAAAAGCAGCTAAGAGGTCGGAAGGGTCTTTACTTGAAGACACATTTTTGCACCGACATTTTAGTCCATAGGAAATATTTTCTTTTACTGTCTTATGAGGAAAGAGAGCATAGTCCTGAAATACATACCCGACATTTCTGAATCGGGTGGAAATATTGATGTTGTCATTGCAGGAATAAAGCGTTCTCCCGTTCAATTTAATTAGTCCAGACGTGGGATTTCTTAGTCCGGCTAGGCAGTGGAGAACAGTTGTTTTTCCTGCACCGGATGGTCCCCAGAGAACAAGGATCTCTTTCTCCAGTGAAAGTTCGATATCCAAAGTAAAATTCCATAATTTCTTTTTAAAATAAGCTTCCAACATTTTTATCACCGTTTGCGATAGATTTAGATTCGCAATAAAAAATTATTTTAAACGAAGGTTGCGTTTTTTTGCCCATTGGTTAACCCAAAATATTACGATAAAGCTAAAAACAGTAATAATGGTTACTAGGGTGCGAGCAGTGGCGTTATCCCCTGAGTCTACGGCAAAGTAAATAGCGAGGGGAATAGTTTGGGTCTGACCAGGAATGTTTCCTGCGACCATTAGGGTTGCTCCAAATTCTCCTAAAGCCCGGGAAAAGGCGAGAACCAATCCTGCGAGAATACCTGGCCATGCCAGGGGCAGAGTGACAGTAAAAAAGATTCTGATTTCACTTGCCCCCAAAGTTCGGGCGGCTTTTTCGCAGTTGGTATCCACACTCTTAAAGGCTGCGCCGGCGCTTTGATACATCAGAGGAAATGCCACCACTGTGGCAGCCAATACTGCAGCCCACCAGGTAAAGATGAGAGAAATACCCATCTCTGCAAAAGCCTTGCCCAGGAGCCCATTTTTCCCAATGAGCATTAGTAAACCATAACCAATCACTGATGGTGGCAGCACAAGGGGTAATGTGATGATAGCTTCCAGAATATTTTTGCCAAAGAAATCTCTTCTTGTAAATAACCGTGCAATAGGCAGCCCGAAGCATGAAACTAGTATCACAGAAATTAGCGCTACCCGGATAGATAGAAGTACTGGAGACCAGTCATTTAAGTGCATATTTTACGCAGTCCTTTATTTATTCAGTAGTTTAAAACCGGATTTTTCAAAAATTTGACCAGCAGTTTCTGTGAAAAGGAAATTTTCAAAATCCGTGACTTCTTTTTCATATTGGGTTCTCTTTAATACAGCCACCGGATATACGATTGGCTGATGTGAATCTGCCGGAGCAGAAGAAACTACCTTTATGTTCTTGCCCTGAATCGCATCTGAGGAATAAACCAGGCCGGCATCTACATTGCCTGTTTCCACGTAAGTAAGAACCTGGCGCACATCTTTAGCAAAAACAATTTTTGATTCAATTTCGTCCCACAAATTGAGAGAAGTCAGAGCTTCCTTGGCATATTTTCCGGCGGGGACTGTTTCTGGAGTACCGATGCTTATTTTTTCTATACCGTCATCTATCAGTTCTTTAAATTCGGTCAGATTTTTATCATTACCTGTTATTAAAACTATATCGTTTCCGAGAAGATCTTTTCTGGTTTCTTTAATGATTAAGTCTTTTTCGGCTATTGCATCCATCTGCTTTTTTCCTGCGGAAATAAAGAGGTCGCATGGAGCACCTTCTTCAATTTGTTTTTGGAGAGTTCCAGAGGACGCAAAATTATAAGTAATATTGACATTTTGATGTTCGTCACAATAAACTGTCTTAAGTTCTTCCGCCGCGTCTTTCAGGCTTGCTGCAGCGGCAATAGTCAGGTTGACCTGTTCTTCCGGCTCTGAAGCTTGCTCTTGACCGCATCCGGTAATGATGCCGGATATTAATATCATTAAAACAAGAAAAATTCCGATTTTTTTCATAGTTGTTATGTAACCTCCTATCCATTTATAGATAATTAATGATGATTCTTTAACAAGAAATTAGAATTGCAATTAAAGCTTTTAAAATACAACAACACCCCCATCCGCGAACCAAACACAACATAACGCAACATAACGCAACATAACGCAACATAATATAAAGCAAAACAACTCAACGTAACGTTATAGTAAAAGAAATAGAAGCAATTGTCAATACTTTTAAGAGATATTTGCCAAGAAAAAAACAAGTAAATGTCATGGGACAAAAAAGGCCCTCCCCAATTTACATTGGAAATGGAGAGGGCTAAAAAGTTACAAGTTTTGTCAATCGCCCGTTTAACAGTTAACTAATTCTTAATAATTAAAAAGATATTGATATTGCGCCATTTAGGCGCAATATTTTTGTCAAATTATATACATTGTTACGTTGTATATGGTGGTATATTATGGTATAA
>JAQVXR010000301.1 GCA_028709045.1 Desulfitobacteriaceae bacterium | reverse complement strand
TTCCATACTTTCACCTCCATTTATTATTATCTTCAAAGTGATTTTTGTTATTCAAAATTGTTTACTATTCTCTTCGCTTATTTTTGAGAAACTATCATAAATTTGTAAAGTCACTTTAATTTTTATCGTAAGATGAATGTACCGTTTAAATAAAACCAGCCGTCAAGTTAGCGGCTGGTCAAATTAAATCTTTTATTTTTCAAAATTTTTATTATATCCTCTGTATTTATGTTCCTATCAGTCCCAAAGTTTCTGCGGGTATAGACCTTTGTCTTTCAGTGATTGGAGGGCGCTTACCACGGACGCTCTATCCTCCTTGTACGTTACTCCATACCATCGATCCACGGATTGCAATACTTTGATTTTAGCTTTTCCTTCATTAATAAGCTGATCTACGGTAATAGGTAAAAGAAACTCTCCTTTAAAAGGGTCTTCTTTTAATGCCTTATCCAAAAATGCCGAAAATCTCTGTTCTATTTCCTTCATCATACTAGGTGTAAATCCCCAGAAGTTCATTGATACTGTAGTTTCATCCGGTACTGCTATCCAGTCAACATCATTTTCAGTATATTGAATCTTTCCGTCAAGCCACATAATCTTCTTTCGTTCTGTGATTTTTGTCAGATATTCATCTCCAGAAGTTTCGCAGACTCCTCTTGCCACATGCCCGTTTTCTGTTAATGTATTTTTTAATAAATAGCCTATCATACTGTAGCTGTATTTTTCCTCATCCGTCGCTTTTTCTAGAAAAGCATACATGGATTGGAAGGCACCGAATCCGTAGTAGTCATCTGCATTGATTACTGCAAAAGGACCGTTTATCTTATCTCTGCAGCTCAATACCGCATGGCAGGTTCCCCAAGGCTTTTCTCGTCCTTCCGGCACTGAATATCCGTCAGGCAAATCGTTTAAATTTTGAAAAGCATAATCTACCTCAATAAATCGTCCGGCTCTGTCATCAATCAGCGCTCGAAAGTCTTCTTCCATTTCCTTTTTTATAATAAAAACAACCTTCTTAAATCCCGCTTTAACAGCATCGTATATGGAAAAGTCTATGATCAGCTCGCCGGCAGAGCCAACAGGATCCATCTGCTTCAGCCCGCCGTATCTGCTTCCCATTCCAGCTGCCATAACAACTAATACTGGTTTTTTCATATTACATACACCCCTTTGTTTCATTTCGTTTATTGCCTTGGTATTATTTTACCGCTTTATTCAATATTATACTATGGGGATACGATTTACAACTCAAAATCCCTGTTGTATTCTCTTAGCGAGACCGTATATAATATGGATATCACATCATCGCAAGGAGTAAAAATCATGGAATTATTACCAAATCGTATATTCCTAATAGGCTATATGGGGTCAGGGAAGACGTCGGTATCGAAATATTTAAGTGTAATGACAGGATCACAATTTATTGATATGGATCAAGAGATTGAAAGAACAGAAAATATGCCTATTAGAACAATATTCATAAAATACGGTGAGCATGAGTTTAGAAATAAGGAATCGGAGCTTCTTGACAGGTTATGTCATGTGTCTAGTGCGCTTGATATTATGGCTGGAGAAAACATAGGATCAAGTAATATTTCTGCAAAGGAAGGCAAATATAGAGCTTTCGCTGATATTAAGGAGCCTCTTATCGTTTCATGCGGAGGAGGCATAATTTTAGATGGTCTGAACCGTATAATACTGAAAGATCAGTGTACGGTATTTTTGGAGGCTGATCCCGAAATGCTGTTTCAAAGAGTAAATGGCGATGCTAACCGCCCATATGCTTATATGGATATACCCAACGAAGAGGAACGGAAGATGAAGTTTCTTGATTTGTATAAAAAAAGAGAGCCTCTCTATAGAGAGGCGGCTTCTGTTATCATTAAGACCGACAAGAAATCTCCTGAAACGATTGCAAAGGAAATACTGATTCAAGTAAAAAAGTAAATCGTATCGCATATATTTCCTTAATTGTGTGTTAACATTTTATTTGTTTTTCGTAGTCTGAAGTTCTTCCAGCTTTGACTTAACTAATTCTTCGACTTTTTCTGCCAGGTTATTTGCTTCCTGCTTCGAAAGCGACTTAGTATCAATGGCCGGATGGATGTGAAAATCAACCGATGCTCCGGAGTGCACATACCCTAGATCTTCATAAACATGATATGTACCATTTACGGTGACCGGAACAACTGGGACGCCTGATTTTGTTGCTAGTCGCAGACTCCCCTTCTTAAATTGACCCATTTGAGGACCTTTACTTCTGGTTCCCTCAGGAAAAATGACCAGCGAAAAACCCTGATTCAATAATGAGATGCCCTCCTCTATGGTCTTTAGAGAAGAACGCGGATCCTCCCGTTCAATAAAAATACTCCTGATATCTCTTATCCACTCTCCAAAGATAGGTATCTTACCAAGTGAAGTTTTTGCTACAAAGCCGATTTGCTTCTCCGTAAACACTGCACAGTATATGGGGATGTCCGCATAACCCTGATGATTTGAAACAAACAGCACTGGTCCCTCGGGCACATTCTCTTTTCCGCTTATATTTAGATTGATCTTATATTTTTTTACAATCCCTCGAC
>JAQVXR010000300.1 GCA_028709045.1 Desulfitobacteriaceae bacterium | reverse complement strand
ACGGCTGCTGAGGAAGTTCATGGCGGGTATTTTTCGATTGATAAAAAAGGAGTGCTCAAAGATACAAGCGGAGCCACCCTTGCCGATGAGGATGCTTACAGTTTGATTATGAAGGATAAGGAAAAACTATTATCCTTTGCTACGAAGCTGCGGTTTATTTTCTCTCACTCGGCTCTGCGTGAAGGGTGGGACAACCCCAATGTCTTTCAAATCTGTACCTTAAACGAAACCAAAAGCGAAGTGAAGAAAAGGCAGGAGATTGGGCGTGGGCTGCGTTTATGCGTCAATCAAGCCGGAGTGCGTCAGCATGGTTTTGCTATTAATACGCTTACGGTTATGGCCAATGAAAGCTATGAACAGTTTGCCGAAACCTTACAAAAAGAGTACGAAAAAGATGGGGGTATTCGGTTTGGCATTATTGAAAAACATTCCTTTGCCAATCTTCCCGTCAAACAGCCGGACGGCACCGCTAAATATCTGGGACAAGCCGCCTCTGGGGAAATTTTTCAGTATTTTCAGGAGCAAGGATACATTGATACTTCCGGCAAAGTACAAGATACTCTCAAAATGGCTCTCAGAGACAAGAGTCTGACGGTGCCGGATGCCTATAAACAGATTAAACCGGACATTACGGCGTTGGCGGAAAAGGTGAGCGGTGGTCTTAATTTGAAAAACAATCAGGATAAGCGAAAGATTAAAATAAACAAGCAAGTCTATCTTGACCCGGAATTCAAGGAGTTGTGGGACCGCATCAAGTATAAAACTACTTATTCTGTTGATTTTGATAGTGCAAAGCTAATTGAGGAATGTTGCCGGGAAATGCAGCAAAGTTTAGTGGTGAGTTCGCCCAAACTGATTTATAGTAAGGCGACTTTGGAGATTAACGCCGGTGGTGTTACCAATGAAGAATCAGACAGATATGCTGTGGCCGTGAAAACCGGGCGGGAAAATCTGCCGGATATCATTGCTTATCTGCAAAACGAAACGAACCTGACTCGCAAGACCATTGTGAAAATCCTGCTACGCAGTAAGACCATTCCTCTTTTTAAGAAGAATCCGCAAAGCTATATGGAACAAGTAGCCCAAATTATTACCGCTAAAATGCGTTTAATGATTGTGGATGGCCTTAAGTATACGAAAATCGGTGACCATGAATACTATGCTCAGGAATTATTTCAAAGCGAGGAACTGGTCGGTTATTTTGAAAAAAATATGGTGGAAAGCAAGAAATCAGTTTATGAATATGTAGTTTACGATAGTAAAAAAGAAGAAAGTTTTGCCCTAGGCTTTGAAGGAAACAAAAGTATAAAATTGTACGCCAAGCTGCCTAGTTGGTTCAAGATTGCTACACCCTTGGGCTCCTATAACCCCGATTGGGCGTTTTTGATGGAGAAAAACGGCGAACATAAACTCTATTTTGTGTTGGAGACCAAAGGGGATATCCGGGTTGAAAACCTAAAGCCTTCCGAAAGTGTGAAAATTGCCTGCGGAAGAAAGCATTTTCAGGCTTTAGGCAGTGAGGTGATTTACAAGGACTCCGATGATTTTAAGGATTTCATGGAAAAAGAGTGGGCATAATTTATTATCCTAAGCTACCCAGTTGATTATGCTTTGAAAGCGAGGGAATGACTAATGTTTAGAGAAATGAGAAGAAGCAAGCAATTATTATCAGTGGATGATACCGTAGCTATAATAAACAGATGCACAAATGGTGTTTTGGCGTGTTTCGGCAAAACGATCATTTTTCGCATTGGGGAACAAAACTACCGGGTAAAAAACATCGCCAATCGCAGGAGAATAAAAAAGACCTCTGCTAGAGAGGTCTTTTTATAAATTAACTATCTTATCTACAATGTTAATAAAATCATTATAATCCACTTCTTTCCACTTTAAAATTGGTTCTTTAAATAAATCATAGTATCCTGGTGGATTTTTAGGAGCTACGGATGTAATTTCAACTATAGTACACCAACCATTATTAAGAGTATTTAATACTAGCACAGGTCTTACCTTACAGTTTCCACTTCGCCCTTTATAATAAATCAGTGCTGTATAAATATCTCCAATATCTGGCATTTGTTATTTCTCCTTATATTTATCTGTTTCAAACCATTCTTTGTGATGAGGATTTTTAGGATCTAATTCAATCATGTCCTTTTTGCCAGTAAGTGGTTGAGCCCTGTTGCTAATTTTATTTAACTTAGCTTTAAGGTCATAGTCTTTAGCTAATACTGTAGACATGTTTTTCTCCCCCTTCTTCCTTTCCTTATCCATATCATACCACTTTCCTTTAATTAGTACAATATTAACTATTATGCCCCAAAAAGTAGTAATAGTATTTTTGGGGCATGATGAAAATCCTCAGCAGAAATAAATACTTGACTTCTAAAAAACAAATGATCATAATAAAATATTTCGCACCCGGTATTCATTCAGAAATTATATGTTTATGGGAGCAGGAGTTTTAAATTTGGTGTAGTTGAAACTACTGCTATTTTTATGTAAAATGTTGGGTAGATTAGATTATCTTGGATGTGTAAAATGCTAGATATTATTAGGTCATAGGATTAAATAGGAGGGGATTGG
>JAQVXR010000299.1 GCA_028709045.1 Desulfitobacteriaceae bacterium | reverse complement strand
TCCTGAACAACATCAGGCTTTTCACTGTTCAGTTCTCAAAGACCAGCTCGGTTATCTTATCAAACCCTCTCGGGTCTGTCAACCGCTTTCTTTCTTCCACTTTTTGCATCCTTCTTCCGGACGCCTGAGTATCTTAACAAACCTTCTTCACTCTGTCAACTGCATTTTTTCTGGCAGTTTTCTCCACCCATCTCCCGGGTGCTTGAGTATCTTAACAAACACTCTTTGCTCTGTCAACTGTTTTATTTCTGCTTTCAAATCACGCTCAGTCACCTTCAGGGTCAATTAATTTTCTCTAAATTAATCTTTACCGCTGAAAGATTTTTATTCATGATCCAGGTAAATCTCATTTTTATTTATCATTATCAGTATCCGCAGACGAGGCCGACTCCATATATTGGCAATAAATGATGGCACTGACAATCTGAACAGGCGAATTGACTCACGATGTTTTTAACCCGTCAGAAGGAGGAACAACCGGAAACGGTACAGCATTATCAGAGCTGAATTTCATATACCACTCCGGTACTGGTCCAATAATTATACTTTCAGTCACCGGGACCTGCATAGAAATATTTATTGTGGATCCCATCATAGGCACTACAACCTTCAAGTCGGTCGTAATATTTAAAAAGATCCGGTGCTTTGTCTGGTTTATTCCCGCCTCAACAAATTCATCCATTACTTCCACATCAACCGTCCCAACCGGCACCACTTCTACTTTTAATGGCGGCCCGGTATTAGAAAGCAGAGCGCTTCCCGTAATTAACCCTAGTGGAATAGAAATCCCCTGAGATTTTAAATTATCAAGGTCCCGCTCTATATCCAGGGTAGTTTGTGTTGCCAACTGGTTAATCATGCGGGTATCCGGCATCATTAAAACCACCCGGTCTTGGCTGTCCTTATGGATGTCCACAATATCCCCATATGTATTATTTAGTGTATTACGATTTACAGCTTCGTTTATTATTTTTGTAGCAGCCAGCTTTGTTTTTGCTTCAGCAATTGCCTGTATGGCAGGTGCCAAATTTATTTCCAAATAGATTAATAACCCGAAGACAACAAAACTTAAAAGACAAAAATTCCTTAATAACCTGTTTCGTTTTCTTCTCACCTAGCTTTCACCTCCGCATAACTATTTATATGAAGGTGAAAAATAAAGGTTACTCTAAAAAATAAAAATGCTCAAAACTAAAATAGTTTTAATCACTTTAAACTAAATACTTCTGACATACAAACCGGCTAATATCTTCAGCGGAAGATGGTTTAGCCAGGTGTAGGGCCATTTCCCTCATCTGCTTCATCCTAAGACCATTTTTCATTAACTGATTAATTAGAGGTGGAAGGCCTTCATGATGCTTTGCTTTTACCCCAACACCCCAATTAAGCAAAAACTCAGTATTTCTATCCTCTTGACCGGGCAGTGGATCTACAATCACCATCGGCAAGCCTTTGGCCAGTACTTCAGCGGTAGTAAGACCGCCCGGCTTAGTAACTATCAAATCAGCCGCCGACATTAATTCGCCTACATTTTCAACAAAACCATAAACATGTAAGTTTCGTGAAGTATATGATAGAGTACCAAGCTCCTTTTGGAGATTTATATTTTTCCCACAAACAGCAAGAACCTGATTATCTTCGTTGGCAATTAGTGAACGTACCGTTTCCTTGACAGCCCCCATTCCAAGGCCTCCGCCCATAACCAATATCACCGGTCTATTATCCAAACCAAGCCTTTCTTTCACTATCTGCTTATCTAAAGGAAAAGAAAATTCTGTTCTAATGGGGATCCCAAAGGGTTTAATCTTATCGGGAGGCATTCCCTGGGCAATGCCCTCATATGTAAGCTGATTTGAAGGAATCACGAAACAATCTGTGTTTGGGTGAATCCAAAAAGCATGAATGGTGAAATCCGTTAACACCACGACAGTGGGGATTTTCAACTTTGTTTTTTCTTTTAGTACTGACACAATACCGGCAGGAAAAGCATGGGTACAAATAATTACATCAGGTTGGAACTTATCAATGAGCAATTGCAGTCTATAAGAGAGAAGCTTGTTTAACATCTGACCGAGATCCACCATACGTTCACCATTTTCCGCTTGGCTATATAGATAACCCCAAACTTTGGGACTGAATTTTAGAGTTTCCATATAACTTCCTACCACTACTTTATGTAGAGTAGGATTAATGTAATCAAAGGTATCAATGATTTTGGTTTTTACATCTGGGATACTTTGTTTAAACTGCAGTTCTAAGGATTTTGCAGCCAAATCATGGCCGGCACCAATTGATACCGAAAAAAACAAAATATTTTTCTTCACGGTAACCTCCCGGAATAAAACGTATGTATCGGTCGGAAATATTAGCTGGCGTCATTTTAACATAAATTACGGGCAAAATCTAACCAACCCCAGTATTTTATTCGTTTAAAATAAACATTAGTTTATGTTATAATAGCTAAGATAATGTTGTTAAATACCCGCTCTCCATTAAACGAGGAGGTAGGATGATGTCAAAGCAAAAAAAGAAAAAACGAAAGTTAAAGATTTCCCGGGTAATTCTCCTGACGCTTATATTTCTTGTCAT
>JAQVXR010000082.1 GCA_028709045.1 Desulfitobacteriaceae bacterium | reverse complement strand
TAGAATTGGAGGCTGAATAGGCCATTTTTAGTTAAAAAAGAACATTTGAACCGGTTGGTTCGTTAGAATTTTTTCAAGTATCTATCCTATCAAGGGAAAACACCCTGTTTCAGCAGGGGAATCAATTAATACCCCCGGAGGTGTTGCTGTAAATAGAAAGTACTATTTTAGAGAGGGTATTACTTATTCAGCTTCTGGATCCAAGGGCGTATCTTTTAGACACTTACCTTCCAATAACATATTTGATGTTGGGGGTTCGAGTATTTTTTTGGAAAGTGAAGGAATTACTTTACAATATTGTTTAGCCTTACTAAATACTAAGCTTATCTTTTATTTGGCCGATTGTTTAAATCCTACTGTTAATATTCAAGTAGGTGATTTAAAAAAAATACCATTTATTAAACCATCAACTGAATTAGAGATTGAAATAACAGATTTAGCGTCTCAAAACATCGAAATAATAAAACACCTTTGTTCTTATAGAGTTATCGAAACGAACTTTAAAAATAGTCCCTTAACTGCCTTTTCAGAACCTACTATGAGGGATAGGCTGCGAGCATATCTGAATTATGAAAATACAAGTATATCTTCTGTTTTAATAAATGAAGCTATTATTAATCAACTCATTTTTGAAGTTTATAATCTCAGTCAAGAGGATCGACTGCAAGTGGAAAATAAAATGGGGAAACCGGTGGGAGAGTTACCAGTACTGGCAGATGCAAGAGATGCATATTTGTTGGCAAGTACCATTGGAAACGAAACAGTTATAAAATTCATCCATAACCTACCTAGCATCACATTTGATGTGGAACTGATACAAACAGTAAAAGAGGAGTTTGCCTCATTGTATCAAGGCAACAACGATCTGGAAGGCTTTTGTATTCGTCACCAGATCAATCCTATCAATGTATGGTATTGGTTCAGTGAAAACCAAGTATTGCCGACAGGGAGAGCAATTGAAATAGTTTTGGAGTTTTTGGCCGATGCATGTCGCACAATCCTGATGGAAGACGAAGATGGCATCATTCCGCTGGTTGGGCTACCAGGTGAGACTCGTTTGTTGGACCGTCTGGAGCAGCATTGCTTAAACAATGGCTTCACTTCCGCCCAGTTCATGCAATTGGATGGATTATTAGGCCACCCCATTAACGATTATATGGAACATTATTTTTTCAAGAATCTCAGTGATCATATAAAACTATATAAACAAATGCCAAGTACGCCATTTATATGGCATTTGAGCAGTGGCCCTCAGCAGGGTTTCGAAGCCTATATCATCATATATAAATGGAACCGGGACAGCTTGTTTAAACTTAAAACGCAGTACCTGAGTAAAAGGACTGAAAATCTGGAATTCCGTCAGATTCAATTAGCCGATACCAACACCGCCCAGGCTCAAAATGAAAAAGAGAAGATTCGTTTGCAGCTGCAGGAAATAGCAGTGTTCACTGCCAAGATTGATGAACTAATAGCTGAAGGCTACGATCCGCAACTGGATGACGGCGTGGGTAAAAATATCACTCCCCTGCAAAAGAAAGGCTTGCTCCGTTGTGAAGTGTTGAATGCCAAACAATTAGAGAAATATTTAAAGGCGGACTGGTAATGATCGATAAATGGTTTTTAGAAGATATGGAACAGCTTATAAAAAGACGTCAGCGAGTGGTGATCTTAGACCCTCAGGCTAAGTGCAGCTTTCTATTACCAGTGCTAGAGTCCCAAGGGTATACGCTGCTCAAAACCGATAGCAGTTTAACTGAGCAGTGGCAAACGGTCAAAGAAGAGCTACTTTTACGTCATGAAGCTGAAACTAAACATAAAGCCGATAATGTAGTCTTTTATGTCACCCGTGAACAGGACAAACTCAGTTTCTTGTTTGACTACTGTTTTACACATGGCTGCCTGGATCTCAGTAATCCAGGCGAATGGCTCAAAAAGAAGCTATTTACTCATACCGGTCTGCAAGTACAAATGGATAACGGCACGCTTTTAACGGCTGGCAAAATTGGAGTAGGCAAAGATATTGCCTGGTGGAAGAAGATTCTGCAAAACCTGGAGGATCTGGTTAGCCTGGAAGATGAGCTAATCCCTTTCCTTGATGATCCCGACACTTATCTTAAAAAGCTGGACGCAGACATTCGCAGCATATTTGAAAACAAGGTATTTGAACTTTTAAATCAGCCTTATATGGCTAAACCCCCTAAAACATTAGCCGAGGAAGTAGTGAAAAAACTGCTGGATGGTTTGGCGTATAACAATGTTAGCGGCGAGCTCCTGCAAATATACTATCACTGGGCAGATAGTGAACGCTATAGTCCTTCATTACTGAATTACGTCACGAACTACAAATTGGATAGTACTATTGATCCCTGGGCAGCTCATCTCGATCATTGTTTTACTGCCTTGGATCAAAAAGCCTTGCAGCAAGTGGCTGAACATTTAAGAGAAAAGCCCTATATAGCCGAAAAGTTGAATAAGATAAAAATACGCGCTAAGAACTTCAAAGTAAAGCGCTTTGTACCGAGTTGGTGGCATGATTTTATCCGGCTGATGGAATTTAATAGCCAGCCTTTAACTGCCTGCCACAATTTTGGCCAAGTAGTAGAATATTATACCAAGTACTTTGCACAAGTGGATCGGGCTATACGCAAATTGTATGCTGCATTTTTACAGGAGGAAGCCATTATCCGTCCTCTGCAGGAATACTACGAAAGCCTGAATTATGAATTGCTGCAGAAGTGGTTCGAATATAGTCATGAATATAAATCAGATCAGCAAGGTTATTTACCATGTGTATTTAAGAAAGCCAAGCCGGGTATTGCTGTTATTGTTGGAGACGGCATCCGCTACGAAATTGCCGATTATGTTGCTGTAGCTTTGAGCAACAGATTCAAGGTGGATAAACAGTTGATGTTAGCCGATCTTCCCTCTGAGACTGAACACAATATGAGTGCTTTATATGTCGGCAATAATGAAGTGCTGGCCGTGCATAAAGACCGAGAAAAAAAGCTTAGTGAACTTAGCGGTAAAGACATTACTTATATGAATCTGGAAGCAGTCAGCTATGGGGAAAAAGCCGAATATCTGGTGCTCAACTATAAAGATATTGATAATGCCGGAGAGAAGCTGCAACAGGGTGCCCTTAAACTTTTTGAAGAGTTTGAACAGGTACTAAAGGATAAAATCGCCCAGCTGCTTAATATGGGTTATAAAGAAGTACATTTAATTACGGATCATGGATTTGTATTAACTGGACTTTTGGCTGAAGCTGATAAAATAAGCGCCGAAACTAATGGCAAAAAGGAAGTTCATGAGCGATTTATTCGTACCCAGGACAAGCCCAACAACCAGGATTGGTGGTTTGTCGAGGAACCTTATGGAGAATATAACTATGTATGTATGGCCAAGAATCATCGGCCATTCAAATCCAAAGGAGTCTATGGCTTTGCCCATGGCGGGTTCACTCCGCAGGAAATTATCATCCCCCGATTTGTATTTAGCAATCAAGCTTTAGAATCAACCGGCTTGAAAGTGGTGATCAACAATAAGGATGAGCTAGGGGAGGTTACTGGGGAAATATTCGGCATCAAATTGCAGGCTGATACCAACACCGAGAATCTGTTTGCCCTAAACCGCAAGGTGCATTTATTGCTCTACGCTAATAATATTCTGTACAGTCAGAGCAATATCTTCAATATGGAACCTAGCAAAAAGGAAACCATAGAGTTCGCTTTTAATGGCAATGTAACCGTAAAAGCGGTTTTATTGGATGCTGAAACCCAGGAACAATTAGATATTGTAAGTATTAAAAAATCTAATGTTCGTGACTTGGGCGGATTGTTGTAAATGGAGGATATTTATGATGATTGATAACTTGGACAAAAAGGCTTTAGAACATTTCCGGGGGTATGTAGTGAGAAAAGACCTGGCTCCTTTAATAAAGGGAGGTGCCAATGTGCCTACTTTTGTACTGGAGTATTTGCTGGCCAATACTTGCAGTACTGAAGATGAAGAAAAAATAAATGCCGGCATGGATAACGTCAAAAACATACTGCACGATCATTATGTAAACCCCGAGGAAAGCACCCTAATTCAATCTAAACTTAGGGAAAGAGGCCGCTATAAGATCATTGACAAAATATCAGTTGATCTTGACCCGCAGCGAGATCGCTACTGGGCCAGTATTAGTAATAGCAATATTAAAAAGGCCAATATTAGTGATGAGCTGGTTAAAAACCACGAGAAAATGCTTTTGGGTGGGATCTGGGCAATCATTGAAATGGAATATGACCCCATGATAAGCATTGGATCAACCGTCTTTCCATTTGTGGTTAAGGATATAAAACCTATTCAGCTGTCCAGCTTCGATGCAGCGCGGTTGGCAGAAAAGAGAAAAGAGTTTAATAAAGCCGAGTGGAAAACCCTGCTGTTAAGAAGTGCGGGCTATGAACCTGGCAGCGAGGGTCTGGATGATAGAAGACAAACCCTTTTACTGATGCGCTTGATTCCGTTGGTTGAAGCTAACTTCAATATGGTGGAATTGGGACCTCGTTCTTCAGGAAAATCATATATCTATAAAGAAATGACCCCGTATGCCTTGTTGATATCGGGTGGTCAGGGTACGGTTGCCAAACTCTTCGTCAATAACAGCACCGGACGGGTTGGCTCGGTTGGGGAATGGGATGCTATCTGCTTTGATGAAAGCACCGATAAACTATTCAAAGATAGGGATGCTATCCCTTTAATGAAAGATTACATGGAATCAGGCTCGTTTTCCCGTGGTGGCAAAGGCGGCGAAATTGCCGGTCATGCGTCAATTATTTACAATGGCAATATCAACCAGCCGGTTGAAACTGTGCTGCAAACCTCACATTTGTTTAGTCCGCTTTCAGAAGAGGTTAATCATGATACCGCATTTCTTGACCGGATTAATTTGTATCTGCCTGGCTGGGAAATCAGCAAATTCAGTCCTGAAAATTTCACAAATCATTTTGGCTTTGCCACTGATTATTTCTCCGAAAGCCTGAAAGCTCAACGCAAAAACACCTACTATGAAGCGATCGATAAATACTTTTCTTTTGGACATCATTTGAAACAGAGAGATTCCAAATCAGTTCGTAAAATTGTCTCCGGGTTTATTAAATTATTGCATCCTGATGGTGATTATACGAAAGAGGATATTAGAGAATATATGGTAGTGGCCTTCGAAATGAGAAGAAGAGTCAAAGAACAATTGAAACGCATCGGGGGTATGGAATTCTGGGACACCAATTTTTCATACATAGATAAAGAGACGCAGGAAGAGTTTTTTGTGGGCTTGCCTGAAGAACGTGGCAACGATCTTATTGAGAGAAACCCTTTGCCTCCAGGAGTTTGCTACACTGCGACCAGTGATGGAGATAATAACGCGCTGGTTAAAATTGAAATTGTGGCTCTAAAAGGGAGCGGCAAGCTAAATGTTACCGGCATCCATAATCACGAAGTTAAGGAAAACATTAAGAACACCTACAATTATTTAATGGCGAACGAAAAAAGTATTCTTAATGAACAGCACTCTTTGAAAGGTTATGATATCAATATTCAGATAAGCAACCTCCTGGGTGCATATATCAGCGAAGGAATAGGAGCGGCTGTATACGTAGCGATTATTTCTGCTATATATAATAAAAACCTGAAGGCGGGACTAGCGGTCCTGGGTAATATATCCATTGGAGGTGCCATTGAAAAATCCGTGCACTTTGCGGATAAAGTTTCACTTTTAGCGGATAATGGCGCGAAATCTATTCTGGTGCCGATTGGTAATATTAATGAATTAACCACATTACCAGCCAGTATTTTTGAAAAAGCTGATGTGCCCTTTTACGGGAACAGTCAAATGTTATTGCAAAAGGCCGTGGAATAAGACGTATAAACGGAATATAGAAAGACAGGGTATGCTATGAATCAAAATATTTATAATATCGTAATACATACCAACGGGGGAATCTATGATTCACTTGAGTTGGCGACAAATCCACCTATCGAATCAAAGGTATTAGGCCAGGATTTATCGATTGAAAAACTAAGCGTCAACGAAGCTCATGCAATAATGGATGCGTGCGAACCCGGAGGATTCAATTATTCAACCAAACGCCAATATACACAAATGTATTCAATTGTAAGGGGTAACGCCCCGGATGATCTGGAATGGGATTCAGATAGGGTTTCTGCAAACTCTCATAGCTCTCTCACGGATAATTCATCCCACAACCATTTCATACGAATATTCTGCAATTGTTATAAAGGATGACCAGAAGAATGTAACAAGGATAGTGCCCGGCCCAGTCAGTAGCCCCGGAGCTAATGTATTCATTGCAGATGAAAGACGCAACTGGCTAACAGATGGCGAAGGAGACCAGCTCCAGAAGCTGTATGATGCCTATCACCGGAATGAGATCATTCATCCTGTCAGCACAGCGCTATGGTACCATGACTATTGTTCATGGCTCTATTACATTGACGTTAGATGGACCCTAATCTCCATAGCGCTGGATTCTCTTGTACATACAGACTCGTACAGATCCACCAAGCAGTTTGCTAAACGGGTTCCTAGGTTGGCAAATGAAGTGAATATGGCTATTACTGAACAAGAAGCTACTCAGTTTTATGAATTGCGTTCCGGACTAGTTCATGGCGGTCTGGGGGAAATGAGTGCTGATAATCAACACTTATACAGGTTGATGGAAGAGCTTCTACGCAGGGTTATAAAGCGTGCCATAATTGAACCGCAGTTTTCAGCATTTCTGGCAGACCATGATCTAATACGAAACACCTGGAGTTTGGATTGAGTGATGTTTGGAAGTAGGTCTAATTATTTGGAGGGGATATAATAAATGGTTATTGGCTATGGAGGGTTTTAATGGAGGAGATTATTGCGGGAGATCCGGTCTTTCAGGGTTTAGATGACAATATTAAGAGGCACCTTGTTGGTATTGCCCCAAACAATACTAAATTTAAAGAATGGTTTTTGGCTAATATTGATAAAATCAGAGGGAAAATACGACCATTAAGAAATAATGAAGATATTCTAGATGTTATAGCAGAGCTAAGAACAGCTGCTAAAATTTGGACTTCAGATGATGTAAATGAGGTAATTTATGAACCTTTAGGAACAGAAACAAGATGCCCGGATTTTAAAATATCCCTTGATAACGGTGAATCGTTATACATAGAAGTAAAAAGAGTAAGAAGAACACCGACGGAAGCAAGAAGGGACGATTTTATAGAATTATTTAAAGATGAGATTAAAAGGATCGAACTAAATTTTGGGGTTTCAATGTTCTGTCATGAGCTGGTCATACCTGGATACGACGAGATACAAATATATGAGGAATTAATAAATAGAATGGAAGAGATAATTGGGTCTATTCGGGAAATATTAGTTCAGTTAAATGAAGATGATGGCAAGTTTACCACCTTTTTTCTATCCGATTATGCAAACAACTTGCGTGTTGATATATGTACCATACCATATGAGAACAGGAATAATAGAATTCACTATTATGGAGGATTAGAAAATAATCCAATGACAGGGCGGGAATTGTATAAATTTGGTGACATTATTTGTGAAAAGATACCACAATTATTAGCAAACGAGAATAATATTATTTTTATTGTTATAGATAATGATTCGCATGAATATGAAGATTTATTAGATGGCGTAGCATCAATTAACCAATTAATTACTGAAAGAGACGATACATTTTTCGCTAATAAAGGTTTAATTAGCGCGGAACACTTTCTTAACGAATCAAGAAAGTTGAGTGCTGTGTTTGTATTGAGTCGACCTGGCAGAGGTAAGCTATGGGAAAACCAAGCGTCAAATCCTAGATTAACAGGTGCTAAATTAATGGTTTTAAATGATATTTGTAATTGAATTTTGTTATAAGTAAGAGTCTTTGAAAGATAGGGGTTAGATTCCACACCACCTCTACCACCGTCAGTTTTTGGTATTAATTTAGTGGTAGTTTATGTGTATTACGGATTAAACTCAGATTCGTAATCAGCAGGCCAAAAGCAAAATACACTTGTAAGAATTGGGTGGCTATTATGCTTGCCGCATTATTGAATGGAAATAAAATTATAGCTACTGATCCAGCCTGGGATGACCGGAAAGAAGAGTACAGGGCAATATGCAATATACACGCATTATGCCAGATATGTAAGGAGCATGTAACCTGCAAGTTCGGCCAGGTCAAACAGCACCACTTTGCCCACCGCTGTAATTCTGATTGCCCGGGTAGTAATGATACCGTGGAGCATATGCAGGGTAAAACGATACTTCACGGTTTTCTTAAATCAAGATATGGAAACCAGGCCAAAATAGAGATGGAGCCTTATTTTGAAGATATCAAGCCAACCGGAGATATTCTGCTAGAATTCCTAAATGGTGCAAAATGGGCGGTTGAATTCGCTTGTAAAATAAAGAAAAAGGACCTTCAGGAAAAAATAGCTTATTATAATCGTCAAGATATCGTTGTCACCTGGATACTTCCTAAAAATATCTTAAACATCCTTGATAATAAATATGTGAGAATTACTCGCCGCGAACAGCCGCTTGTCGTTAAGACAGGACTGGATAAGTTATATGCAAGTGACTGGTATGAACAAATTGTTGTTGATAGGTCATGCGGGCGGATACCTACCGATGATGACAGTCTTGGGCCGTTGATATTTTTGGATGTTGAAAAACTGGTCTTAGAAATTTTACGGGCAATACAACCTCAAAACCACCACGACCTTTTTAAATATGAAGCATTAGTGCAGGGGCCTATTGAAGAGGTAGTCATCAAGGCAACGAGCAATTGGGGTATGGTGGTCAGTTTTCCCCAAGAGAAAGCTCTTTGGATCAAATATGAAGAGGCCAAGAAAATTAGGCTAGAAATCGCCAAGACTAACGCACAGGAAGTAAAAATAGTTCCTATGGACCAGAAGCCAGGCAAGTTTGATTATTATGTACCACCTAGAGTGAACAAGATAAGCAGTTGGGAAGCTGGTCAGGGAACGCTATCAAAAAGGCATATTTGTCCGAAGTGCCAATAAGAATTTAGTTTAAGAGGTGTTGTTCCTATATTTAAAGGAAGAGTGCCGGTGGGAATTTGCCCTGTATGTGGTCAAAGAAAGCTGGGGACTTAGGGGGTTAGGATAAAATGAATGCTGACGAGTCATCTAACAAAGATGCTAAAATAGAGATTCTGATTGGTAATCATCGCGTTGAGATAATAAATCGGTTTTCCTTGCGCAAATGCAAACTGTTTATGGAGAAATGTGAGAATACCAACGATTTCCGACAGGCGTTTATTGAAGTTGTATGTCAAATGTACTGTGATTCGCTGACAACGGACGAACCTGCCGATCAACGAGAACCATTATCTGAGAAAGATTTTTATGAGATAGATGAAACCCAGCTCGAAAAAGTGTTGAATGCCATCTTAGATAGAGACTCGTCTCTTTCTAAGATTTATTCTGAAAAAGATATAAAAGACCCATATGAAAGACTATACCTGACAATAAAACAGCAGATTCAGAATTTGGCAGAAAGTTTTAAAGTGCAAATACATACGGGTATAGATTTTAGCCAATTTCAAAACCAACTTCAGAATATCTCTAAGCAGATATCTGATTCTGTAGGGCAATTTCTTACAGGATTCCAAGAAGCACTTAAAAATATAGATTTCGAAAAGTTGGCGAAAGCAAAAAAGTACAGGGAATGCCATGAAACTCTGAATAGTTTTGGGTGGTGGTACTTAAGTGACTTTGACAAAGAGCTTTTAGATCAGATACATGACGGCAAAGAAACAATTGGCCAGGATGAGGTTGATTCGATAATCTGTCAATATTACCGTGCTAATAGATGTGAAAAATTAAAGAATATGGTTAAACGCTGGAATCGCCTTCCCTACTTCAACGCTAGAGCAATTGATTCACACCAGATGGTTGTTATTCACGGGCGAAGATATTATAACTCGTCTGTTAAATTGCTCATTATAATGATAGAAGGTGTGACTAGAGACTTTGTTCAATCTCATTCAGGAGAGGGCCATTTTCATTTTTTTAAGGTACGGCAAGAATTGAGAAACATACTGGAAAATGACGACGACATCACTTATTTTGAATTCATTATTGTTGACTGTATATTGAATCTTGTCGATGAAATATTTGGAGGTCACTTTGACCCAATAGCGCCTGACCAGAGCCCAGATTATAAAAGAGATAAGCAGTTGCACGGACAAGCTTTAGGAATGCAAACTGAATCCGATTCCCTAAAGCTGATTTTACAGCTAAACGAGTTATACAGAATTTTTGAATCAGTTTCCATTTAGTCTTTGGTATTTTCGGGATTTATGATTTTCCCGCATACTTGACCAGATCAAAAAGCCGCTTATTTTGGTATATCCGCTCCTTACCCATTTTCTCCGATACTAAAAAACCGTCTTTTTCCAGGGCAGTCAGGTAATTGACGGCAGTTCGTCTGGAAACACCTAAACCCTCTGCAATGTATTGTGTCTTGGTATAAAATTCATAAAATAGCAGGTCAATAAGCTCCTTCGAGTAAATCTTAGGCAGCTTTTCTTTTATTTCTGAGGTCATGGCATTCACTTCGGCATTTATTTTTTTAACTAGAGCCAATGTATCCTCGGCAGTTTCCTCAATGCCGGTTAGAATATAGACAATCCAGTCCTCCCAATTT
>JAQVXR010000081.1 GCA_028709045.1 Desulfitobacteriaceae bacterium | reverse complement strand
TTTCCCTTTTAACCTTTTATTAAGATATTATTAAAAAATAGTCGCAGCAAAATCTCCAAATATAAAAGGATAATAACAACAAATGGCGAATTATTCTATTATATTACATTTTAGCACTTATTTGCCATATTTCTTCAAATTTCGACTTAGATAATTCTCTCTAACCCTTCTGCACCACACATAGCCTTTCTATTTATAGGAGGTGCCCAAACATGTGTCAACACAGATCCGTTCCGATTTCTCAGATTATGGATAGTATTATTAGCCAACGCCCTGAAGTTTTTAATGAAGGGAATATGCTGGTGGAAAGGTTAAAAACAAGAATCCGGCAAGCACCTGTCACATCATTAGAATACCTGTTTCATCAATACAGAGTTACCGACAAGCTTACCGAACAGGAATTGAGGAACCTTTTTCACCGCATATCACCCAAATGCTATCTCAGCTATGTCATGTTTATCAACAGTTTGTGTCCCGGGAAATTAATGCTCTTGGAAGCTGATGTGAAAAACCTGCTGGAATCTTCCTTGGAGTTTACACTGGAAAACTGTTCCGTCCCACTCACGGGACAAAATCGAATTATGCAGGCTCTCGTGCGTCTGCGCCAGACCGGCTTGCCGGAGGAAATTAAAAACCTCAATTTGACACTGAACTTTGATCCCTGTGAAGTTATTAACAACCTGGATTATTATTTGAAAGATGCAGATACTTTAGCAGACCTGCCGGAATTTGCTGAAATATACTTCCCGGCGGAAAAAGTCCAACCGATTGCCTTACAGTTAGAAAATTACCGTCTCAATCCTTTTGGGAAAAATTATATTGCTCGCTTAATGGATTTAAACGAGCAAGAGATTATCAAAAACTCGTTAGAACACTTCATTGAAGGTTTCCCCGTTAAACAATACACCAAACAAGCCTTTGCTGTGCTGATGACTCTAGGCAGGCTGATCCCATGGGAAAGTCACCCGTTTATCCTGCGTCTGGTGGCCAATAGTTATTGGGAACAAAAAGTGCTGTCATATACATAAACCCGGGAACTAATCCCGGGTTTTTTATGCTATCAAACCAAATTCTCTTTACGGTATATCGACCATTATTGGTTTTCCTTCACGGAACAAACAGACGTGGTCAAATCCTGCCTCTTTTAAAACGCGAAAGGACTCGCTGATTTTATAACCCAAGGCATCGTTTCGGTGGGCGTCCGACCCAACAGTGATAATTTCCCCGCCTAACTCTCGGAACCTTTTTACCACATTCAAAGACGGATGAGTATCATTTAACCCATACCGATAACCGGAAGAATTTACTTCGATCCCCCTGCCGCTTTCTATTAACATTTTTAATATCTCATCAATCAAATCGGAAAACTCGTCAGTCTCCATAGTCCTGTTTTCAAAACCCTTAAAGCGACGCACCACATCCAGATGGCCTAAAACATTAAAGTTAGAAAAACTCTCTACCATCCGACAGACTTCTTCCAAATAATATGGATAAGCCTCCTCCCGGCCTTTTCCCCTGTAGAAATCTCCCGTAAACAGTTCCAAAGCGTCTACAAAATGCACTGAGCCAATCACAAAATCAAAATTATTTTTTAAGGTATATTCAATATTTTTCTCTACAGACTGAGGCTGTAGTCCAATCTCCATTCCTTTGGCAATATGGATCAACCCGGCATATTTTTGGCGTGCCTCCTCAATGTCTGCAGAATACCGCACGTAATCGAGCACCAGATCATCTTTATTAGGGCAGTCATAATCAAGATGATCGGTAAAAGCTATTTCTTGAAACCCATCCTCTATCATGATTGAACAGACTTCATCGACACTCAATCGTCCGTCCGCAGAATTGGTTGAATGCAAATGATAATCGTACACTACCTCTCCCCCTGTTGCACTATAATATAGTCACCTACAATAATCACTTTACCGGCAAAAATTGCCTTCATTAAAATATGTTTTTCTTCCTCCGTCAAGTCCTGATAAGAAATAGCTCTCCCTATACCCGGAAGAACAATCAATTTTTTTTCTGATTTTATCTTATGCCACGATACCAGCCGGCGATAGCTTTTGTCTTGAACAGCAATAACATTGGAAATCAGAAAAGAATATGTACCGCACTTTGTCAACCCTTGAAAAAAGTTAGGCTCTAATAGATAAGGTATGACATCATAATACTTAAGAGAACCGTCCGGGTCCCGATATACAATGGATAATGCTTCTTTTTTTGCACTTTTTTCCTTTAATATTCTTAAAATATCCATCATCCATCACCGGCCATTAATTAAGAGCTTAATTATCTATTCCAGCAGGAATAATTATTTCCTTCTATTAAAGACCGGACTGTAAAAAATCACTAAATGACATGTTGTAAAATTTGCATTGGGAAAAGATATGTCTGCACCGGCAGTTAACGGTTCCATGAGAATCCCTTGCTACAATATTGATTTCAGGACTTTTTCCTCCAGCCAATATTGCCCTTTTAATCAAATAAATTAGATGAATATCCCCGGGAGGAAAAGAATAACCAATAAAAAAAATTCGCGAAGCTTCTTTTAACTTGCAGAAACACCGATGCCAAACATCATGGAGTTGGGGAACCAAAAATTTCTTTTCATAAGATGGAGTAACCAATACCCGTTCAAGGTGGTCCCCATCATACAAACATTCTAACCTGTCCGGAAAGTAGCTTTCGGTAGCTGGCGGGGAAGAAAGAAAAACGCTGTTACACCGGCTGCAGTATAGCCAGTTTAATGAACCATGAGGTTTTAACAGTAGATGTCCCCCAGGTTTTATTTCTTCACCGGATAAAGGCGTTAGGGGAAAACCATAAGATACTGCTCCCGCTTCCTCTTTAATTACCCTATCCATCACTGTATCATAATTTAGGGAAATAATCGAATCAGACGGCCTAATTCTTTTGCAGAAACCGGATAGCTTTTCTTTATCCGACGGCTCTACGGAAGTATCTAAAATCCCACAAATTGATTTTATTGCATCATGCCTGATTTTTCTTAACCTCTCCACGCTGTATTCTCCCAAAGAGACATTTTGTTCTAAAGCTAAGTCAATCAGCGTCAAAAATTCTGCAAAATCCACTTGGACAGACCGGATAGATTTCCCGAAATTTAAATAGACTGCAAAGTCCAGTACCTGTTTTGTATTTTCATCCCGGGTTTCCTCCCATCTAGCTAAAACCCGGTCCCAAAGTTCTTTTTGCGTCGGAATTCCTGCTTCCTGAGAAGCACCGGCGCCTAAAAAATAAACCGTCTCGGCCACAAATAATTCCCCTTAGTTTGACTGATTATCTATATCTTTATCTTAATCCTAAAAAGACCAAAAGCATCAGCCGATGCTTTTTTAGAGTGTCGAGAAAGAATAATTTAAGTTTATTTCGTTACTAAATATTTCTCTAATACATTTGCTAATCTGCGATCCAGATAAGCCGTGATATCAATACCCAGTTCCGTGTAATTCTCTTCCACAACCCGACCATAAGCATGGATTTCTGTCAAAAAAGATGCCTGATCAAAAGGTAAAAAAACGTGCACCAATTCCAATTCGCCAGGAAGTATTTCCTGGATTTTTTGGAGCAAATTGTCCATGCCAATATTTTTTTCCGCCGAAACAGCAACTGCAGGTTGAAACTTCCGAAGCAAGCGAGACAAAACTGCGTCATTTTCAATCAGGTCAATTTTATTGATCACTGTCAGCACAGGCTTTTCCCCCGCTCCTAAGCTTTTTAAAACCTGGTGCACAGCTTGAGCCTGCTCCTCTGCCTGAGGACTGCTCCCGTCAATCACATGAAGCAGCACTGCCGCTTCCACCGTCTCTTCCAGCGTCGCCCGAAAGGCAGCCACCAAATGGTGGGGGAGCTTGCGCACAAAACCAACAGTATCGGAAAGAAGCGCCGGCCGGGAATCAGGGAGCTTTAACATCCTGGTCGTGGGATCCAGCGTTGCAAACAGCTTATCTTCAACAAGAACAGCCGCTCCGGTCAGACAATTCATCAAAGTAGATTTACCCGCATTTGTATAACCAACTAAAGCCACCACAGGCCACTCTTTGTCCAGCCAACTTTTTCGATGCAGCGCCCGCGCTTTTTTTACCATCTCCAGGCGTCGTTCCAAATCAGTGATCCGTTTCCTGATCCGACGCCGGTCAACTTCCAGCTTGGTTTCCCCAGGGCCTCTGGTTCCAATCCCTCCGCCCAGTCGAGAGAGAACCATACCCTGTCCGGTAAGGCGGGGAAGCAAATATTTCAGCTGGGCCAGTTCTACCTGTAATTTACCTTCATTGCTTTTAGCCCGTTGGGCAAAAATATCCAGAATCAGCATCGTGCGGTCTATCGTTTTAATACCGATAATATCTTCCAGGTTTTTCTGCTGGGCAGGAGATAACTCATCATCACAAACAACAACATCAGCTTGTTTTGTCTGGGCAATAAGTTGAATCTCTCCGGCTTTTCCCCGGCCAATATATAAAGACGCATCCGGCCTGTTTCTCTTTTGCAGCTCCTTTGCCAAAACAACCAATCCTGCGGAAAGAGCAAGCCGCTCCAGTTCGTCTATAGATTCCTCAGCTTTCTCACTGTTTTTATCAGAATCTATCCCAATCAATATCGCTTTCTCCACAGTCTTCTCATCCGTTTGATGATAAAGACTGCCAACATTTGATTCATATTCCTCTACACGGGATGGAAAATGAAATTGTTCAACTTCAGTTAAGGAAGAAAAATAATATTTTTCCACTGACCCTGCATTGAATTCAAGGAAAGCTGCCTCAATTGAGCTAACTGTTCCGTCTTTTTTCACACCCAAAGCAGCCATGCAGTCAAATCTCATCATTTCCAGCGCAGCTAAATCCACGGAGCTTAAAGTCCCGTCCCCTCCCGGGTGAGTATGAATGCAACGCAGGCCGCTTAAACGTTTTTGCCCTCTGCGCAAATTTAATTCTTCCAAGGGAACGGTATAATCATTGCCAACCGCAACATGAACGACACGACCACGTCGGTTGATATAGACCGCTACCTCTTTATTGGTTGACGCCGTAACCGCCGCAAGTTCAAAAGCAATATCCCGACTGATAATCATCTCCCGATCTATCACATAGTCATAAAGTTTTTCCAATCGATCCAAAAAAGCGCCGGATACCCCCAGCCGATTCCCTTTGACTTCCATTTTTGCTCCTTATCATTTCGGATTTGCCGCAATACTTTAATCCCTTAGTTTAGAAGATATTCCATTCCGTCCTGGGCAGCACAAACCCGGACACCCGTTTTTTTCTCTACCTTTTCGGCAACTTTTTCCGGACCTTTATCAATGACCCGCTTTCCAAAGTGAGTGAGAAATACTATTTGGGGATTAATCTCTTTGATGAGAGGAACAATCTCTTCACTGGAAAGATGGTACGCATTTTTTCCGAAAAAAGGATGAATAAAAGTCATACTAATAATCAATATTTGAGCTCGGTAAGAATCAATCAATTCAGGAAAAAACCTGGTATCGGTAATGTAAGAAATACTCTTATCCTGATATTTAAGTTTTACGCCGTAGGTTTCCACCGGGTGCAGGTGTCGGATGGGAAACTCAATTTCAATATCATTTAAATTAAATCGAGACCCCTCAGTTATCGTATTTATCTTTTCAAGATAGCCTCTTAAATACTTAAACAAAATCGGTTCCGGTCCATTTAGGGCATCACCTGGGGCAAAAACTTCCCCGTGAGGGTTAAAACCACCCTTTACCATCGCTTCTACCATGGCATTCATATCACCGGAGTGATCCAAATGACGGTGAGTCAAAACAATTGCCTCCAGAGTAGAAGGGTCCAGAGGAGGATTGCTTCCCCAGCACCTGACAAGGGCACCCGGTCCCGGGTCAAAATAAATATTTTTTCCGCCCAGGCAAATCCACATCCCGCCGGAAGACCGAAGCTGTGTCGAAACTACCACCCTTGCTCCGGCCGTTCCCAAAAATTTTATAAAATCACCATTGCCTTTATTATTCATTCTGCGCCTCCAAAGCCTTTGCTGTCATTAAGCCTGCGGTTTTCTGCCTGCTACCAAAGCAACTACTCCTCCAAATAAATTCTGATAACCGGTTTCCTCCAATCCTGCTTCCCGAAAAATATCGGCCAGCTCCTTTTGAGGTGTAAAGGCTCGGGCAGAGTTGTGTAAATAACTATATGCCGATTTTTGTTTCGCCCAAATCTTGCCCATCAAGGGAACCAGTTTCTCAAAATACAGCCAATAAATTTGTTTGAATACAGGCATTTCCGGTTTGGCCATATCCAAAGAAACGACCATACCTCCGGGTTTTGTAACCCTTACCATTTCTGTTACTACAGTTTTTATATCAGGCACATTACGCAGGCCCCAGCCAACTGTAACAGCATCAAAACTGTTTTCTTCAAAGGGTAAGGACATAGCATTTCCGGCAACAAGATCAATTACTTCTTGCCAAGGCGACCGGTCTACCCTCTGACGGGCAATATCCAGCATATTCTGAGAAAAATCCAATCCGGTCACATGTCCATTGCTACCTACAGCCCGGGCAAGCTCGACGGTAATCATCCCGGTGCCGCAGCAAATGTCCAAAGCCCTTCCCCCCGGAAGAACCCGGGAACGTTTTACCGCCAGCTGGCGCCATCTTTTATCCATGCCAAGACTCATGAGCGTATTAAGAAGATCATATCTCGGTGCAATGGAATTAAACATGTCCTGGACAAATCGTTCCTTGTTTTTTTTGCTTGGCAGATTCAGTTTGATAACCTCCTACTATAACCGGATTCATACCTTCGCTAATTATAAGAGCTAAATACTAAGGGACGTATAAATAGTTTTGCATTAAGAAACAGGAGCCTTTTTAGGCTCCCTTAATTATATCAGCCTTTTATCAACCTTGCCATTAATTCGGGACCGCTCTCTACAAAAACCCCGGTTTCCCGGGCATTTACTTCATCATAACCTGTTGCAAAAGAACTAATCTTAAACCGGCTGTCATAAATCATAAAGGGCACGATCTCCGCGGTGTGGGTCTTAATGCTAATTGGCGTGGGATGATCGGGTAAGACCATCAGTCGAAAATCATCATTAAGAGATTCTAAACCTGTTAAAATAGTACCCAAAACTTTTTCATCAATTATCTCAATTGCCTTTAACTTATCATTGATATTTCCTTGGTGACCCGCTTCATCAGGTGCCTCAACATGGATGTAGACGAAATCTTTGCCATCTTTTAAAGCCTGTACCGCGGCATCAGCTTTACCTTGAAAGTTAGTATGGATATTTCCTGTTACACCGGGTACGTTGACAACCTCCAGACCGGCACAAATCCCCAGACCCTTGATTAGATCCACAGCGCAGACCACGGCACCTTCCACCGTATATTTTTCTTTAAAAAGAGTAAGGGCAGGTTTTTTCCCCTGGCCCCATAACCAAATAGAAGTCGCCGGTCTTAACCCTCTTTTCAGTCTGGCAATATTTACGGGATGTCTTTCTAAAATTTCCGTGCTCCTTTTCATAAGATCAAAAATAACTTCTACCCCTTTTCCTTTGGGCAAGTAGCGGGTAATCTTTTGATCAGAGATATCATGAGGCGGGGTAAGATCTAAATCCAGTAGCCCGTTTTTCCATACCAAGCAGTGGCGGTAACTGACACCGGGGTAAAAGTGAAATTCTTGTGAACCCAGTTCGTCATCAATTGCTTTAATTAAAAGAGCCGCCTCGTCACTGGTAATCTCTTCTGAGCTATAATCCACCATAGTTTTATCCTGATAATCCGACTCCGCAGAAAGAGTGACCAGATTACAGCGCAAAGAAACATCATTTTCTCCCAGCTCCACACCCAGGCTGACTGCCTCTAAAGGTGACCGGCCGGTATAATATTCCTCAGGAGCATATCCTAAGACAGAAAGATTGGCTACATCGCTTCCAGGGGGGAAACCGTCAGGAATAGTCTTAACCATGCCAAGAACCGAATTCTTTGCCAGTCTATTCATATTAGGCTTTTGTGCATATGATAACGGGGTCAAGCCACCTAATTGTTTAAGGGGATAGTCAGCCATACCGTCACCCAAAAGAACAACATATTTCATGCCAGTACCTCCTGATTCCACAGCTATTAATAAGTACAGTTTAAATTAGCTTAAGAAAAATGGCAACCGGCAATTGCCATTTTCTTTCTTTTGCCCTAATCCTTTTGGCCCCAGCTGGAAATTATTTGTACTCCGGCACTGGTGCCAATTCGATTGGCACCGGCCTGAACTAAGGATATAAGAGTGTCATGATCCCTAATTCCCCCCGCAGCTTTAACTCCTGCTTTTTCCCCAACCGCCTTTTTCATGAGCATTACATCGGCAATTGTGGCTCCGCCCAAAGAAAAGCCTGTAGAGGTTTTCACGAAATGAGCACCTGCTCCAACAATAAGTTTGCAGGCATTTTCCTTTTCCTCATCAGACAAAAGACAAGCTTCGATGATCACCTTAACCATAGCAGGTGCCGTACTTTCCACAACTTGTCTGATTTCATTTAAAACATAATGGCTCTCCCCTGCCTTTAAGGCACCGATATTCATTACCATGTCTATTTCCCCTGCCCCATTGTTAACTGCCTCTTTGGCCTCATACTCTTTAGTGCCGGTTGTTGCCGCTCCCAACGGAAAACCGATAACGGTACAAACCCCCACCCCTGTTCCTTTTAGTTCTTTCACAGCAAATTTAACATGTACCGGGTTAATACAAACTGTTTTAAAGCTGTATTGCACTGCTTCCCCACAGAGCCGGTGAATATCACTTCTTAGAGCACCGGGTTTTAAGTTGGTATGATCAATTATAGAAGAAATAAAATGTTTATCCATTTTCACAGCTCCCATTTCTCAATTAAATCTTTACTATATTTTCCCAACCTTCGGCAAAAACCTTTCCATTTATTTTTTTCGGCAAAAAAAAACGGCATCCTTAAGGAATACCGATAAAAAAAATATATGGTAATTGGGTTTTAACAATATTAATTTTTACTTCCTATGTTGTTATAAAGGTCGTAGTCATTTAATAGCATATACATATTATAGGCAAATCTCTTTTTTTCGTTCTCTTCTGCAGACAGCTTCTTTTTGCTCAATTGAGTTTTCAGAACCTTTTGAGAGATTTTTTTATTCTCCTTGAGCATTACAGCCATAACAACTGTCTCCTTTATATTGTTTGATCTTGATAAATATAAGTAGCAATAACCATGCCAAAATTGTCGAAATTCCGCCGAATAGTGCTATTGTTGGGTTTTCTTCCTCCTTACAAGAAAACAATTCGTTTTTTTCTAAAATCAAGATTCGGCTTATTGAACAATTTTTTGTGATATTTTTTATAGCATAAAGATCAAGCAGGTGAACCTCTTGTTCGGTAAAATGTATTTGTTCGCTAAATTGAATAAAATGAGCAACAGACCCATTCGTGCTGTTGCTCATTTTATTCATTTCTTTAAAAGTTTTATGTTAACAATAATTTATACATTATCTTTGTGGTGGTTTTTAGCTGAATTAAAGCGAACATAAAAAGTAGTCCCCGAAGGTCCTGTCTCAAAAGTAACCTCTGCCTTGTGTCGGGCAGCAATGCTATAGCAGACAGCAAGGCCTAAGCCTGTTCCATGGTCTTTGGTAGTATAAAAGGGTGTGCCGATTTTATCAAAATCCATTTGATCGATTCCTTTGCCCTGATCCTGCACAGCTAAAACAACATGGTTGTTTTCCACAAAGGTACGAATGGTCAGTGTATTGCCCTGTTCCATTGCTTCCAAACCGTTACAAACCAAATTAAGAAGCAACTGGCGGATTTCCTTTTCATCTACTAAAATATCAGGAATATCTTCTAACTGATAATCAATATTTTTTTCCCAGATATCAGCATCAGCCGTTAACATAGGATTAAGGGTCATAATTATAGAATTCAAGTTTTGCTTTTTATCATTTATTGGTTTGTTTGCGGCCAATGACAAGTATTCTGATAAGATTTCCTTTGCCCTATCCAGTTCATCAATCATTAAATCAAAGTTCTCTCGATCCTTCGTATACTCTTTTTTATCTCGCAATATTTGAATAAACCCTTGTACCGCTGTTAAAGGATTTCTTATCTCATGAGCAATGCTTGCCGCCATTTTCCCTACTAAATTCAGTCTGTCAAGTCGTGTTATCTCCTGTTCCAACTGTATTAATTCAGTAACATCATTTATTATGCCTAATATGCATTGTTCACTGTCAAGTTCTATTTTTTCAGCGGAAAAAAGTCCTGTGCGCACTTCGCCCATTACCGTCTTATACTTAATTTCCATATTACGCACTGTTCCATGTTCATTCAAAAGATCCATTACAGTTGCCCGGTCCTCAACATCAAACCAAATATCTAAATCCAGTATATTCTTTCCCACCACTCTTTCTACGGGGTCACCGAAAATTTCCAAAAAGGTATTGTTAACATTAATTACCCGGCCATCTTGATAAGAAGTTATCGTCATCATCCCGGGACTTGCGTTAAATACTTTAAAAAAACGCTCCTCAGAAAGATATAATGTTTCTTCCGACCTTTTGCGTTCCAGTGCATTGGTAAAAATCTCTCCCACAACATTAAGAAGCTTTATAGTGTCTTCTGACCAGTATTTTTCTTCACTTTCAGAAGTAAAACCGACAAAACCAATCAATGTTTTAGCGTAAGACATAGGTATTGATAGATAGGACTTTACACC
>JAQVXR010000298.1 GCA_028709045.1 Desulfitobacteriaceae bacterium | reverse complement strand
AAAACAGTATTTTTAGCAGGACATGGTGCTTTGCCACAGGGAATGGCTGCCAAAGGTATTTATGAACATCTGGCAGTAGTTGTTGAAATTGACAGAAAACATGGTGTGATAGTCGATGCCCAATGCACATTAGTTACGGACCTAGCTAATAATATTGTTAGAAGGGTTTTAATAGGGCACTGCCTAAATGACGGTATTGACGGCATTATTAATGAAATAATTGATGTATATAATGGTGCAGCAAGAAATGCTATTATTGCCTGTTTTAAGGATTTAGGCAGGGAATTTAACAAATTTAATGATGGCAAAACTGTTTCATGTGGAAAAAGATAAATTGACTTCTATCCGATGAAAGCCGATTTGCTATTAATGGTTAAATATTAATAAGTTACAACTGTTCTATTTGTAACCGTTTGGTTTTGTCCGGACGTTATGAACAATTAGACAGCCAGTTGATGAATATCACTGGCTGTCTTTTTATTTTTATAAAAAAATATGAAAGGGTGATGAAGCGTGAGGGAATGCGAAAGAATTCGGGCTGCAATCATCAGAGGCGGTACCAGTAAAGGAGTATATTTGATGGAAAGTGACCTTCCTGCTAACCCGGCTATCAGGGACCAGGTAATACTAAATATTTACGGAAGCCCTGACGCCCGCCAGATTAATGGTTTAGGAGGTGCTGACCCTCTGACGAGCAAGGTAGCTTTAATTAAACGTTCTTCCCACCCGGAGGCGGATGTAGATTACACATTTGGCTACGTGGGCATAGCAGATTCCCATATAGATTATTCGGGAAACTGCGGTAATATTTCCTCAGGGGTAGGACCTTTTGCTATTGATGAAGGATTGGTTCCGGTAGTAGAACCTGTTACGAAAGTGCGCATTTTTAATACCAACACTAAAAAATTAATTGAAGCTGAAGTACCTGTAAAAGACGGAAAGGCAGTAACTGAGGGGGTTTTTTCTATTGATGGCGTTCCCGGTACCGGGGCAAAAATTCTTTTGAATTTCTTGAAATCCGGCGGAGCAAAAACAGGAAAGCTATTGCCCACAGGAAATCGGGTTGATGAAATTACTTTGAAAGACGGCAGAAAAATAAATGTATCCATTGTTGATGCAGCTACCCCAGCAGTTTTTGCAAAAGCAGCGGACTTAGGATTTACCGGAAAGGAGCTTCCCGAAGACACTAAATCCAAACCGGAAATATTGGATGTAATGGAAGAGATCCGTTGCATTTGTGCTGAAATGATTGGTCTTGCTACCAGCAGAGAAAAAGCTACAGTAGAAGCACCCGCGGTACCAAAGGTTATGATCGTGGCTCCTCCTCAGGATTGTGTAACCAGTGAAGGCAAACAAATTCCAAAAGACAGTATCGACCTTGTAGCTAGGACAAAAGCATTGGCGGTAATGCATAAGGCGTTTGCCGTAACCGGGGGGATCTGTACTGCTACAGCAGCGTTAATTGATGGAACTGTCGTAAACGATGTTGTAGGTGCTACAGCCAAAGACACCGGCTCTGTTCGGATTGGCCACCCCGGTGGGATATTGGAATTTGGAATTGAACTGGAAGTATTGGATAGTGGTGAACTGTTCTTAAAAAAGGCGGCAGTGGCACGGACAGCGAGGAGAATCATGGATGGTTTTGTTTATGTTCCAACTAAAATATTTTGGCAAAAACAATAGTATAAAGTTATAAGAAGCAGGACAACAAAGGAGTTGATGTATGCTTTGGGTTTCTATATAAAAAACATCATAAAACATGAGCAAAATTAGTTAGATAGGAGGTAAATAACGTATGGCAGAAGGTTTAGTACCCATTTATGTAATGGGTAGGCGTTATGAGGTGCCGGACGGTTTGACAATTATGAGCGCAATGGAATGGATCGGCTATAAGTTTATCCGGGGCTGTGGCTGCCGTGGGGGTTTCTGCGGCGCATGTGCAACAGTATACCGTTTGCCCGGTGATTATCACCTGAAAGGTGCGCTGGCTTGCCAGACAACAGTTATTCCTAACATGTATTTTACAGAAATTCCTTATTTTCCGGCTCAAAAACCTCTATACAATTTGGATGAGTTGGATAATCCTGCCGAAGCGCTGTTTAAAATGTTCCCGGAAATTAAGAAATGTGTAGGCTGTGGGGAATGTGCAAAAGCGTGCCCCCAAAAAATACGCCCAATTGATTATATTGCTGCTGCTCTCAGAGGCGATTGGAAATTGGCTGCGGATCTTTCTTTTGACTGCATTATGTGCGGGTTGTGCGCTGCCCGGTGTACGGGACAGCTTGCTCCGTATAACATTGCCCTTTTTATACGAAGATTTTACTGCAAAAATGTTCGTCCGAAACCTCAGCAGATCATTGACCGGAACAAGGAAATATTAAATGGCAAATATGACAAGGCGGTCAACGAATTGGTCCGGCTTTCGGAGGCAGAATTGAAAAAGAAATATGACAATCGGGATTTTGAGAAGCTATAAGGAGGGTTATTATGTCGGGATATCCGTCTTCAATGCAAGAATCAATTAAAAAACTGGAACAGACAAGATCATTCAGGCTGACCCAGGAGATTCCTCGGCTGCCGTTCGAAGAACGTGA
>JAQVXR010000080.1 GCA_028709045.1 Desulfitobacteriaceae bacterium | reverse complement strand
TTATACGCAGCCGGTGAGTGCTCCGGAGGGGTGCAGGGGCGTAACCGTTTAGGAGGAAACTCACTGCTTGATATTTTCGTGTTTGGAAAAAGAAGCGGCACAAGTGCGGCGGAATATGCCAAGAATGCGAAAGTAGGAAGCCCTTCCCTTCAACATGTGAAGAATTACCATCGGGAGCTGGAAGCACTGGGTATTAAAAACAATATAGTATCACCGCTGCTTCTACCCGACTATATCAGAGACGAAGTAAAAGCAAGACGTTATTAATAAAAAGGGGTGAATTTTGTGCCAGGATTAAAGTCATTGCCCCAAAACCGTGAGAGCATTAACTCGATTCTTGATACAGCCTGGTCACCGGTGGCAAAATTACGTTTGCTTTCCGGCGGGATATCGCCAAATAATCTTCTTGAAGAGGCGGATAATGTCGCTGGGCAGAAATGCTGTATAGCATGTGGGAATTGTGTTGATGCCTGCCCGGTGGTTCTGCGGGAAAAAGGAAAAGTTGACCTGCAAGCGGAACGGACATCCCTCCACTTGGAGACAGTTGTTGAGGACAGCTGCCTGCGATGTTTCCGGTGCGTTCAGCAATGTCCGCAGGTAGATCGGGATTTAAAAGTGTTTGCCACAAGACATCGTATTACGGAAAAGCTTGTTCACTGGTGGATGGCCGTTGCCTATTTCCTAACAATGTTTACAGGGTTAGCTTTGAACCATTTCCGGGATATGTGGTCAGACACGTTTATCATGTTGATCAGTATTGCTCACAAAAGCGGGGCAGTTATGTGGTTGTTGTCACCGTTCCTCTTCTACTATTTTGACAGGTATCATTTTAAACGCATGGTACAGGCAGTCTTTTCCTTTGGCCGCGGCGACTGGGCATGGTGGGCCAAGGCTATCCGTAACCGGTGGGCCAAAGACAAACGTCCCTTCCAGGGTGAATACAATTCAGGACAAAAAGTTTGGTATCTGGTTGTTTTCGGGACAATGACAGTACTCGGAATTACCGGCATAGTGCGTTGGTTCTGGGAGGAACAATTGGATCCGACTGTTTTGGGTCTGTTTATTCTGATTCACATCATAGCAGCGCTAACAGTTGATATCAGTTTTGCCTTCCACCTTGGCCGTAAGTTCTTGAGTCGGGCTCTTGCATGGTTCAGAATTATCTTTGACTGTGAAAAATCCGATGCCAAATCAGAAAATATTTTTCCGGAAGAAGCCGGCCAAAGTTATAAGGGGATCAAACTTATTACGAATCAGAAATCGCAAAAAAAATCTGCGTAGTAAATTAATATCAGTATCTTTGATTTAACAGTTTTTAACTAGTCTTTTATAAAAATGTTCTGTTGTAAAGCAGGAAATAAGGAGGGATATCATGTCTGGAACAATAACGGAAAAAATTTTGAAACAACATATTGTTCAGGGCAACGCTGTTATTGGTGAAGAAGTAGCATTAAAAATTGACCATACTTTGACTCAGGATGCGACTGGAACAATGTCCTATCTGCAATTTATTGCTATTGGCATTGACCGTGTTAAAACCGAATTAAGCGTTAGCTTTTTAGACCATAATACCTTGCAGACAGATTTTAAAAACCCTGATGACCATTTGTTTTTGCAATCGGCAGCCGCGAAATACGGGCTGTACTATTCCAGACCGGGAAATGGGATTTGTCACCAGGTATTCGTTGAGAGGTTTGCCCAACCTGGAAAAACTTTGATTGGTTCCGACAGTCATACACCTACTTCAGGTGGTATGGGTTGTTTTGCCATAGGAGCCGGCGGACTTGATGTTGCTGCCGCAATGGCAGGCCAAGCTATCAGAATAAAATATCCGAAAGTTGTTGGTGTAAAGCTTACCGGCAAGCTCTCCGACTGGGTTTCTGCGAAAGATGTAATTCTTGAAGTTTTAAGGCGAATCAATGTCAAAGGCGGAGTCGGCAAAGTATTGGAGTATATTGGGCCTGGAGTGAAAAATTTAAGTGTTCCTGACAGGGCTACAATAGCTAACATGGGAACGGAAACCGGTTCAACAACAAGCATTTTCCCTAGTGATGAAGTTACAAAGAAATTCCTGGAAGCACAGGGAAGAGGAGAGCAGTGGCAGGAAATCATGCCTGATGAAAATGCTCAGTATGATGAAATAATCGAGATCGACTTAAGCGAATTGGAACCTATGGTTGCTTTGCCCCATAGTCCCGGCAGTGTCAAAACGGTCAGGGAAGTTGCAGGCTTAAAGGTTGATCAGGTTGGCGTCGGATCATGTACCAATTCCTCTTTAAGAGACCTGAAAGTTGTTGCCAATGCATTAAAAGGCAAAACTGTAGCCACCAACCTTCATATGACTGTCAGCCCAGGCTCTAGACAGGTCGTTGAGCACTTGATCGACAGTGGGGAAATGAAATATCTGATCCAAGCCGGCGCACGAATCCTTGAAAATGCTTGCGGGCCTTGCGTTGGAATGGGTGCGGCGCCATGTTCTGCAGGCGTGTCCGTCAGGACATTCAATAGAAATTTTAAAGGTAGAAGTGGGACTAAGGATGCCCAGGTTTATCTGGTCAGCCCTGAAACAGCCGCTGCCACAGCATTGACAGGTGTTTTAACCGATCCTAGGGATTTAGGGGAATATCCAGAACCTGAAATGCCTGAAAAATTTTTTGTAAATGATAATATGATCATAGAACCGCTACCTTACGAAGACGCTAAAAAGGCTAATGTAATTTATGGTCCTAATATTAAACCGTTGCCTACATTTTCACCTCTGCCGGATGTTTTGAAGGGTGAGGCTCTGATTAAGCTTGGGGATAATATGACAACTGACGATATCATCCCTGCAGGTGCAAAAATATTGCCTTTGCGCAGCAATGTACCTGAAATATCTAAATATGTCCTTGAAGCATTTGACAATGGTAATTTTTATAAAAGAGCTCTCGAAAAAAATGGCGGATTTATTATCGCCGGGGATAATTACGGACAGGGTTCCAGCCGTGAACATGCGGCACTGGCACCCAAGTATCTGGGGATTAAAGCGGTTATCGTCAAATCCTTTGCCCGTATTCACCTGGCAAATTTAATCAACTTCGGCATAGTGCCCTTAACCTTTGAAAATCCCAGTGATTATGACAAGATTGAGCCTGGAGATTCTTTAGAAATTGAAATCGGTAATCTTAAGAGTGAAGTTTTCTTAAATAATATTACAAAGGGAACAAAAATTAAATTGCTGCATACGCTTTCTGAATTGGATGCTGAGATATTGAAGGTTGGCGGTAAGCTTCCGTGGATAAAAAAGAATATAGCAAATTAAAAGAGGATTGTGGAGTCGTGTGTAAATGAATCGGTTAAGATGGAATGAAGAACAGTTGTTAAGATAATCTTTTAGATAAGATAAATGAGCGTTTAAAAAGATATTCTCAAGGAGTTCTTTCAAATGGAATATTTAAGAGAAGAGGTTATCAAAACTACATCTGAATATGACAAAGAAAGGTTAAGCGCTTTTCTTAACAAGCAGGGGCTGACTTTAGATAACGATATTGAATATTCCATGGCATTGACCGACAGCGGCAGAATAGTCGCTGCCGGTTCTTTTGCCGGACGGGTACTTAAGTGTATTGCTGTTGACGAGGATTATAAGGGCTGGGGTCTTTCTGCAAAGGTAGTATCACATTTGGTAAATGAGCTGTACCGCAGAGGAAGGACGCATCTTTTTATTTATACAAAACCTCAAAATAAAAATATTTTTTCCGAGTTAGGGTTCTCTCCGGTTGCTGAAGTGCCGTCAAAAGTAATTTTGATGGAGAACAGAGCTGATGGAATAAAAAGATATCTAGAAGAAGTCTCAACCGCAAGAAAAAAAGGCGGTTTTTCTGCAGCCGTTGTAGTTAACTGCAATCCTTTCACTCTAGGACATAAATATCTGATTGAGTATGCGGCGGCAAGATGCGACAGTCTGGATGTTTTTGTTGTGTGGGAGGATAAATCAAGCTTTCCCTCAGAGATTAGGTACAGACTGGTAAAGGATGGAGTGGGGCATATTCCAAATGTAGCTGTTCATAAAGGGAAGGATTACATCATATCAGAGGCTACCTTTCCCTCTTATTTTATCAAAGAATATGAGGATTATGTAGAAACCCATGCCAAGCTTGATATTGCAGTTTTTGCCGAACATATTGCACCTGCACTGGGTATAGTAAAAAGGTTTGTTGGGGAAGAGCCTTATTGCCCGGTAACATCAGTATATAACCGCATCATGAAAGAGATCCTGCCAGTAAAGGGTATTGAAGTAGAAGTAGTGCCGAGAATTTCATATAAAGGAAAAGTAATTAGTGCTTCAAGAGTCAGGGAGCTTATTAAAATGGGTGAGATGGATAAAGTTAAAGAACTTGTACCCGAGATAACATATGATTATTTAACATCATCCGAAGCTGATAAAATTATAAAAAAATTAGGTTAATAATATTTCTTAGAATGATGATTGAAACGTCAATAGGAAAGGGTGAGACCTAATGGAAATCAAAGATGTGGGAATGGCTGGAACCCTTGAATCCAGTGATATTATGATTTCTATTGAAAAAAATGAAGGCAAGGGAATTGAAATTGAACTGAAAAGCACAGTCGAAAGCCAGTTTGGCAGTCAGATCCGCAAGGTGATCAAAGAAACATTGGAAAAAATGGGTGTAACCAATGTGTTTGTGCGTGCAAACGATAAAGGCGCTCTTGATTGCACAATTCAGGCCAGGGTAGAGGCAGCGGCAAGCAGAGCGACCCAGGCAGGATTCAAGCCATGGGAGGTGGAGTAGATGCAGAAGCTTCGACGAACTATGCTCTTTGTTCCTGGGAATAATCCCGGAATGCTGCGGGATGCTTACATTTATGGTGCTGACTCAATCATGATCGACCTCGAGGACTCGGTTTCAATAAACGAAAAGGATGCGGCGCGTCTTCTTGTATATAATGCACTGAGAACTATAGACTACGGCGAAACTGAAGTAATTGTCAGGGTCAATGGATTGAACACACCTTATGGAAGAGATGATTACGAAGCAATTGTACGTGCCAAGCCTCACGCTATCCGGATGCCGAAGACAGAAACTGCTCAGGATGTAGTTGAGGCGGACAAGCTGATCACAGAGATTGAGGATACGGTAGGCATGGAACCGGGTACAGTTAAAATATTTGCTGCAATTGAAAGTGCGGGGGGAGTTCTGAACGCCAAGGAAATAGCTGTTGCAAGTAAACGTTTGATTGGTATAGCGCTTGGAGCAGAAGATTTCGTGACAAGTTTAAAAACCACTCGTTCACTCGAGGGTATTGAACTTTTAACCGCCAGAAGTCTGATTTTGTTTGCGGCTAGAGCAGCAGGAATAGATGCTGTGGATACCGTTTTTTCTGATGTCAATGATGAAGAAGGGTTTAGAAACGAAGTTAAGCTGATTAAACAGCTCGGATTCGACGGTAAATCAATCATCAATCCTAGACAGATTAAAATTGTTAATGAAGTATATACACCTACAAATGAAGAGATTTTTAAATCTCAAAGAATTATAGAAGCCAGCGCCGAAGCTGAAGAGAAAGGCTCAGGAGTCATTAGCCTTAACGGCAGGATGATAGATAAACCCATTGTGGAGAGAGCACGCAGGGTACTTGCTTTAGCTGAAGCAGCAAAAGTAAAGTTGAATTGAGGTGGATATAATGCTAAACGGAGTAAATAGAGAAGTTCCCATGGAGATTGAAGGACTGGGAGTGCTGAGACCCTATCAAAGTTTGGTTAAAAACGGACAAGCCAAAAACATTGAGAGACTAAAAGACCGACAGATGAATCCCAGTAAAAATAAAATTGTCGGTTCTATTGAAAAAGCGATAGAGTCAGCCGGCTTAAAGGATGGAATGACAATATCCTTCCATCACCATTTTCGTAACGGAGACTATATTGTGAACATGGTAATGGACGTCATTGCCAAAATGGGATTTAAGGATCTTGTTCTGGCACCAAGTTCCCTCACGGATATTCATGCACCGCTGATTAGACATATTAAAAATGGAGTAGTCCGCAGGATTGAAACTAGTGGTCTGAGAGGTGAATTGGCTACTGAGATATCCAATGGACTGATGGACGTACCCGTGGTAATCAATTCCCATGGGGGCAGAGCCAGGGCAATTGCTTCCGGTGAACTTCCCATAGATGTAGCTTTTCTTGGAGCACCTTCCAGTGACTCTTATGGTAATGCAAATGGTTATTCCGGGCAAAATTCCGCACCGTCCGCCTGCGGTTCCCTGGGCTATGCACTAGTTGACGCCCAACATGCCAAAAAGGTTGTCTTGATCACTGATAACTTGGTGCCATATCCTAACACACCTTTTTCCATATCTGAGTCCCAGGTGGATTATATCGTAGTGGTTGATTCCATCGGAGACCCGACGAAGATCGGATCGGGAGCAACTAGGTACACAAAGAATCCCAAGGAACTTATGATTGCTCAAACTGCTGCGGATGTGATTGAGGCCTCAGGTTATTTTACCGACGGTTTTTCGATGCAAATGGGATCCGGAGGGGCATCCCTTGCGACCACACGATTTTTAAGAGAAAAGATGATTGCCGCCAATATAAAATGCAGCTTTGCTTTAGGCGGGATAACGGGACATATCGCGGCAATGCACGAAGAAGGATTAATCAACAGAATCCTGGATGTGCAGGGCTTTGATCTGACGGCAGTGGAATCCCTTAAGAAAAACAGGTTCCACCATCAGATTGATGCCGAATTTTATGCCAGCCCGGACAATGCAGGTTGTGCTGCCCACCAGTTGGATGTAGTAGTATTGAGTGCTCTTGAAATAGACCTTGATTTTAACGTAAATGTCATTACAGGTTCGGATGGAGTAATCCGAGGCGCTTCCGGGGGACACAGCGATACGGCGGCAGGAGCATCCTGTGCAATTATTGTCGCACCGCTAATCAGAGGCAGAATACCTAGCATTTTGGATCGGGTCAATACAATAGTGACTCCGGGACATATCGTGGATGTTCTAGTAACCGATCAGGGGATTGCTGTCAATCCGTTAAGGAAGGATATCGAACAAAACCTGAAAACAGCGGGAATCCCTGTTGTTTCCATTGATGAGCTGAAAGCAAAGGCAGAAAGAATTGTCGGCAAGCCCGACCTGATTCAATGGGAGGATAAGATAGTAGGTGTTGTCAAATACAGGGATGGATCTGTAATCGACGTGATCCGCCAGGTAAAAAAGTAGATGACGGAAGATTGCGGGATAACCCTTGAGCAAATGTTGAAAGCCCGGGATGAAAGGGTTTTAAAGCAAAAGAAATTAATAAAAAGATTTGATCAGCCTTTGATATCTCTTACGGTTAATATTCCGGGGAGATACAAAAAGACTACTTTAAGTAGCAGAATTTTCAATGAGGGCTGTAATATGCTTAGTAAAAAGCTTGAGGAAACCGGAAATCATCCTCAGTATTTTGAAAAGCGCGAACTCGTTACCGGGCCGGAGGCATATGTTGTGGTAAATTCCGATGAGTATGCATTAAAGGAATTTGTTCTTCAGCTTGAAAGCTTACATCCATTGGGAAGATTACTGGATTTTGATGTCATTGGGAGTAACGGACAGATAATTTCCCGTGAAGAGCTTAGTTATCCCAAGCGCAAATGCCTATTGTGCGATGAAGATGCCCACATTTGCGCAAGAAGTAGGGCTCATTCTATAGATCTTCTTCTGGAAAAGATTCAATCAATCACAGATGCATATTTTGCAGGAAGGATATTTAAGTGATATACATGACTGAATTATGCGAAGCTGTAGGACGTTGTGCTGTTACTGCACTGCTTTATGAAGTTTCCGCATCTCCTAAGCCCGGATTGGTGGACAGATTCAATCAAGGTGCTCATCAGGACATGGATTTTTTCAGCTATATGGCAAGTTCGGCAGCACTTTCTTCCTATTTTATTAAGTGTACCTTCCAGGGCGCAGAATTTAGCGGTGACAAACCTGAGAAGCTTTTTGAAAGCTTACGCCCGTTAGGCATAGAAGCAGAAAGTGCCATGTTTAGGGCTACCGAAGGGGCCAACACACAAAAGGGGCTGATATTTTCCCTGGGAATTATTTGTGCCGCTTCAGCATGGTGCCTTAATGAGAAAAAAGATTATAGACTGGAAGCTAAAGAAATCTGTAAAAAGGTTTCCCGGATGACAGAGGGCTTGTGTTCGAGAGAGCTTTATTCCATGGACAAGATGGAAGGTTTTACCCATGGTGAAAGTCAATATAAAAAATACGGGTTCAGGGGGATTCGCGGCGAAGTGGAAGATGGATTCCCCACCGTAAGATCTTATTCTCTACCGGTACTGGGACAATTGAAATCCATGAAGCTTTACCGGTTAAACGACATACTAGTACAGACACTGTTGCATTTAATGGCTGTAAATGAAGATACAAACATTGCGGCAAGACATGACATGGAGACGCTCAGTTATGTGAGGGAATATGCTTCTAAAGCTCTAAAAGCAGGCGGAATGTTTACTCCGGAAGGTATAAATATAGTTTGTGAAATGGACAAGGATTTTATAAAAAGGAATATCAGCCCTGGTGGTTCGGCGGATTTACTTGCAATTACAATTATGTTTGAGCTTCTAAATGATCTTTAATATACACCAACCGACTGCTTGTTAAATCCTATATCCAGCGTAAAAAATCATCCACTTCTAACTAGGATCAGAATTATGACCTATGTATTCTAGAGCAAAAGTTTGGGTCTGAGGGCATATATGCAGGATTTTGCATTCTATGCTTTAGGGGGGAGAGAGCAAATGGAAAAATTAGAGAAACAAATAAAAATCACGGATACTACATTTCGCGATGCGCACCAGTCATTGTTGGCAACCCGTATGAAGATCGAAGATATGCTTCCTATTGCTGAAAAAATGGATTCTATCGGGTTTCATTCTATGGAAGTTTGGGGAGGTGCAACTTTTGACAGCTGCATGCGTTTTTTGAACGAAGATCCCTGGGAACGGTTGCGCCTACTCCGCAAGTCCATTAAAAAAACAAAGCTGCAGATGTTATTAAGGGGTCAGAACCTGGTTGGTTATCGGCATTATGCGGATGATGTTGTTGAGGAATTTATCAAAAAAGCTATTAGTAATGGTATTGATATTCTGCGGATATTTGATGCACTCAATGATGTCAGGAATATGGAAAAAGCAATGGCAGTGACAAAGAGAGAAGGCGGTCATGCGCAGGCGACGATTTCCTATACGATTAGTTCGTTCCATGATATGAATTATTATATGAAGCTTTCTCAGACGTTAAAAGATATGGGAGCAGATTCTATTTGCATTAAGGATATGGCAGGGCTTATTACTCCCGTAATGGCATATGAACTGGTGAAAAACCTTAAGGAAAAAATACAGTTACCTGTTCAGCTGCACTGCCATTATACCAGCGGCATGGCTGCCATGTCATACTTAAAAGCTGCTGAAGCAGGCGTGGATGTTATAGATTGCGCAATCTCTACGATGGCAAATGCCACTTCTCAACCAGCCGATGAAACAATGGTGGCTACTTTCGAAAATACGGCTTATGAAACCGGTCTTAACCTTGAAAAATTGTCCGAGATTGCAGAATATTTTAAAGTGATAAGGTGCAAGTACAAGCAATTTGATGCGGCTGATGGTACGGTTGATGTCAATGTACTCCGTTACCAGATTCCCGGAGGAATGATTTCCAACTTTATCTCCCAGCTGCAGCAGGCTAATGCCTTAGATAAATTACCGCTTGTTTTGGAAGAAGTCCCTAGGGTCAGAGCGGATTTTGGTTATCCTCCTCTCGTTACACCGTCCAGTCAGATTATTGGATCCCAAGCTGCGTTAAATATCCTTGCGGGAGACAGATATAAGATGGTTACAAATGAAGTGAAGAACTATATGAAAGGACTTTATGGGCAGCCTCCGGCACCGATAAACGAAGAAGTGAGAAAGAAAATTATCGGAGAAGAAGCTCCAATTACAGGACGCCCGGCTGACTATCTTCCTCCGCAAATGGAAGAAGCAAAAAAAGAAATTGCGTTTTATGCTGAAAGCGAAGAAGACGTGCTCTCCTACGTACTGTTTCCACTGGTAGCAAAAAAGTTTCTTGAGGAACGGCTATCGAGTAAAACCAATGTCGACTATACCCTAGTGGGCGGGGATGGTAGCAAATCTATAATTTACCCGGTTTAGACCTAACAATAGATAGTTCCCCGGCAAAACCCGATGGGCCCGGTTTTTCCTTGAAGAAGGAAAACTTGAGTTATGTATGCGGAAGCACCATGCAAAGTAGTTAATGTGCAGAGAGTATTATTTTGATTGTTTGAAAAATCTTGGCGGTTACACAAATATCCTCTTAAAAATAAACGAAAATTATTTATAAAGGGAGATAAAGCATGGCAAAAAAAACATCTTTTAAAACCATGGATGGAAACAAGGCTGCAGCATATGTCTCATATGCCTTTACAGAAGTTGCGGCAATCTTCCCGATTACTCCGTCCTCACCCATGGCTGAGTATGCCGATGAATGGAGTGCTCTTGGACAGAAAAATATTTTTGGACAAACAGTAAACGTAGTTGAAATGCAGTCTGAAGCCGGTGCGGCTGCTGCAGTACACGGTTCCCTTTCCGCCGGTGCCTTGACGACGACTTATACGGCTTCACAAGGTCTTTTACTTATGATTCCTAATATGTACAAAATTGCAGGGGAATTTTTACCCGGTG
>JAQVXR010000079.1 GCA_028709045.1 Desulfitobacteriaceae bacterium | reverse complement strand
GATTATGAATACATTTTTAAACGCAATACCACATCCTTTGAAGCAAAAATTGTTATTGTGTGCGTGACTATATAGATTTTTCAAAGATCAAGCAGCTATTAACAGCTGGGAAAGTTGTGTTATTAATAATAAAATTCCTCCTGTGTTGAAAAATATTGTAATAATTACATTATTTTGAATTTAAAATTATAATCATAAAAAGGATTTTGTCGTTTTATATCGAAATGATTTTCTGAAATAAACCTACTGTCTAGAAATTTTTTCGACAGACGATAAGGATGGTATTACTATGCTTCAGATCATTACCGACAGTTCGTCAGATCTTCCCCAAGAATTAATTGAAAAGTACAACATCCATGTAGTCCCCTTCACAGCCTTTGCCCGGAGCATTTTCCCAAATCTTTCAAGAACTTTCTTCTAAAGGGCCTCAGCTCTGCCTTACCCTCTCTTCCAAACTGAGCGGGACTTATCTATCAGCGTGTACCGGGAAAAGCAACTCCGGGGTGGACGTAGTCATCTTTGACACTCAAGCCGGATCCCTGGGCCACGGCATCCAGTTGCTCAAGGCAGCAGAGCTTACCGCACAAGGTCTTCCCCGGGAAGAGGTTATTAAAAAGCTCACCCAGTTCCAAACAGATATGAATATTTTTATTCTCTTTGACACCTTAGAAAATATCGTAAAGGGCGGGCGTTTGAACAAGTTCACGGGAACCATGGCAAAAATTCTTGACATTAAAGTATTAGCTGAAGGTGTTAACGGTGCCGTAGAAGTAACAGAAAAAATCCGGGGCAAAAAAAGATTTCTACATAAGGTAATTGAAATTATCAGCCAGCGCAGAGCTGATTTCTCGGACCGAATAATTGGCATTTCCCATCTGGATAATCTGGAAGACGCCGAATATTTAAGATTAACAATGATAGAAAAGTTCCATCCCAAGGATGTGATCGTTAACTATATGGGGCCCACTATGGGGACATACGCCGGGAAAGGCGGCATGATTATCTCATTCTGAATACCAAACCCCGCTCAGCTTTTTGCCGCGGGGTTTTTAAAGATTTATTCGTTTGAATCGCAAATGATCTCTACCCCCCAGGTTTCACCAACCCAAAGCCCCAAAATGCGCACCGGAAACTGCCATCCCTTGACTACTTCCACACACTTTTTCACCTGCTCCACATGCTGCTCTTTTGGCCCGGGATTGGCAGCACAATCATAGTGGCCTACAATGGCAATAGCATTAGAATGATGGCCTCCGGTGGATACCAGTACTTTCTTTTTAATAGATTCAACTTCTTCTGCAGGTCCTTCGCACAACACCTTATCCACTCCTGGTGCTGTGACAGAATCAACATAGTCGGCATTCATCTTCTCTTTCATCCATGTGAGAACAGGAAACTGTACTCTCCCATCAATACAGTTAATTACTGTAACAAATTTGCCGTGCCCCATAAATCCCCCCACCTTATAGAATATTTTATTTTAACATGTTTCCACAAGGATCCTTATTTTCCTGCTTATGTATTGTAAACCTAATAGTGTTACTGCCATTCCTTCAAATCATGCAATGCATTAAGCATCTTCTCCAGCAACTGCCGGTATGTCCTGCAATCAATGCATTCCTCCAAGTGCTTTTCCACCAGTGATTTCTCTTGATTCGAAAGAGTCTCCCGGGCATTTTTTTCAATTAAGAGCATGGCATGTGAACATTTCATTTTCCCACCTCCGGTCTTTTCTACCGGACCAAACAGATTAATAATTATTGAAGACTTTTCAAACCAGGGATATCACATTATAATTTATAAAAACCGCAAAGACCGCACCAGTAATTGTAAAATCATTGTGATTAGATGGACTGCTCTTTTATGTTAGTGTATTTTCAGTGTACTTTCCAGTGCTTTTAAAAAATTTTCTAGTTGGGAGAGAATAAAGTGCAATATGCAAATGTGAAAAAAGGCATCTTCTTAAGACGCCCCAACCGCTTTATTGCCATCGTGAATATTGACGGCCGAAATGAAATGGTGCATGTAAGAAACACCGGACGCTGTATGGAACTTTTAATCCCCGGCACTCCGGTTATCGTTGTAAAAGCAGAAAATCCTAATAGAAAAACTAAGTTTTCTCTTGTGGCCGTAAACAAAGGCGAACGACTCATTAACATTGATTCCACTATACCCAACGATGTAATCTACGAAGGAATACAGGCAGACAAAGTTAAAGACTTGGAAAACACAACCGAGTTAAAAAGAGAAGTATCTTATAAAAACTCCCGCTTTGACATATTCTTTGAATCTCGCCATGCATGTGGGTTTGTGGAAGTAAAGGGGGTAACGCTAGAGAAAGATAATATTGCTCTTTTTCCCGATGCTCCTACAGTCCGGGGAACAAAGCATGTTTATGAAATGATTGATGCTTTTTATGCCGGTTATAGAGGGTACATCTTATTCTTAATTCAAATGAAAGATGTTCGATACTTTACCCCAAATCGCGAAATGGACCCGCTATTTTCCAAAGCTCTGACAGAGGCTAAAGAGGCCGGAGTAAAAATTCTCGCCTACGACTCGTTAGTAACGGAAAACACCATCATACTTGGTGATCCAGTAGAAACAAAGATTTAATCATTTAAACTTTCGGAAAGATATCCGTTCGCACAATATTAATTGGTTTATTACATCTATAAAGTGCTTTATTGACTAATTTTTTCCTAAAAAACAAAATTTCTAGTATCCCCTAATAATTCATGGTATCCTATAATTGATAATGTTATAAGCAGATGGGAGCTGGTGTTATATGAACACTAATGCCTTAATAAAAAGATATACGTTAATAGTTGTATCGATGGCATCTTTTCTGACCCCTTTTATGGGGAGCGCTGTTAATTTAGCCATCCCCTCCATTGGTCAACAATTTGGCAGCAGTGCATTTTTACTGAGCTGGGTCGCTTCCAGCTATCTTCTTGCTTCAGCTGCGTTTCTCGTTCCCTTTGGTAGGCTGGCTGACATTGTGGGTAGAAAGAAAGTCTTTATTCTCGGTATTTCCATTTTCACTATATCCTCGATATTATGCGGTTTGGCTTGGTCTATTAAATCGCTTATCTTTTTCCGCATACTGCAGGGTACCGGTGGAGCAATGATTTTTGGCACAGGTATGGCTATCCTCACATCTGTTTTCCCGCCTCAAGAAAGGGGTAAAGTACTGGGTATTAACGTAGCCACAGTTTATACCGGGCTATCCCTCGGTCCTGTTCTTGGCGGATTAATGAACCACAACTTAGGATGGCAATCCATTTTTTTCTTAACTGCAATCATCGGGATAGTAGCCACCGTTTTTACCCTTTTCAAATTGAAGGGGGAATGGGCCGGAGCCAAAGGAGAAAGCTTTGATTTAAAAGGAGCGGTTCTCTATTCTGCCGGATTAATTACATTCATGTACGGGATATCCGCTGTAGCAACGGTTTCTCTTGCCAAGTACCTATTGATGCTTGGCGTGGTAATCTTGGTAGTGTTTGTTTACTATGAACTAAAAGCAAAGACACCGGTGCTTAATCTAAGCCTTTTTAAAAATAGTATATTCGCTTTTTCCAATCTGGCAGCTTTCATTCATTACAGCGCCACATCGGGATTGGGGTTTTTACTTTCACTTTACTTACAACTTATTGCCGGGTTTGATTCCCAAGTAGCGGGATTGATTCTTCTTTCCCAACCCATTATGATGGCCGTCCTCTCTCCATTTGCCGGTTCACTTTCCGACCGGATAGAACCGCGTATTTTAGCTTCTTCCGGAATGGGGCTGACTGCTATCGGACTCTTTGTTTTTTCTTTTATCTCTCAGACAACCCCTATTTGGTTGGTTATCGCAACCTTGGCAATAATGGGTATCGGCTTCGCTTTGTTTTCTTCCCCTAATACCAATGCTGTGATGAGTTCGGTAGAGAAGAAGTTTTATGGCATTGCCTCATCCACCTTAGGCACCATGCGCTTGACCGGACAGGCAATCAGCATGACGGTAGTTACCTTGATTATTACCCTCATTGTCGGCAACGTGGAATTAACCCCCGCTAATGCAGAGGAACTGGTAAATGCAATGAAGATTACATTTATCTTATTTACGATACTTTCCATCATCGGCATCTTTTGTTCATTGGCTCGCGGAAATGTACAAAGAGATAAAGGAGTATCGTAATCCAAGTCACTATCCATACTGATTATTTATTATGAAAGGTGTAATTCTACATGGATTCCATAATTAAAGCAATTGTTTTTGACCTGGACGATACCTTGCTGGAAGATGAACAAAATAACAAAGACGCCTTTTTTATAACCTGCAAGTTTGCACAAAAAAAATACAAAAATATAGATATAAAAAAACTATATTCTTCCGTAGAGTATCAAGCCGAGAAACTATGGAGTCAATATCATCTCTTTAAATATCTGGATAATATCCAGGTTTCTTTTTGGGAAGGACTTTGCGCAAGTTTTCACTGCAACAATCAGTATTTTAACCAAATAAGGTTATGGTTGCCGGAGTACAGGCATCATACCTGGTCCCATGCCCTCTCAGCCCAAAATATTTTTGATTTGGATCTAGCCAAAAAATTAAGCCAACAGTTTATTTTGGAAAGAACAAGTCGGTTTAACCCATTTCCTGAGGTAATAACCGTTCTCGAAAAACTGCGCCAAAGGAAACTGCTGGCTATTTTAACCAACGGGGATCCATATCTTCAATGGACAAAAATCTCAAATTCAGGTTTGGACCGGTATTTTGACACTGTCATTATCTCCGGAACTTTGGGAGTAGGAAAACCAGAACCCGACATTTTCTTGCATACAATAAAAAAACTAAATTTATTGCCCAACAATATTTTAATGGTAGGAGACAATTTGGAACGTGATGTGCTAGGTGCCAATAAAGTTGGAATAAAATCAGTTTGGATTAATCGGAAGAAAAAAACCAATCATACGGCGGTGAGTCCAGATTTAGAAATCAGCTCATTGATGGACTTGCTCTAAGACTTGGGAAAATTTCCAGTAAACTTTTTCATGTTTTTTTATCTTTCTCTAGTTGTGGAATGTTAAAAACTGATATATTAACAGGTGACATACGCATACGATTAATCATACAATACTGTCCCAAGTTTTTTCTCTGATTGAGATAAAAGGATTATGTATCCTTTCTAAGCGCAATGCTAATGATAATTTTTGGAGGAGTTATTTAATGACGGACTGGCTGATGGATATCCTGGGCGGGATTCCATTAAGTATTAAAATCATTATTGCCTCATGCATTCCGGTAACTGAATTAAGGGCAGCTATTCCCGTCGGGATTGCGATGGGAATACCTCCGCTTGAGGCATATTTTTTAGGGGTAATAGGTAATATCATCCCAATTATTCCTCTCCTGTTGGTTGTACCACCGTTATATCGTTTCCTCTCCCGGATACGATTGTTTCAACGTTTTTTAGGTGAGTTTATTGAAAGAACCAGGGCTAAAGGCCGACAAGTTGAAAAGTACGGTGCTCTTGGACTATTGATTTTTGTTGCAATTCCCCTACCGGGAACAGGGGTTTGGACGGGGAGTTTGCTGGCATTTATTATGGGGATAAATTTTTGGCTTTCCCTTGTTGCCTTAAGCTTAGGAGTTATCCTGGCCGGTTTTGCCATAACTCTGGCAAGCATTGGTTTTTTGCAGATTTTTAAATATATATTTAATCTGGAAATTTTAGCGGCTCTTGGCCTATTTGGAATTGTTTGCTGGTGGTTGGTTAAGAGATGGAAAAAGAAAGGGGCTCCCTGATTTTTTAGGATAGCCCCCAAAGCACTGTAGATAGTATTTACTAGGTATCTCTCATTTTTTCTTTTTTAAATGGTTTAACTGGCCATGGTTTGCAGCAGTTCCTGACCTGCTTTCATTCCTGCATTAAGCGCCTTCATATTCATCTCTTCCGTCCCAGCAGGAATCCTCTCTAGCACCGCTTCCTTAATAGCTTCTTCCGATACTACTTTGGTAATCCCCACAATCGCTCCCAATGCCACTATGTTTGCTGTCATCTCCCGGCCTGTTTCCTTTTTAGCAAGCTCCGTAATCGGAATAATAAATCTCTTCTTTGCCTTATCTGCCCCAATATTTTTTACTAATGTACTGTCAATGATGATAGTAGCATCTTCAGTTATATCAACACAATATTTATCATAAGCTTGTTGGGACATGGCAAGTAGTGTGTTGGCATTTGCAATTTTCGGGTAAAAGATCTCCTGGTTGGAAATGATTACTTCCGCTTTACTTGCCCCGCCTCTTGCCTCCGGACCGTAACTCTGGGACTGGACGGCATTAAATCCGTCTTTTACCGCAGCACTGGCCAAAATGATTCCACCTAAAATCAGGCCCTGTCCGCCGGTACCGCTCAGCCTGATATCCCATTTTTCAAACATAGTTATTTCCCTCCTTTCTGAACTCTTTCAATCAGCTTATCGTATTCCGCCGTATACTCAGGCGCTTCCGCCCGGTAAAGTTCACCAATCAGGAATTTATCTTTTAATTGTTCCGGGTTCATCTTCTGGGCTGCCTTGACATTTACCGCGTGTTCCTTCTGCCAATTTATCATCTCTAAGGCGTTTTTCATTTTATTCCTTCTCCCGTAACTTATCGGACACTGGGAGACAGCTTCAATTACGGAAAAGCCCTTATTCTTCGCCCCAGCCACAATTAAGTCGGTCAGCTGTTTCGCATGATAAACAGTGCCTCTGGCAACAAATGTTGCCCCAGCCCCTTTTACCAGTTCACACAGGTCGAAGTTTCTTTCTACCATCCCATAAGGCGCCGTCGTTGCTTTCTTCCCGGTGGGTGTTAAAGGCGAATACTGACCTCCGGTCATCCCGTAAATATTATTATCAATGATGATCGCCGTAATATCGATATTTCTTCGGCTCGCATGGATTAGGTGGTTTCCTCCGATAGCAGATGAATCTCCGTCTCCCATAAAGACAAAAACATTTAATTCCGGGTTTGCCAGCTTCACTCCGGTGGCAAAAGCTAAAGCTCTTCCGTGGGTGGTATGCAGGGTATTGAAATCAACATAAGTTGTTGCCCGGGAAGAACAGCCGATCCCAGAAACCACTACCGTCTTATCTTGATCTATATTCAACTCTTCCATCGCCCGGGCAAAAGCGGAAAGCACGATCCCATTTCCGCAGCCAGGACACCAAATATGAGGAAGCCTGTCTTGCCGGAAATATTTTTCATATGCACTGTTCATTTATAGTACCCCCTTTACTGCATTAATGATTTCTTCAGGGGTTATCGGTTCCCCGTCTACTTTGTTGACTCCAATTACTTTCGTTAATCCGGCTGCCGCCCGTTCGATCTCCAGTTTCAACTGTCCCATATTCATTTCCGGTACGACGATCGCTTTCACATTCCCGGCAATCTTTCTGATTTCTTTTTCCGGGAATGGCCAGATGGTTATCGGTCGGAATAAGCCCACATTTTGATCTGCTGCATTCAACCACCTCATCGCCTCTTTGGCCGAGCGGGCACTTGATCCGTAAGCCACCAGCACTACATCTGCATCTTCGAGATTCTCACTTTCAAAAGTAATAATATCATCAAGGTTATTATCGATCTTATCCATCAGCCTTTGGTTCATCCGCGCCACAACCGGGGGAGCCATGGTGGAAAATCCTTGTTCATCATGGGTGAGACCTGTCACATGATAGCGATAGCCTGTCCCAAAGGGAGCCAAAACAGGAATCCCGTCTTCTCCCGCAGCATAGGAAACATACTCCTCCGGACTCACATCCGGTTTCTTCCGATCCACTACTTCCAAATCTTTTACTTCATCAAAGTCAATTGGCTCCCTTAAATGGCCTATTACTTCGTCCATCAAAAATACTACCGGAGTCATATATTTTTCCGCCAGATTTACCGCTCGCACCGTTAATGTATAGCACTCCTTCACCGTGGAGGGAGATATCACTATGATCGGGTGGTCCCCGTGTGTGCCCCATTTCGCCTGCATCACATCAGACTGAGCCGGGCTGGTAGGTAGTCCCGTAGAGGGGCCTCCTCTTTGCACATTGACCACAACACAGGGTACTTCCGTCAGGCAGGCATAGCCTAAATTCTCCTGCTTTAAGGAAAAGCCGGGGCCGCTTGTGGCGGTAAGTACCTTTTTCCCTGTTAAGCTTGCACCGATCACCGCTGCCATGCTGGCGATTTCATCTTCCATCTGGATGAATTTTCCTCCCACTTTGGGAAGCTCTTTCGCCATTACCTCCGCCACTTCTGTGGACGGTGTAATGGGATACCCGCCGAAAAACCTAACACCTGCTGCCAATGCCCCATGGGCACATGCCTCGTTTCCTTGCATTACTTTTTTATTCATGCTGTTTCACCAACCTCTACGCAATAATCAGGACAATGGAGTTCACAGATCTTGCAGCCGGTACACTTGCCGTCATCTTTGACAACTGCTTTTCCCAAGTAATCTTCACCGAATACTTCTTTGGGACAGAGGCCAATGCAAATACCGCAGGCCTTGCAGCGCTTTTCGTTTACTTTCACCTGATACTTCTTCATGCCCAACCTCCTTGTTTTTATAGGCAACCTAAATTGTATATTTATTTTCCCTTTGCAGCCTTATAAAACTACATTTGGGGTAATAAACTTAATAATACAGCTACAAAAAAGGATACTATAACACTGTATTTTAGATTTCCCAAGGTCCCTACTCTACCAGCTTCCTCATTTAATCTAGCTGCCGTCAGTACATTACATGTACCAACAGGGGAAACAGCAATCCCCAAGCTCCATCCCGCTAAAAGCAGATAGCAAAAGCTTTGCAGACTTAGTCCTGTAAGAGAAGGATTAATTGCAGTTATTAATACAGTGACACTAATAATAGGATGTATCCCAGCAACGGATGAAAGTATAATTAATAATAATATACCTAGATTAAATATTGAAAGAGGTAAAAAATCCAAAAAACTTATAATATTTGTTATTACCTGATCAAAACTGGAAGCACTCACGGCCTGAGCAAAACAACCCGCAGCAGTAAATATTACAACTTCCCGATTGAATCGAGGCAGAGAAAAGAAATATTTTTTAAACTCAGGCATTAATATTTCTTTTCTCTTTTTTCCAAGAGCCCAGAGAACGGGGAATGTTAATGATACCAAGGGAACTACTGCTACAACCGACAATTCCAACAAACGACTCAATATAAGGATTCCTCCAATTAAGAGGCTACCAGTAAAAAGCAATTCCCATATTTTTTTCCATTCAATGTAAGATTCATTAAAGTTTTTCACCTTGTAATAGGAAAAAGTCGGATGCTCTAAAATAAATCCTGCCAATAATGCAACAAATGAAAGCATAATAGCCCCAAAAACCAGTTCATGCCAGGCTACAGGTAAATAATGCAATATAATACCCATAGAAATAACATTTGGAGCCCAAATTGTAGCAGCAGTAAACCCCCTAGTAACCGCAGCAGCGGTGATGCGCAATGGATATTTTCTATATTGCGTATCAACTAATTCAAATACTAATGGAACTGCAGCAATATTAACAAAAAGAGCCAGTAAATACGAAAGAAAAGTTGTGAAACCTAAATAGGATGCTTCAGATTTAACATACTTTTCATAAAAACTGGTAAGAGAAGTCTCATAACTACCTTTTGCTATGGGCAGACTCAAAAACGGTACCGTAATAACTAAGGCCACAAGTGTAATATTCTCGGTCAAACTCTGAAACCAGTTATACCAAGAAATATCATAAAAAATACTAATAACAATACTGCCTAAAAAAAAACAAACAGAAAGAATCAGGTTTAGTCCCTTTAATTGTAGTAGTCCCACCTGTGGAATTGTCAAATTCAGTGCAGTCTTTAAACTCGTAATTTTAGCCTAAAGGAATAAATGTGCCAAATTTATGGTTAGGCTATAGTTGGCTCTTATCTATCGGAAGGATAGGGCAATGCTGGAGAGCAACCCGAGCAGCCGATAGAGTTCTGCCAAGGATAGCCAGGGATTTACCTCCCTGGTTTCTATTTTTTATCCTTGGGAGAATCCCGTGATAAACTCAATCTTTTATCCTACTAGCAACAAGTTATTTTTATAATACAGTGAACGCTTTACCAAGGGGGGATACCCTCCGTTGGTGGTGTAAATTCTTTTTCGATTGTAGTAGATCTCTATAAAGCGGAAGACAATGCTTTTGACTTTATCCATACTCATACATTCTGTTTTGTATTTATAAATACTTTCCTTTTTTAATGTGGCAAAGAACGATTCCATCCTGGCGTTATCAAAACATTTCCCCGTGCTGCTCATACTTTGAATGGCACCATACTGGGCCAGGGTTTGACGGTAAAGTCCGCTGGTATACTGACTCCCTCGATCGCTATGGAAGATCATGCCATAGGCATTATACTTCTTTGCTCCTAAGGTAAATGCGTCAACACACAGTTCGGCTCTCATGTTATCAGCCATTTTTAGTCCGACAATGCTACCGTCGAAACAGTCCATCACAGCCGCTACATAGAGTTTCCCCTGGGCTGTTGGGATTTCCGTGATGTCTCCGAGCCACTTTTTGTTAGGTGATTCAGCTGTAAAGTCTTGTTTGATCAGATTTTCGTTCACCTGGGCAGCAGGATCGGCTTTGGTTATCCCTTTAGCATGATGCTTTTTCTTCAGCATGAGGTTATGGGTCCTATACAGTTTTAGAATCAAATAATAACTGCCGGTATAATCATCATAGAGCTGTAAATGC
>JAQVXR010000004.1 GCA_028709045.1 Desulfitobacteriaceae bacterium | reverse complement strand
CAGCACTCAAATAATAACACGAGTTGTATTTTATTTTAGCCTGCAAGTGCCTACATGTCAAGGTGAATATTGTGCAACAGCTAAGCATTATACGAACTGTGTCGCTATTCTGTGATACAGTCATCATATAACTATTCTGTGAAAATCTTACTATCAGGCAGGAGAGACTTACATAGTGTTATGCGATATTTATGAAGACGGTGTTCTCTTGGAAAAGGCTCTTCCTGTTAATTTTTCAGATAATGCACATGTGAAAAGGGAGCGTTCCCTCTCCTTTAGAACTATGTCTTCTGGGAAGTAGGGATAATGGATAAAATTTATTAATTGCCGGAACCTTCTGAGATAACTTCCCAGATATCCTGGGGAATGATCCCAAGGCGCCAGATGGCGATTCCCGCTAAGTTATATTTTTTCACAAGCTCAAGCTTTGTCCGGACACTGGACGCATCCTCAAACCAAACCTGGCGAAGCATCCCATTGTCATCCCAGTAATTAAAACAAGAAACGCCGGATGTCGGATCCTTAATTATCTCCAATCCTTTTGCCGCTGCCAGATTTCTTGCATCGTGGACTAAGATGGTTCTGCCGGCTCCGGTTTCAGGCCAGTCATAACCATAAATCCCCAATCCTAATTGGAATTTCTCGCCCGGTATCATGGGAAGCATATAATTGATTACCTCTTCCACCCAATCATTACCGGCTACCGGGCCAGGCTCGCCCCCCTTGTAGTGCTGGTCATATGCCATCACCATTATCCTGTCTGCCACGGTAGCAAGAGCTTTATAATCATAACCGTCATACCAATACTGGCGATCCGATGATTTGGCAGGCAAAGACAAAGAGATAGTGTATTTAGTGCCAAGTTTATTTCGTAGCGACTTCACAAAATCTACAAACTCCGCAGCCTGGGTACTGTCAATGTATTCAAAGTCCAAATTAACCCCATCAAATCCTCGTGTCTGTAAGAAATTATAAATATCATTAATCACCGTCTGCTGCATAGCAGCATTACTCATTAAAGCTTTTAACTGTTCCCTATTATTAGCAAAAACCAGCATCTCAATACCCATGTTATTCCGGCGGGCTAACTCAAAACCCTGGCTGAAAAAAGGTCTTTCCTCAACTCTTCCCTGAGCATTTAGATTATAAGAAAAATGCACCGTATCAGTAATAGTATCAAGATTGCCTGATAAAGATTCTAAAGAATTGGCATCATAATAATAACCGGTAACAATCTTTTTTCCACCGCTTCCGGCATTAGGCGTAATGCGAACTGTCTTTTCGGCTCCGTTCCAATTAACATTAGCATCAAAAGATTCCGCCACAAACCTTAACGGCACAAAAGTCCTGCCTTCTTTAATCACAGCAGGAGCATCTAAGCTATATTTCACCCCGTTAATGGTAGCTTGCTTTTTGTTGATAACAAGAAGCACTTTTTTTGCTCCTTTTTGAATGGTCACCGTCTGAGTCTTGCTGTCCCAAGCAAACACTGCCCCCAGCGGTTCCAAGACCGCCCGTACAGGAAGCATTGTACGCCCACTCGTTATGTAAGGGTCGACATCCGGTGCCAACTTTTGGTCGTTAACATAAATACTAATCGGTGCCGCTGCAAAAGCCGGTACATAAACCATTAAACAAAACAAAACCGTTAAACAAAATCCCCAAACTCTTTTTCTCATTTTTGCCTCTCCTTGTTGCTATTCTAATTTACTTCATAAATAGTGATATTTAATAATTTCTACAGTTGGTGTGCAATCCCTGCAAGAAAAACGGCAGGCATTAAAAGGAAAAACAAAAGCCTGGACGTCCCAGGCTTTAAAACTTTGCTAAAAATAACTTATCCTCCCAGGTAGGCCTTCTTTACGCCTTCTGATGCAGCAACATCAGCCGCCGTCCCGGAAAGCACAATTTTTCCTGTCTCCAATACATATGCCTTATGCGCAATTGATAGGGCCATATGCGCATTTTGTTCCACAACCAAAATAGTCGTTCCTGTTTCATTAATTTCCTTAATAATATTAAAGATCTCCTGAACAATAATGGGTGCTAGCCCCATGAAAGGCTCGTCTAAGAGAAGCAACTTAGGATTACTCATCAATGCCCTTCCCATTGCCCGCATCTGCTGTTCCCCCCGGAAAGAGTTCCAGCAGATGGGTCGGTATTCTGAGAAGAATAGTGGTTGGTGAAAAAAACATTATTCAAGTTTTCTGCGCCGCCTAAGGAAACAAGTTCAGGTGAATCATTCATTGAAGCAAATTTTAAAGGCAAACTCCTCCTGCCTGTCCACCCTAAGGCACCAAATGTGTTTCTACTAATTATAGGCCTGTGTGTAAACTGTGTCAATTCAAAATTCCGAATGAACAATGGACAATTTTGTCGAATCTTGTCACAGCAGGATGCGCAGATCTCCTTTTCTTTTTGTTACTTTTATTTGATCCAAATATTCTATAAGTGGCAGGGCATATTTTCGTGATGTCTTTAATATGTCCCTGGTTTCAGAAAGCTGAATCTTACCATTTTCTTTTAAATAACTGACAATTTTTTCTTTTGCTGTGTCAAAAGCCGTCTGGTGCAAAATCACTTCTTCAGAAAGTTTCACCACCACGCCACTTTGCTGAAGGTAGCCCAGCATTTCAACCTTTTCTTCCTCAGACAGTCCTGCCAGATCAGCTGCTTCATCCCAGCCGGGGGGAGAAAATGGTTCTCTTAAAAGAGCTTTTTCAATTATTCCTTTTGCCCTGTCCTGTTCAGGAGACAAATTTATTATAAAACCTTCTTTCGCGATGGCCTGACCCAATACTTTTATCTTTCCGGCACTTTCCCATGCTTCTAAGAGACGATTAAATGCTTTGCTCAAGATTTGGGGGAAATCCCTTGAACGGAGTTCTTCTTTAGCGATACCCGGTCGCAAAGGATATTTTTTATGATACTCATCCAATCGTTTGATAACATTTGAAAGCCACAGATTGTCTTTTTCTTTCCATAAGTAAAATACACTGCCCTCTCCCTTAATTACTGTCACCTTATTTTCATTTGCCAAAGCACTTGTTTCTTCTATGACCTGCTGTTCCGCAAGGCCGGTAGCTTTGGAAATTTCCCCAATGGTCATCATTCCGGCCTTTGAATCCGCGAGAACCTGACTTATTAGTTCTTTAGGATCTCCATGAGACATTACTTCCAAATTTTCGATTACATCAGTCCGATATCTTTTATGTTTTGGCGGCATCGGATCGATAACAATCCCGCCACCAATGGTAATCATCGGAGAATAAGAACGAATAACATAATGATCCCCGCGCAAAGCCATCAATGGCGATTCCAACACCAACTGGCAAAGGCATTCTTCCCCGGGACGTAGTTCCTCCCTGTCCAAAAGGTTTACCCGTCCTAAGACCTCACGGGTCCCCTGATGAACTCTTACCCGGGCACGCTGTTCCAGCGAAATATCAGGATGCTTCAATATGCGGAGCTTGACATCTAAACGGAAAACCGGTTCTAAAAGGCCGGGTTCAGCCAAAACATCGCCCCGAGCAATATCATCGGTTTCCAGTCCTGCCAGGTTGACCGCCACTCTCTGACCCGCTGTAGCCTGCTTTACTTTTTCCCCGTGTACCTGAAGAGTTCTGATCCGGGCACTGTGGCCGGCAGGTAGTATCTCAACTGTTTCCCCCACCTCTAAACGTCCCGACCAAAGGGTCCCCGTGATAACCGTCCCAAATCCGGTAATGGTAAAAACCCTGTCAATAGGAATACGTGCTCTGCCGGATATTTCTTTCGGTGGCGTTTCCTGTGCCAGTTTATCGATAATAGTTAACAGCTCCGAAATTCCCTGACCTGTAACGGCAGAGACCGCCATCATCGGGGCATTCTCCAGCACGGTACCGGCTAAAACTTCGCTTACTTCCTGCTGAACCAATTCCAGCCATTCCTCATCCACCAGGTCCGCCTTGGTAATCACAACTATCCCCTTTTTTACTTCCAATAAATTAATAATGTCGAGGTGTTCTCTTGTCTGAGGCATAACCCCTTCATCTGCGGCAATCACCAAAAGGACCAAGTCAATTCCAGCAATCCCGGCGAGCATATTTTTAATAAATCTTTCATGACCGGGAACGTCAACAAGACCAACCTTAATCCCACTGGGAAGGGTGAGAGGGGCAAAACCTAATTCAATGGATATCCCCCTTTCCTTTTCTTCCCTGAGACGGTCGGTGTCAATTCCGGTCAACCTTTTGGTCAGTACAGTTTTCCCATGATCCACATGACCTGCTGTTCCAACGATAATACGCTGCATTTAAATTCCTCCAAAAACCTGTTTTACTGCTTCCCTTAAAGCTTCGTACTGTTCCTCCGGTATTGTCCTTGGATCCAATACCACCCAATCTTCTCTAATATAAGCAAGAACCGGAGGATTCCCTTTGCGCAAAGCAGAAACACACCTCTCCGCACTCATCTTTTCCGGTTTCATCATAACCAGCACTGTAGGAAGTTCTACCATGGGAAGCGAGCCACCGCCTACAGGAGAAACACCTTGTTCAGTTTTGATTTGAAAGTTACCTTCCGCTTCCAAAACCAATATCTCATAAATTTTTTGGGACTGGATTTGGTTTGTATCATAAGATCTGGTCAGCATTTCTAATGTAGGAATCTCTCGCGCGGCGCTTGCCGGGTCGAGATAACTTCTCAAGGTAGCTTCCAGTGCCGCAATGGTCATTTTATCAATACGCAGGGCTCTGGTTAAAGGATTTTTTTTCATTTGAGACAGGTATTTTTCCCTTCCTAAAATGATCCCCGCCTGAGGCCCCCCCAAAAGCTTGTCTCCGCTGAAGGTAATGATATCGGCGCCACCGGCAACCACCTGCTGGACCAAAGGCTCATCGCCGACACTGGCTGACTTCAGGTCAAACATGCAGCCGCTTCCTAAATCAACCATAACGGGGATAGTAAATCTTTGTCCTAATTCCACCAGTTCCGGAACTGAAGCCTCATGGGTAAAGCCTATTACCCGGTAATTACTGGTGTGCACCTTCATTAAAATACCTGTATCCGACGTAATAGCCTTTTCAAAGTCTTGAATATAGGTTTTGTTTGTTGTTCCAACTTCCACCAACTTGGAACCGCTTCTTTCCATTACCTCCGGGATTCGAAATGCCCCGCCGATTTCCACCATTTCGCCTCTGGATACAATTGACTCCCTTCCCTTTGCCAATGTATCCAAAGCCAAAAGAACCGCCGCCGCATTGTTATTTACAACTAAGCAGTCTTCCGCCCCAGTAAGTTTTTGCAGCAATTCTTCTACATGGGAATAGCGAGATCCCCTGGTTCCCGTATCTAAATTAAACTCCAAATTTGAATAACCGCCGGTTATTTCATTAACTGCTTGTCGAGCTCCTTCACTTAAAACAGCCCTGCCCAAATTTGTATGTAAAACCACCCCGGTAGCATTGATAACCGGACGAAGCATTGGTTTGGACCGTCTTTTTATGAGATCTCTTATATCATGAACAATAGCTGACCTTAGTTCTTTTGAATTATCATAGTGTATTTTCTTCTGTCTAATTTCCTCCCGGTAGATGCCCAGGACACTACGAATGGCCTCTACCACCAGCGTTCTTGGCATTTTATAAAAATCCTTGATTTCCTCGTAATCGAGAATCTCATCAACAGCAGGCAGCCATTTAAACTGATTGTTTTCCGGCAAGTTATTCCCTCCTTCTGAAATCTTTTTTTATATTCCCCAAAACCAGGAAAAAAACCTTCTCAATAATAAATAATTCCTTCGCCGGCGAAAAAAAAACAGCACCCTTAGGTGGCGCTGTCTACTGTCGATAATTTATTTTTCTAGTGCTATAAATCGGCGCGGAAACATCGGAGCCTTCAGGCAAATATTCCAGCTTCTCTCCCTCAAATAATAATTGAACAGCATCAATATTTTCTAAGTCAGTCAGGGTCTGAACCACCGAACTGACAAACATGATTTCTGCTGTTGATCCACCGCCATAACCGAGAACTGACTTGCTGAAATCAACCGTCGCTATTCCTTCTTTGACAGAATAACTTATGATCTTTGTTCCGTTCCAAAGAGTCCTCAAAAGTCCGCTTTTACTCGGTGGGCCTTCAACAAGTTTCTTTAAAGCAAAATAAGGCATATCATTGACAGAAACCTTATATGTAACGGGAACCAAATACATGGCATTGCTGTCGGAGTAGTAAACTTTAACTTCTTTTTTACCTTCGCCGCCATAATAATTAATAACCGGCCTTTTAATCGGTTTACTCGTATCCACTTCCCCAATACTATTTTGAATCTGCCCGTCTACCAAAATTTGTACGTCTTCAACTTCATTAAATTCCGTTAGAGTTAATACCAAGGAATCTATCGCAAGCTTTGCTTTTTTCGGATCCACTTGATTAATTTCCGGTGTCAAATCCACATAGACGGTACTGACCTGTATTGATAGATCTTTTAATTTAGTTTCCTCCGGAATAACCGGTAGGGTAAAATCATTCTCCGGGCCAGCCAGACACTTTTCCACGGCAACTTTGGCAACTTCATTAGTTGGATTAACGGATAAGGTTACCGGGACCAAGTTTTTTCCGTCTACAGCTCCAAAATATACTAAAACCGTTTCCTGATTCTGAACTAAAAATGGTATCCGCTCTGCTTTCGGCGTTCTCGATTCAGATAATTCCTGAACTTTATCTTTTGTACTACATCCAAACAAGAAAAAACACAGACTTGCCAAGAGCAAAAAAACTACTGTCCACTTCATTTTTTTATTTTTTTTGTTTTTATGCTCCAGCCCTGTCACCCCCTTTGTAAAGCAGTCTACCAAGTAGTGGTTACCAAATTCGACTTTGAACTAATAAATTCCTGCTTTTTTCTCCTACTCCACACCTTGAATAAATTTTTTATAATATTCTGAAATCATTTAATGAAGTACTTCACCCCTTCCTTTAAACCTTGATAAACTAAAATCCCCACAAGAATCATGCTTAAATAGCCGAATAGGGGATACACACGTCCAATTAATGTGGCAAAATCACACATGGAAAACGGAATGGCCAAAATTAAAATCATCGCCATGATAGTGAAACATGGCATCTTCAAAGTAGCATGTAATCGTTGGCATAAGCCATATGTATCAGCCATGGCCGTTGTCAGCATCGCTATCCATAAAACAACTCCATATAAGTTAAACAACCGCTCATTAACGTGAAAGGCAAGGTACAGCATGGGAATTTGATAGCCTCTAACTAATTCTTGGAAAACAAAAAGAGCAGCGGTAACACAGCATACCAGTGAAAATAAAACAAAGCCTCCTGCCACTCCTCCACCAACACCACTGTCCGTCTTTTCACCGGCAAGTGCCACAAGAATCACAACCCCGTTTACCATATTATATGAAACATAAAGCAATGCGGAAATTAACCAGTTGTTACTCACCCAAGTGTTAGGGTTGTATATTGAACCATAGCTGGGAATACTGGCCGGAGGTGCAGCCAGGCTCACTAAGGACACCAATAGGATAACGATAATCAAGAGCGGAACTGTCAAAACATTAAACCATAAAAAACCGTCGTCCCCTGCAATTAAGAAGAAAAATAAAAGCAGTTCTGTAATGATAATTCCAATCCATGACTCAAGTCCTAAATACTCCTGAAAAAGAGCCCCGCTGCCAGAGAGCATGACAGACGTTCCCAAAAATAAAAAAAGCATAATCACCCAGTCGGTAATAGCCGTTAACCTTTTGCCTATTTTTATATTTAAAAGATCCCGGTAATTATTTAACCTATACTGCTTTACTAAAAATATTGTGATTCCGCCCAAAAACATAAATAAAACCCCGGCTAACGCAGCACCCCAAAGACCCAGCCTTCCAAACCTGACAAAGAACTGGATTAATTCTTGCCCGGAAGCAAACCCGGCGCCTATTACCGCCCCCACATATGCGGCTGCAATTTGCCAATTAGTCTTGTTCACTTTCACCTTCCAGCCTCCTTAACTTAATTAGTATGTACAAAGGCCGGGAAACATGAGTAAAGCGCTACCGTATATCTCTTAAGTTTATGGCATATACTACGTGGAGTAATTTTCTGCGGAGGGCCAAAATGGGTTTTTCCATATTTCCTTCCCCATTATATTTACCAAAAAAAATCAAATGCCATATTGAAGATCCGGAAAGTTTATCATCTCTGTCCAGCCAGCTTTCCAAACTGATCAAACAACTTGCTGTTCAGCCTCAAAAGGAACTGGTAGTACTTTGTGTGGGAACAGACCGGTCAACAGGCGATTGCTTAGGCCCCCTCGTAGGCTGGCTTTTAACGCAAAGAAAAGTTGCCTTTCCCGTGTATGGAACACTTGATGAACCGATTCATGCCGGCAATTTATCAGAAAAGATTGGTCAGGTACGGCAATGTCATCTTAACCCGATAATTATTGCAGTGGATGCTTGCTTAGGTAGGTTGGAAAGTGTGGGACTGATTACCCTGGGAGAAGGGATGATTAAACCTGGTGCCGGAGTTCATAAAAATCTTCCGGGAGTTGGTGATATTTTCTTTACAGGAATAGTAAATGTTGCCGGGCACATGGAATTTGTCGTTCTACAAAACACCCGACTTAGTTTGGTTATGAAAATGGCCAGGCTGATTACGGACAGCATTATCCTAGGAATCAAAAATGCTTAGCTTTTCCCGGAAAAAAAGAAAACTTGGCTTGCGCTAAGTTGCTGACGCAGGCCGAAGCTTAAACTTATATTTCTAATAGTAAATAAACCTACCGATTTAGTCTTCCGACGTACCGGCATAGACGTTACGATTTATAAACCTTTCCTTTATAAAAAATAAAGTTTTATACTAAAGGAAGCGCTGGACGCGCTTCCTTTAGTATAAGTATCTCTTTACATCATCCACTACTTCATCTGATGTTTTTCCTTTTGCAGTAATCACGGGAACATCCCGCTCAATATCTTCCATTCCCATAAAGTTTTGATTCATTCCGCTGGTTACAATGCAGGAGGCAGTTGATACTTGACTCATATCCACAGTTTGAATTCCTTGTCCCTCCAGCGCCTGTTTAATTGTTGTCAATTCTTTTTCCACAGCAACTATATTTTGATGCGTCACTTTTTCACCTCCTCCATATGCTGACTCTATAAACTTTCCTTATTCCAAAGAAAAACTTTCTCTTTTCCCTAATTGGAAATCAATCAGGTCAACAGCTTCTTCCGGAGCCATTCCAAAAACGTTTATATAATCCAGGGCGGAACCGGGCTTCTCAAATGATGATAAATTTGACAGCCCTTCCAGTTCACAGCCAAAGCAAGAATAGACTATTGCATCCGCAAAGTCTTGACACTTTTCCAGAGGCACAACTTGATAACCTTGGTTACTAAGCAGCTCCCCCAAATTATCCAATCCATTTTGTACAGCCACAGTATGCACTTCTTCCTCGCCTCCAAGTTCTGATATGTCGTTATTTTTATCCGGTAGCTAACAAGTTCTAAGACACCCTTTTTTTAAGATGGAGATAAGAACTGTACAGCTCCTGGATAACGATTTTTATCCTTCAGATGAAGCAAAACTCCATCTGACACTAAAAATCTGTTTATCATCACACAAAATATGAAAGTTAAGATTTAGACTTCCCATTATGCGAAAATTTACACGTTAATTGACAACATTTTAATTGCTAGCGTACAATGTTTGTAATGTGCAAATAACTAAGGAAGGAATCCCTTATCATTATGGAGTTGGAAAAAAAATTAAATCAGTTAAATCTACTATTAAAGAAAATGGGATCATTGGCAATTGCTTTTTCAGGGGGAGTGGACAGTTCTTTCCTTCTATATTGTGCTCATGAAATTCTTGGGGATAATATAACTGCCATAATTTTTTCTTCTCAGGTCCTTAGCAAAAATGAACTTGAAAGTGCCCAGAGTTTTGCCCGAAACATGGGAGTGTCTTTGCAAGAAATACCCTTTGACGTAGAGGAGCTTGATTTCTTTCAAAATAATTCCGTTGACCGCTGTTATTTTTGTAAAAAGCATCTCTTTACCAGGTTAAGAGAACTGGCCAAGGAACAAGGTTTTAAATGGGTGGCAGACGGAAGTAACTGTGACGATCTTTATGAATTCCGGCCGGGAAACAAAGCGATAGAAGAGTTAAAGGTCAGAAGTCCTTTACGAGAAGCAGGCTTAACAAAAGAAGAGATCCGCTATCTTTCAAAAAAGGTGGACCTTTCCACCTGGAATAAACCGGCGGCGCCCTGTTTAGCAACTCGTATTCCCTACGGACAGCCTGTTACCTTAAAGAAATTGAGAGAAATTCAAGCGGCAGAAGAGTATTTATTCAATTTAGGGTTTCAAAACGTCCGGCTAAGACATTACGACGATACAGCACGGATTGAAATTCCTATCCGATATTTTAAGGATATCCTAAATTACAGGGAAGAAATCGTGAAAAAGTTAAAATCACTTCAGTTTGCATATATTGCACTTGACTTGGAAGGATTTCGCAGTGGAAGCTTGAATGAAAGGAAGAACCTAAATGGATAAGGACAAATTACGTTCCTTGCTGGAAGATATACAGTCGGGAACAATCAATGTAGATAAGGCCATGGAAGAATTAAAGATCCTCCCCTACGAAGACCTAGGCTTTGCCAAAATTGACCACCACCGCTCCTTGCGCAATGGTTTTCCCGAGGTCATTTTCAGCCAAGGGAAAACTAAAGAACAGGTTAAAATGATTATGGAAAAGTTGGCCAAACAAAATCGCCACGTTCTGGCGACACGGGCCGGGGAAGAAATCTTTCAAGAGGTGCAAAAAGCAGTTCCCCAGGCAATATATCATGAAACAGCACGGGTAATTGAGTACCGGGCAGAGCCGGCAAAAAAATCCGGCAATATTCTTGTTATTTCAGCCGGAACCGCTGATTTGCCTGTTGCGGAGGAAGCGGCAGTTACCGCTTCGGCCATGGGTCATAATGTGGAGAGACTTTATGATGTTGGTGTTGCCGGAATCCACCGGCTAATTGACAAGCAAGGACTTTTTCTTTCCGCCCGGGTAATCATTGTTGTCGCCGGAATGGAAGGAGCCTTGGCCAGTGTGGTCGCAGGATTGGTAGACAAGCCGGTAGTGGCAGTCCCAACCAGCACCGGCTATGGAGCGAGTTTTCATGGACTGGCTGCGCTCCTCGCTATGCTGAACAGTTGTGCTGCTGGTATCGGTGTTGTCAATATCGATAATGGCTTTGGTGCGGCATCACTTGCCAGCACCATCATAAAAAGCGGAGGGTTGACATGATGAAATCAGCCTATTTTGATTGCGCATCAGGAATTAGCGGTGACATGTGCCTGGGCGCACTGGTTCATGCCGGAGCAAGCTTTCCTGAACTGGTTAGCCAGCTATCTCTCCTACCGGTAAAAGGATATCGGATTTTTTCTGGTCCGGTATTTAAAAATAACATCAAAGCAACAGGAATCCATGTGGACCCAGGTGAAAACCATGCCCATCGTCATTTGAAGGACATCTTACATATTATTAACGGTTCATCCCTACCGGCGCAGGTAAAAGAAAAATCGGCGAGAATCTTTGTCCGTCTGGCAGACGCCGAAGGGGAAGTGCATGGTATTTCGTCGGATAAAGTCCACTTTCATGAGGTAGGAGCAGTAGATGCTATCGTAGATATTGTGGGCACCGTAATTTGTCTTTCCCTGCTTGGCATAGAAAGAATTGTCGCCTCCCCTCTGCCGATGGGACATGGTTTTATAAAATGTGCCCACGGGCTGATACCCATCCCGGCGCCGGCAACACAGGCTTTACTGAAGGAGGTTCCTGTTTACGGCGTAGATATCGAAGGCGAACTTGTCACTCCTACCGGAGCAAGCATTATTACTGCTTTAGCCGATTCTTTCGGTCCCCAGCCTGCTATGCACGTCAATACTGTAGGACTGGGCGCAGGAAGTCGTGATTACGGAATTCCAAATATTCTTAGGGTTTCGATTGGTACAAGCAGCACTCTTTCTCAAGCAGAACACATTGAAGTCCTTGAAACCACTACAGATGACATGAATCCGGAATTTTTCACTTACCTGTGGGATCAGGTTTTTGCCGAGGGAGCATTGGAAATGTTTTTTACCCCGATTCAAATGAAAAAGGGACGGCCGGGAACTCTCCTTACCATCTTATGTTTAGCTTCAAACAGAGACAAGATTTTATCTGTCTTATATCGGGAAACCACTACCCTTGGGGTAAGAGTCCGTAAGGAAGACCGTTTCTATTGTCAAAGAAAAATCCTTTCCGTGGCTACCCGGTTTGGTAAAGTAAAGGTTAAAGTAGGAAGTTTTGAAGACACAGCCAATATTGCGCCCGAATTTGAAGACTGCCGAGACCTGGCACTAAAACATAAAGTGCCGCTAAAATTAATCTACCAAGAAGCATTGTGCGAGACAAAAGCGCTATTAATTAAAGAGTAACTTGATTAAACTTTAAGGAGAGGAATATGCGAATAGATACAGCCCTTTTTGATTTGGACGGTACCGTTACCGATTCTCTCCCCCTTATCCGACGCACATATTTTTCTGTTTTTCAGGAAATGTGCATCCCCTGGGGAGATGAAGATGTCATGAAACTTATTGGATTGCCCTTAAAAGAAATTGGTCGAATTATGGCCGGAGCAGGAAAAGAAGATGAATTTTTTGATACCTACCAAAGACATTACAGAGAAACCCACGATAAGCTAATGGATCTGTTTCCCGGAGCCCGGAAGGTTCTGCATGAATTACGGCAAAACAGATATGCTCTTGGGATTGTAACATCAAAAAGCCGTTACGGGGCAGATATGACTTTATCTCTGCTGGATCTTAATAATTTCTTTGATGTTGTTATTACTGCAGACGACTCTGAAAAGCACAAACCAAATCCCGATCCCGTACTGGTTGCCCTGAAAAAACTTAATAAGACAGCAGAGAAAGCTGTCTATGTGGGGGACAGTCCTTTTGACATTATGGCGGGTAATGGGGCAGGAGTAACTACCATTGCTGTTACCTGGGGTATGGCAGACAAAACCGAGTTACTCAAGCATAATCCTAATAAAATAGTCGACTCTTGGATTGAATTGGCAGGTTGGCTTACCGCACAAAACGAATAACGGGTGTTTTTATAACGAACGCTTAACAACCCCATGAATTCAAAGAGGTGATTAACATCAAACGGGATAAATCAACACAAGTAGTATTCATATTAACTGTGATAGCTGCTGCAACAACTCTTGTTTGTGCAGCAGCTGATATTTTAATCCCTATGTATCTTAAATATAAATTTCATTCAAATGAAATAGGAGCAGACTCTGTTGGAATTATCGGCGGTGCAGACGGCCCAACGGCAATTTATATAACCAGCCAGTTTTCTTCCCATTTGTTTACTGTTATTTTTGCATTATTAACGGTAACGGGTGTCTTATATTTAATATTCAAAAATAAATGGGCTAAGTAAATCATATTATAAAAACATTTAAAGAAACCCAAAATAAAATAGACCGGTTTAAATTAAATTAATGTTTGCCATTAAAGTCATAAAAATCACTGCATAAATCACAGCCGGAAGCAAATTCCCCACTCTGATGCGAATAATCTCCAGCATATTTAGGCCAATGGCCAGAATCAGCAGCCCTCCGGCTGCTTTCATTTCCGTGATTGCTTCTTCAATAATGTATGGTTCGATCCATCCGGCAAGAAGTGTGATGCTTCCTTGATAGAAAAAGAGGGGGAGAGCGGACAATGCCACTCCAATACCTAATGTTGATGACAATACAACTGAAGTAACACCGTCTATGAATGATTTAGCGTACAGGATGCTATGTTCCCCGGTAAGGCCGCTCTGCAGGGAACCCATGATCGCCATTGCACCTACGCAATAAATAAGTGTTGCGGTGACAAAACCCTTCGCCAATCCTGATTTGCCGGAACCTCCCTTTAGAGACTTTTCTAAATAAGCAGCAAACCGGTTTAAATACTTTTCTATTCCGATAATTTCCCCGGTAACTCCGCCAAGCACAATACTCACCAGTAAAACAATAAGGTGTTCAGTAGCAAATGCCATTTGAAGTCCAATTAATATCACACACAAGGATACTCCTTTTGTAACCGTGTCCCGGTTATCATCCGAAAGCAATCTTCCACCTAGAACCCCCAGGATAGTTCCTCCAATAATTGCTAAAACATTTACAATAGTTCCCCACACGTTCCGGTCTCCAATTCTTTTACAATCTCTTTTATTGCATCCAATCCGGCATCTATTTCCTCAATGGTATTAAAGTTTCCAAAACTAAATCTGATTGTCCCCGTTTCTTCTGTACCTATTGTTCGATGAGTTAAAGGAGCACAGTGGAAACCGGACCGGGCCGCTATGCCAAACATTTTATCAAGCATAAAGGAAACTTCCCCCGGATCACAGTTTTTAATGTTAAAGGATACAACCGGCGCCCGAAAAACATCAGTTTTCGGGCCATATACCACCACTTGTTCTATTTGAGTTAAACCCCGGAGAAATCTCTTGGTCAAATTCCACTCATGCTCTCTGATATTTTTAACATCCTTACTTTTTAAAAACTCAACTCCTGCTCTTAAACCTGCTATCCCCAAAGTATTAATGGTGCCGCTTTCAAATCTGTCCGGCAAAGTATCCGGCTGCTCCCATGATTGGGACTTGCTTCCTGTCCCTCCCTCTTTTAAAGGAGTTAAATTTATCCCCTCCCCAATATAGAGACCGCCGATACCCGTTGGGCCATAAAGACCTTTATGCCCCGGAAAAGCCAAAAGATCAATTCCTTGTTTTTCTACATCTATATCCAGGAACCCCGCCGATTGAGCAACATCAACAAGCATTTTAATGTTTTTGAGGCGTACAATTTGAGCAAACTCCTCAATAGGCAATATTGTCCCGGTGACATTGGAAACATGGGAAACGGCAAGCAGGACCGTTTCACTGCGCACCGCACGGGCAATCATTTCCGGATGCACAGTACCATCTGATTCGGCCTGCACCATGGTCAGTTTAACTCCTCGTTTTTCCAACGCCTTTAAAGGCCGGTAAATGGCATTATGTTCTAAGCTGGTAAAAATCACATGGTCCCCTGGGTTAAGAAATCCTTTTAATGCGAGATTAGTGGATTCCGTGGCGTTTGCTGTAAAAACAATTCTTTCCGGTTTTTTTATATTGAAAAGAGATGCTAATTCAGCTCGAGTTTCAAAGATCAAGCGGGAAACTTTAAGGGCCATCTCATAGCTTCCCCTGCCTGGATTAGCGCCATATTCATCCAAAGCCGATGCTATCGCTTTTTTAACTTCGCTTGGCTTAGGCCAGGTTGTTGCTGCATTATCGAAATAAATCAACTCTATCGCCTCCGTTGTTTCACGTGAAACTTTCCAAAACTATATTTTACTGTTTTACATAGTGTAATACCCAGCCAAACAAATCCAACCAAGCTTAACTCAGACCCCCATTTGCCAAACCAGCCATAATAGTCAAGGTTGATCTCAATTGTTGACATCAATCCGATTATTAAAGGATTCAGCCCCAAAAAAACAGCAGGAACACCCTGCCCAAGAAGAATTCCATAATTTATTCCGCCTCGGCGTCTGCTTTTCCCTGTACCGAAAGCGTCTGTTAATTCTATTAAGATTCCCCCTATGACTCCCAGCCCCATACTCACAAAAATGTGTGTAGCGCTCAGATTTCCTGTGCTAAATAAAGCTGTCTGAGATTTATTCAAGCAGGCTATAAATACACCCACACAGGCAAAACTTAAGCATAAGTTTATTAAAAGGCCTTTAGTGCTTTTTCTCATTTAGATAATAAGGCACACCTCCAAAGCATGGTGATTTTAAAAGCAGGAAATGTTTCACGTGAAACATTTCCTGCGCTGAATTAACTCTCTTCCGGCATAATTACACTCATTATTCTTGTGAGATCATCTTCGCTATAATACTCTATCTCTATTCGGCCGCCTTTTTCCTTTGGACATATTTTCACTTTTGTCTCAAAAGTTTCCCGCAGTCTGTCTTGGATATCCCGATATTCCACTGTAAGACGTGAATTATATTTAGTTTTTTCTTTAAAGCTTTCTTTTTTATTAAATTCCTTAGCAAGTTCTTCCGCTTGTCGAACAGAAAGCTTTTCTTTAATGATTTTTTGGGCAAATGAATACTGCTTACTGGTATCGCTTACCGAAAGTATTGCCCGGGCATGCCCTGCGCTGATAATACCATCTCGGACAAATCCCTGCAGTGGCATGGCAAGATTTAATAGCCGTAACGTGTTGGTAATATATGAGCGGCTTTTCCCCAGCCGGGCTGCTAGTTGTTCTTGAGTGTAATTATGTTCTGAAATGAGCTTTTGATAAGCCTCCGCCTCTTCCAGAATATTTAAATCCTCTCGCTGGATATTTTCAATTAATGCCAGTTCCGTACTTTCTTTTTGGTCAACATCCCTAATCACACAGGGAATTTCCTTGAGTCCAGCTAAGCGACTCGCACGCCAACGTCGTTCCCCGACGACAATTTCATATTTCTCTTCACTTATGCTGCGCACCACAATTGGCTGAACAACACCATGTTCTTTAATGGATTCTGCTAATTCTCTAATTCTATCTTGGTGAAAATTTTTCCGTGGTTGTTCTCTATTAGGCTCAATTTTGTCCAGCTTAATTAAAACAATTGATTTTTCATTTGTCTCCGCAATTGGTGAAGGTGGGATCAGCGCTTGCAATCCCCTTCCTAATCCTCTCTTAGCCATTCTCAATCACTTCCTTTGCCAGCTCATGATATACCTCTGCTCCCCGTGATTTAGGATCATAAAGGGAAATGGGCTTTCCATGACTGGGTGCTTCTGATAATCGCACATTCCGGGGAATAATTGACGCAAATACTTTCCCCTTAAAATAATTCTTTACTTCGTCTACTACTTGAATGGCAAGGTTAGTGCGGGCATCAAACATCGTTAAAACTACACCTTCAATTTCCAGATCCGGGTTTAAGTGCTTTTTAACAAGTTCATATGTATTCATCAGCTGCCCTAATCCTTCCAAAGCATAATACTCACATTGGATGGGAATCAACACAGTGTCACAGGCAGTCAACGCATTTAAAGTTAAAAGTCCAAGGGAGGGGGGACAGTCAATTATTATGTAATCATATTTATCCCGCACTGTTTTTAATGCTTTCTTTAGCTTAGATTCTCTGGCGACAGCTGAAACCAACTCAATCTCGGCACCGGCTAGTTGAATAGTTGCGGGCACAACAAATAATTTTTCCAGTTCCGTATTGTGGGTAACCGCATCAATTGGCGCTCCGTTTATAATTACATCGTAAATACAATGTTCCGTTTCAAATCTATTTACCCCTAGTCCGCTGGACGCATTGCCCTGAGGATCAATATCAATAACCAGTACCTGTCTTCCTTCCATCGCCATAAAAGCTGCCATGTTAACAGCAGTAGTTGTTTTTGCGACTCCGCCTTTTTGATTTGCTACCGCAATTACTTTCCCCATATTCCCACCACCAAATATTGTATCAAATTTGTATAATTCCACATGGCATTCAACTATCCCTCCCCAGAAAATAAAAAAACTCCCCCTTCTGGTAAGGAGTTAAATAAGTAAGGGTTATCACCACAAGATTAATTAGATTTAGAGAAGTGGTTTTTTCTCCGGGATACCAGGCCGTCTCGGATAAATTTTTTCCGTGCTTTCTTTTTTCCCAATCAGTACCAAAGACCGCTCCTCCTTGGAGACGGGCAAAGTGAATCTTTTGTTCTCGATTAACCGCCCGCCAAGAAGGGTAATAGCTTTTTGGGCACTTTTTGTTTCATCATTTACTCCCGGTCCCTTAAATGCGATAAATATACCGCCTTCTTTAACAAAAGGAAGACAGTATTCAACTAAAACAGGCAACTTGGTAACTGCCCGAGCGACAGCAAAGTCAAACTCTTCTCTCATGAGAGGATCTTGGCCTTTCTCCTCCGCACGTCCATGTACCGCTTCAATTCCGCTAAGGCCTAATTCCCGTATCAATTCATTAAGAAATCGGCATCTTTTTTGCAAAGAATCAAGCAAAGTAACATTGATTTCCGGAAAAATTATTTTTATCGGTAGTCCAGGAAAGCCTGCCCCGCTCCCAATATCAATCAGTTTTTGGTCCTTTTTGAAATCAATAAAACGGCTTACCGCCAAAGAATCAATAAAATGCTTTATGGCTATTTCTTCCTGATCCAAAATAGCCGTGAGATTTATCTGTTCATTCCAGGAGAGAAGCATATCTTTATACAGGGCTAACTTTTCTATTTTTTCTTCATTTATCGAAAGAGCTAATTCATCGAATCCCTTTCTTAAAACACGCCTGAATAAATCGGGCATTTTCATGCCTCTCTTTCATTTATTCTCTTTTGCTGTTCCATGTAAACCATTAATACGGAAATATCTGCCGGAGACACTCCTGAAATCCGAGATGCTTGGCCAATGGAACGAGGATTAACCTGCTCTAATTTTTGTTGAGCCTCTTTTCTTAAACCGCTAATTTTATTATATTGCACCCATTCCGGAATTTTTTTATTCTCCAGTTTATTAAAACGTTCAACCTGCGCCATTTGTTTATTTATATATCCATCATACTTAATTTGAATTTCTACCTGTTCACTTACCTGCGTGTCTAATTTAATTTCTTCATCTAACAGGGAAAGGGCATCTTCCAAAGTAATCTCCGGCCTTTTTACTAATTCACACACTGAAACGGCTTTATCGATTTTACTTGATCCCCTGCGCAATAAAAGCTCGCTCAGTTTTTTATTTTGCGGAAATATTCTCGTTTCCTTTGCCCATGCCAAGTTTTTTTCAATCTGTTCTTTCTTTTTCGTAAAAAACGACCACCGACCGTCATCAACCAGTCCCACCTGCCGGCCTTTTTCTGTTAAACGCAAATCTGCATTATCTTGTCTTAATAATAACCTATATTCTGCCCGAGAAGTAAGCATCCGGTAAGGTTCATTTGTTCCCTTAGTAACTAAATCATCAATTAAAACTCCAATGTAGGCATCAGATCTTTTTAAAACCAAAGGTTCTTTGTCTTTTAGCATAAGAGCAGCATTGATTCCGGCCAATAGACCCTGGGCAGCTGCTTCCTCATATCCTGAGGAGCCGTTGATCTGACCTGCCATAAACAATCCCTTTATTGATTTTGTTTCCAACGTTGCTTCAAGCTGGGTAGGGTCAATACAATCATACTCAATGGCATAGGCCGGTCTCATTATTTCAACACGTTCTAATCCTTTGATGGTACGGAGAAACGCTAATTGTACATCAACAGGCAAGCTGCTGGACATTCCCTGAACATAATACTCATAAGTATCCATCCCTTCCGGCTCCAAAAAGAGCTGATGAGATGTTTTATCCGCAAACCGGACCACTTTATCTTCTATTGAAGGACAATATCTGGGACCAACACCCTCAATAATACCGCTGAATAATGGAGCACGATGCAGGTTATCCCGGATAATCTGGTGGGTTCGCTCATTTGTATATGTCAACCAGCAAGGCACATTAGGCCGATTAAACTCCTTTGTCAAAAATGAAAAAGCCAATGGAGCCGTACTTCCCGGCTGTTCAATGGTCTTTTCAAAATCAATTGTCCTCTTATCTACACGGGCCGGTGTCCCGGTCTTAAAACGTCTTATTTCCAAGCCTAATTCTTTTAGGCTGTCCACAAGCTTGACAGAGGCATGTTGACTATTGGGTCCTCCCTGATAACATACCTCCCCAATAATAATCCGACCCCGCAGATAAGTCCCTGTCGTCAGTATAATAGTTTTTCCTTCAAAACGACAGCCGTTTTTGGTGACAACCCCCGTTACCCGGTAGTTGTTAATCAATATCTTATCGACCGTATCTTGCTTTAGGTCGAGGTTTTCCTGTTTCTCCAATGTATTAGTCATTATCCTTTGATAAAGCTTCTTGTCGGCTTGGGCACGAAGGGCATGAACGGCCGGCCCTTTTCCCGTATTTAAAATGCGAATTTGAATATGTGCTTGATCAATATTATGAGCCATTTCCCCGCCTAAAGCATCTATTTCTCGAACCAAATGCCCTTTGGCCGGACCTCCTATTGCAGGATTGCATGGCATCAAAGCAATATTATCCATATTTAAAGTAAGTAATAAAGTTTTAAAACCCATTCGTGCCGGAGCAAGAGCTGCTTCACAGCCGGCATGACCTGCCCCAATAACAATTACATCATATGATCCGCCAAAATAATTCATGTCAAACCCCTACTTCCCTATGCAAAAATCGGAAAATATCCTGTCAAGTAATTCTTCACCAACCGTTTCCCCGGTTATTTCCCCCAACGATTCCCATGCACTTCGTACATCAATCGAGACTATATCAAGACTTACTCCCAACTTAATTCCGTTAATAACTTCATTTAAATGTTCTTTCGTCCGAACCAAACAGTTTTTATGCCTAATATTTGTAATAAAAAAATCTCCTGTAGACTCCACACCTCGATCGGTAATTAACTGCTCGATCATTTTTTCAAGTTCACCAATGCCTATTTCTTCTTGAGCGGAAATAAATAAATGTGGTATTCCTTCCACTACTTTTTCAAATCTTTGCTTTTCTGCTTGACTTTCTTTAACATCAATTTTGTTAATTAAAACAATTATATTTTTTGCTTTCTCGCTGTTGATTAGATCCATTTCATCTTGTGAAATACCTGCTGTAATATCCAAGACAAGCAATACCAGATCAGCATTTTCCAATAGCTCGCGGCTTTTCTCAACACCGATTTTTTCTACCACATCTTCTGTCTCTCTAATTCCGGCTGTATCAACAATTTTGAGGGGGAAACCACCCACATTAATGAATTCTTCGATGGTGTCTCTGGTTGTTCCCGGGACATTTGTTACAATAGCTCTTTTTTCTCCCAACAAAGCATTAAGCAGACTGGATTTTCCTACATTAGTGCGGCCGACAATGACCGTATTAATTCCCTCGCGGATAATTTTCCCCCGCTCAGCACTTTTAATCATTTTCTCTGTCTCTTCATATACCTCTTTAATAGTTTCCTGAACTTTAGAGGTGCTGATTTCTTCTACTTCATCTTCAGGAAAATCGATGCCCGCTTCAATTATTGCCAGTACTCCCAAAATGCTATTCTGGATTTCTTTTATTTTTCTGGACAAGGACCCTTCCATCTGACCCAGTGCGGCTTTAAGACCGGCATCCGTTTTTGCCCTGATAATATCAATGATTCCTTCAGCTTGACTTAAGTCAATCCGTCCATTTAAAAAAGCCCTTTTTGTAAATTCTCCTCTATCTGCCATTCTTGCTCCGGCTTGAAGTGTTAGCTCCAGTGTTTTCTTTAGAGGAATCAGACCCCCATGACAATTTATTTCAACAATATCTTCACCAGTAAAAGTTTTTGGTTCTCTCATTATTGAAACCAGTACTTCATCAATTATATTACCTTCAAAGTCGACAACGTAACCTAAATGCATGGTTTGGCTTTTTACATGATTCCAATCTTTTGGGTTTTTAGAATGAAATATTTTTTTCATAACTTTCAGAGCTTCTTTACCGCTGATTCTGACAATCCCAATTCCTCCTTCACCCAAAGGAGTAGAGATCGCAGCAATGGTATCGGATAACATAAAAATTTCACCTCATTAATCCTTTAGAAAAACCCAGTAATGTACATTACTGGGTTGTTTTTTACTCTTCTTTTATAATTACCTTTTTCTTGTGATAACAACCTTCCTATATGGCTCTTCACCCTCACTGAATGTACGCACTCTTTGGTCATTCTGCAAAGCTGTATGGATAATACGCCGTTCATGCGGGCTCATTGGTTCCAATACAATATTATGTCCTGTTCTTTTTACCTTTTCGGAAAGGCGCTGCGCCAATTTAACCAGTGTCTCCTCCCGACGCTTCCGGTAACCCTCCACATCTAATATAATCCGATTTCTTTGACCCATTTTCCGTGACACTATCAGATTTAGAAGATATTGAAGAGAATCAAGTGTTTCTCCTCGCCGCCCAATCAAAATCCCTAAATCCTCTCCGGTAAAAGATAAATATATAAATCCATCATCTCTAGAAATATCTGTTTTTACTTTTACTCCCATCTTACTAAAAACAGTCTCTAAAAATTCCATGGCAACGTCAACCGGGTCATCTATTTGTGCATCAACTTGATTAGTTTTTTCAGTTTCTAATTGTTTTTTTTCTGTTACCTGATTTTGCAATAAAGTAACCTTTACTCGAGCAGCCTTATTTCCAAAAATTCCAAATAGCCCTCGGGAAGGATAATCAATTATCTCAACTTCAACTTCATCTCTATGTGCTTCTAATTCTTTTAAGGCAGCTTCAATTGCCTCATCCGTTGTCTTTCCGACTTTTTCAACGGTTCTCATTTACTTTGCACCATCCTTTATAGCAGCAGGTTTTATCCCTCTGTTAATAAAAATTTGCTGCAATGTGCCAACAACACTGAAAATCACCCAGTAAAAAGCCAAACCTGCCGGAAAACTTCTCGACATAAAGCCAAAGATAATCGGCATGGCATAAAGCATGGTTTTTTGGGTAGTATCATTGGCATTAGGAGATGTAATATATTGTTGTGCAAAAGTTGTAAATCCAACAAGAAACGGCAGTACTATCCCTGTAGGGTCTGCTTGACTTAGATCAGAAATCCAAAAAAAATTGTAATGCTCCGGGCTGGAAGGTACAAATGTTTGCAGTCCGCGAAATAAAGCAATTAAAATTGGAAATTGAATCAATAACGGAAGACATCCGGCCATGGGGTTTGCACCATGCTTTTTGTATAATTCCATCATTGCTTCTTGTTTTTTCTTCGGATCTTTATACTTCTTTTCCAATTCTTTAATTTTAGGCTGTAGTTCTTGCATCGCTCTCATAGATTTCATCTGCTTATATGTAAGAGGATAAAGTACTACTTTAATTATTACGGTTAAAATAACAATAGCTAAAGCATAACTTGGTATATTAAATTGTACGGTAAGTTGATAAAGATACTCAAGTGAAATCATCACAAAATTAACCAAACTAGTCACACATTACCTACAAATCAAAATTTGCAGGTTTCACCTCCTGTAAAGTTATTTTGCAGGATCATAACCACCGGGATGCCAGGGATGACATTTTAGAATTCTTTTTACACTCAACCATAATCCCTTCAAAAAACCATGCTTCTGTAAAACTTCTATCGCATATTGAGAACAGGTTGGGTAAAATCGACAGCTCGCTGGAAAATATGGAGATATAAATTTTTGATAACCTCTGATCAATCCAATAAAAACCCTGGTCATTTTATATCCCTTATCCTTTTCATAAGACCCGTAAGACTCTTTTCCATCACCTGATAAGAAGCATCTTTAATCTTAACTCGAGCTACAAAAATAAAATCCCAACCGCTGGGAAAAAGACTTTCGTTCAGACGGCAAATTTCTCTCAACCTACGTTTTACCCGATTTCTTACCACTGCTTTTCCAATTTTCTTTGATACAGAAAAACCAATTCGATAAATATTCTGCCTGTTTTTTCTATAATAAACAACCAGATAGGGATTTGTTAAAAACTTCCCCTTTTGATAGGTGCGCCGAAAATCCTTTGGGCTTTTTAACCTATAACAAGCTTTCAACATAACAAGCCCCCTTTTTATACCTATCACATATATTATGTCCAGGGAAATTTTTCCTTAAACAGAAAAAAACTTTAATAATATATGAAAAGGCCGATTTCGGCCTTATGCAGACAGTCTTTTTCTTCCTTTAGCACGCCTTCTCTTTAGCACGTTTCGGCCACTTTTATCACTCATCCTTGACAAAAAGCCATGAACTTTTTTGTGCTTGCGGACCTTAGGCTGATATGTTCTTTTCATAAAACAATACATCCTCCTTAAAAATCTGGTTTAATTTCCGTTATTTAACAAAACTGCTTCAAAGCATTAGCATAAGCATTATATCTTACGGCTTATCCGACTGTCAAGAAAAAACAGTTCTTCGACTTTTATAACCTGGGGATAACTTCAAATATTCTTATTGAAATTGTGGATAATTTTTGCTATTATGTTAATACAATTTACAGTCTTGTGTATAAGTTAATAATCAACACCCCTTTAATAGTAGTGTTTTTGTGTATAACTTTTATTTAAATTAACCAAATATCATAATCTTAAATAATAATATTTTTATGAAAATAAAGCTGCGAACACTTGAAAAACTTGAATTGCCTTGTTCCGGCTTTTTGTTTTTGAAGGAGGTACTATGAACAATAATTTAAAAGAAGTTTGGCAGAAGACTTTGGATATCTTAGAAACTGAATTAAGCAAGCCTAGTTTTGAAACCTGGCTAAAAACTATTAAAGTTGTCACTCGCTATGATAATACTATAGTTATCGCAGTACCAAATGAATTTGCCAAAGACTGGTTAGAAAGTAGATATGCTAACCTTATTAAAAACACCTTACAATTAGTAACCTCTGAAGAAATCAATTTGGAGTTTATTTTACCCCAGCCTGATGGGGAAATAAATTTTCTCCCAAAAAACAACAATAAAAAGCCTAATAAACATTCTAATTCTTCTTTATTAGATAATGGATCTCTTTCTTCAAGTTTTAATCCTAAATATACCTTTGATACTTTTGTAGTAGGAAACAGCAACAGATTTGCCCACGCAGCCTCTTTAGCCGTGGCGGAAGCACCGGCTAAAGCTTATAATCCTTTATTTATTTATGGAGGTGTTGGTCTAGGAAAAACTCACTTGATGCATGCCATCGGCCAATACGTTCTACATAATACATCTAATATGAAGGTTGTTTATGTATCTTCCGAAAAATTTACAAACGAATTGATTAATGCGATTCGAGATGATAAAACCGTTCAGTTTAGAAACAAATACAGAAACATGGATATTCTTCTTGTTGATGATATTCAATTTTTAGCCGGAAAGGAAAGAACACAGGAAGAATTTTTCCATACTTTCAACGCCCTTTATGAAGCAAATAAACAACTTATTATCAGCAGCGACCGGCAACCAAAAGAAATACCTACTTTAGAAGACCGGCTCCGCTCCAGATTTGAATGGGGTTTAATCACAGATATTCAGGCGCCAGACCTGGAAACCAGAATTGCCATCTTAAGAAAAAAAGCTAAAATCGAAAATATTAATGTGCAAAATGAAGTAATGGTTTATATCGCGGATAAAATTCAATCTAATATCAGAGAACTGGAAGGAGCCCTCGTTAGAGTTGTCGCATATTCTTCTTTAACAGGAAAAGAAATTACGCTGGAACTAGCATCCGAGGCTTTAAAAGACATTTTACCGGAGAACAAGCCGAAACAAATTTCCATAGAACTAATTCAACAGGCAATAGCAGAATATTTTAATTTAAAAATAGATGATTTTAAAGCAAAAAAAAGAACGAGAAGCATTGCTTACCCCAGACAAATTGCCATGTATCTTTGCCGTGAACTAACAGATGCTTCTTTACCCAAAATAGGAGAAGAGTTTGGGGGCAGGGATCATACTACTGTTCTTCACGCCCATGATAAAATTTCTAACGAAAGAGCTCAGGATACAAAACTTGATCGAACTATTTCCGAACTGGTTACTCATCTTCAAAATATATAATTGTAGATAACCCTTGCTTTAACTTGTGTATAACATGGGAATAATTTAAGATATAAATATTCACTGTGGATTTGTGGATTAACTATTACTTATTATCAACAACTTTAACACATATCATATCCATTGATTATTATTATCTTTTTCACGATATCCACATATTCACCGCCCTTACTACTACTACTACTACTACTTTATAAAAAAATAATAAGAAAACATGAATAATTTTTTCTGTGGGTAAGGAGGATTTTCCAATGGAAGTAAACTGTAATAAAGAAGATTTACTTTATGGAGTTCAAATTGTGAACAGAGCTGTATCTAATAAAAATACCTTGCCTGTTTTAGGCGGGATTCTTTTGGAAGCTAAGAATAATAGCCTGATATTTAGAGCCACTGACTTAGAATTTGCCATAGAATGTTTTGTTAATGTTGACGTTGTTGAAGAAGGAACAGTAGTGCTTCCAGGAAGGTATTTTACAGAAATGGTAAAAAGGCTTCCTACAGGGTTAATTAGTATTAAAAGCAATAATAATTTTGGTGCAGAAATAAAATATGAACAATCAGAGTTAAATATTAATGGTTTTGACCCGGAAGAATTTCCTTCTTTCCCTGAAACCGGTGCCGGTTTTCCGGGAAGCATAGACCAAGACTTGTTTAAAGATATGATCAGACAAGTATCGGTGGCTGCTTCAAGTGATGAAACCCGCCCGGTATTTACCGGAATTTTAATGGAACTTTTAGGGACTGATGTCATATTAGTGGCTACGGATACCCACCGATTGACATTACATAGAGGTATTTGGAAAGGAGATTTGATTGAAGAAAAAAGCACCATGATTATTCCGGCAAAAACTATGGTTGAGATAGCACGTATTATTAGTGATGAGCCGGAACCTTTATTTATCATGCCGGGGAAAAATCAAATACATTTTAAAGCGGGCAATATTTCTGTGATTTCTCGCCTGATTGATGGCCAATATCCAAACTACCGGTATGTAATTCCTGAAAAAGATAATTTCAAAACAAAAATAAGAGTGAGGACAAAAAAGCTATTAGAAACGACAGAAAGGGCTGCCCTCTTAGCCAGGGATGATACAAAGGAAAAAGCTAATTTAATCAGATTAAAAGCAGAACAAGAACAATTGATTATAAATTCAAATTCACCTGAAATTGGAAAAATTTATGAGGAAATAAATATACATCTTGAAGGGGAACCTATCGAAATTGTGTTTAATTCCAAATATCTTTTAGATGCTCTAAAAGTAGTTGATGCGGAAGATATTTATATTGAGTTGATTAGTGCTTTGAGCCCGGGCATAATCCGCAATGTGGAAAGTGAGGAATATATTTATTTAATTCTCCCAGTAAGAACAGTGTAAATTTTAACCTTTGATAACGAGGTGTATTTGTTGCTTTTTAGTTCTTTAGTTCTGCGTAATTTTCGAAATTATACTTCTCTGCAAATTGAATGGTCGCCTGGAGTTAATTTAATTTGTGGTTTAAATGCTCAGGGAAAGTCCAACCTTTTGGAAGCAGTGAGTTATTTAAGCACAGGTTCATCTTTTCGATCAGGGAAAGATGAGGAATTGATTCGCTGGGACCAGCAATTTTTTTATATCCAGGGAACAGTGTTAAGACAAATTGGTGATTATAATCTTTCGGTTGGTTATACCCGGGAGGGAAGAAAAGTTGCCAAAGTAAACGGCAATCAGCGCAAAAAATTAAGCGAATTTATTGGTATTTTAAATACAGTTATTTTTTCGCCGGAGGATCTGGATATAGTAAAAACTAGTCCTGCCCGCCGACGAAAGTACTTAGATGGAGAAATGGTTCAGCTATTTCCTTCATATCTGCATCTTCTTTGGCAATATCAAAAAATTGTTTTTCAGCGAAACAACCTGCTTAAAGAATTAAACGGAAAAAAAAATAAAGAATCTTTACTGGGTGTATGGAATGAACAGCTAGTTGATACCGGGAGCAGAATCATAAAAAAGAGGATGGAGGTATTAAAAAAATTAGGCCCGTTAGCCCGGTTGATGCACCGGAAAATAACGGGAGGGTTGGAAGAATTAGAAATTGTTTATGAAGGATTGGAAAGAGATGAGGTTTTAAAAGCAGCTGATTTAAATAGTTTAAAAGAAATATTTTTGGAGAGAATTGAAAAGGCTAGGGAAGAAGAATTAAAAAGAGGTGTAACATTAATAGGTCCACATAGAGATGATTTTAGATTGATGATTAATAATAACGACGTTAAAAAATTTGGTTCTCAAGGACAGCAGAGAACAACGGCTCTTTCTTTAAAATTGGCCGAGTTGGAATTGATGAAAGCGGAAACATCTGAATATCCCGTACTTTTACTTGATGATGTTATGTCGGAGCTTGATGAATCCAGGAGAGAACATTTGCTCCAGGTAATAGGTCATAAAGTGCAAACATTTATTACGACAACGGATGCTGATTATAACTACTCCGGCAATCAGTTAAAACTAAAAATATCTCAAGGGAGAATAATAAATGCCAGCAGGTGAATATTAATGTATCTTCATATTGGAGACGACCGAATGGTTGATTTAAACGAGATCATTTTGATTTTAGATTATAAAAAACTCAAAAAAGCCAATCAGCTATCTAAATATATGGAAATCTTTAATAATGAAGTTGGCAAAAAGGTCATAACGGATGATGAATGCAAATCAGTAATAATTACTAAGAAAAATAAAATTTTTTCTCCGATATCTCCAATGACTCTCATAAAAAGAGTAAATGCATTTAGCCGTTTAAAACCGTGAACAGGTCACGGTTTATTTAATTTTTTAGGCAAAATAAATTAGAGAACTAGCCTCTAGAATAGTGACATCCCAATATATAGTAATATTTTTGACAAAATGAGGGATACTATACAATATTTACTTGAGATAAAATAAGATTTCTTATATAATTAAAAGTTAGGAATGCGTGAGACTACCTGGTTCTGGGGAGGGACTTATTTCTTAAATGGAAAAAAATATGGATACAACTTATGATGCCAGTCAAATACAGGTTTTAGAAGGATTAGAGGCAGTTCGTAAACGTCCCGGTATGTATATCGGTAGTACCAGTGCCAGGGGGCTACATCACCTGGTTTACGAAATCGTAGACAACAGCATTGATGAAGCACTGGCAGGATTTTGCGATAAAATTAATGTGACAATTCAAGAAGACGGCAGTGTAACGGTAAGTGATAATGGCCGGGGTATCCCGGTAGATATTCATGAAAAGACAGGAAAACCGGCTGTTGAAGTGGCTTTAACCATTCTTCATGCCGGGGGCAAATTTGGCGGTAACGGCTATAAGGTTTCCGGTGGGTTGCACGGAGTAGGTATGTCGGTAGTTAATGCTCTTTCCGAATGGTTGACTGTTAAAGTAAAAAGAAACGGGAATGTTTATATGCAGAAATATTCCCGGGGTAATCCTTTAACAGACTTAAAAATAATTGAGGAATCCAAAGGAACAGGAACACAGATCGCTTTTAAACCGGACAGTGAAATATTTGAAGAATTGGATTTTAACAGGGAAACGTTGGCTCTTCGATTAAGAGAACTGTCCTTTTTAAATAAAGGTGTTTCGATAGAATTAAAAGATAAAAGAGACGGTTTTGAAACAGTCTATAAACATAATGGCGGTATTATTGATTTTGTCCGGTTTTTGAATAAAAATAAAGATGTTTTGCATAATAAACCGATTTATTTTGAAACAGAGAAAGACCAAGTGCAGGTAGAGGTTTGCCTTCAGTATAATAATGGCTACAATGAATATATTCTTTCATTTGCTAATAATATACACACTCAGGAGGGGGGTACTCATGAGGCCGGGTTTAAGACGGCACTGACCAGAATAATTAACGATTATGCACGCAAATTCAATTTGGTAAAAGAAGGCCAGGCTAACCTTTCCGGAGAGGATATCAGGGAAGGATTAACAGCAATAATTAGTGTTAAAGTAAAGGATCCTCAGTTTGAAGGACAGACAAAAACCAAACTGGGAAATAGTGAAGTGCGTGGGATTGTTGATTCTATTGTCGGAGAAGGAATGGGTACTTTTCTCGAAGAAACCCCTGCTATTGCGCGGCGTATTATCGAAAAGACCGTTCAAGCAGCCCGGGCCAGAGAAGCGGCAAGAAAGGCGAGGGAACTGACCCGGAGAAAAAGTGCTTTGGAAAGCACCTCTTTGCCGGGAAAATTGGCGGATTGTTCGGTGAAAGATCCTGCTTTAAGTGAACTTTATTTAGTAGAGGGAGATTCTGCCGGCGGTTCTGCCAAACAGGGTCGGGATCGAAGAACTCAGGCCATTCTTCCCCTGCGCGGGAAAATTCTTAATGTAGAAAAAGCCCGATTGGATAGAATTCTTGCCAATGAAGAAATCCGCGCAATGATCACGGCAATGGGCACAGGGATTTCTGATGATTTCGATATTAATAAAGCCAGGTACCACAAATTGATTATTATGACAGATGCTGATGTAGACGGGTCGCACATCAGAACACTTTTGCTTACTTTCTTCTTCCGCTATATGAAGCCTTTAATTGAAGCAGGTTACGTTTATATTGCTCAGCCACCGCTTTTTAAGATTAAGGTGGGTAAAAACGAGAATTACCTTTATTCTGAATATGAAATGGAAAAATTTTTAAAGAATCTCACAAAAGAAAAATATGATGTTCAGCGTTATAAAGGTTTAGGGGAAATGAATCCGGAGCAACTTTGGGATACAACCATGAATCCTGAAACTCGGACTATTTTACGGGTAACTTTGGAAGATGCTTTGGCTGCTGATGAAATATTTACTATTTTAATGGGAGATAAGGTTGAACCGCGGAGGGAGTTTATTCAGAGAAATGCTAGAGAAGTAAGAAACTTGGATATTTAATTCAATCATGGTTGTTATCAGGCTAGGCTTTTAGAAATGGGGTGGAATAATGTCGGCTGATTTTACACACGGAAAAATACTTCCTGTGATTATAGACGAAGAAATGAAGAAATCTTATATTGATTATGCCATGAGCGTTATTGTCGGGCGAGCTCTGCCTGATGTGCGGGATGGATTGAAACCTGTGCACAGGCGCATTTTATATTCAATGTATGAACGAGGGGTTACTCCTGACAAGCCTCATAAGAAATCTGCCCGCGTGGTGGGTGATGTTCTAGGAAAATACCACCCTCATGGAGATTCAGCAGTGTATGATGCTGTTGTGCGTTTGGCACAGGATTTTTCTATCCGTTATCCTATGATTGATGGACATGGTAATTTTGGTTCTGTAGATGGTGATTCTGCTGCAGCCATGCGTTATACTGAGGTTCGTTTAACCAAGGTAGCCATGGAAATGATGTCCGACATCAATAAAAACACGGTGGATTTTATTCCTAATTATGATGGAACGGAAGAGGAACCGACTGTTCTGCCTGCCCGCCTGCCCACTCTTCTCGTTAATGGTTCTTCTGGGATTGCTGTTGGAATGGCTACTAATATTCCTCCTCATAATTTAGGAGAAGTAATAGATGGAGTAGTAATGTTGATTGATGATCCCCAAGTGGATATTCCTCAATTAATGACAGTGATAAAAGGACCGGATTTTCCTACGGGAGCATTAATAATGGGCCGAGAAGGAATTAAGTCAGCTTATACAACCGGTCGGGGAGCAATCAGAGTTCGGGCTAAATCCCAAATTGAAGTGGCCAATAACGGTAAACAGCGCATAATTGTTACAGAAATACCTTATCAAGTTAATAAAGCAAAATTAATCGAAAAAATAGCTGAATTGGTAAGGGATAAAAAAGTGGAAGGAATCACTGATTTACGGGATGAGTCAGACCGTAACGGTATGCGCATTGTGATTGAATTACGCCGTGATGTAAACGGACGGGTGATTCTAAACCAGCTCTATAAGCATACCCAGCTGCAGGACACTTTTGGTGTCATTACGATTGCTCTTGTTGACGGACAACCCAAAACATTAAATCTTAAAGAAGTGCTCTATTATTACCTGGAACACCAAAAAGATATTATTGTTAGACGCACACGTTTTGATCTGGAAAAGGCAGAAGCACGTGCCCATATTGTAGAAGGGCTGCGTATTGCTTTGGACCATATTGATGCTGTGGTCAAGACTATCCGAGAATCACAAACCGGGGAAATTGCCAAAGAAAGGTTAATGGACCGGTTTTCGTTAAGCGCTAAACAGGCACAGGCGATTCTGGATATGCGTTTGCAAAGATTAACCGGTTTAGAACGGAAAAAATTAGAAGATGAATATCGGGATCTGATTAAGACTATTGCATATCTTCAAGAAGTACTGCGCAATGAGAAATTGGTTTTGCACATTATTAAAGAAGAATTATTGGCCATTAAAGAAAAATATAATGATGCGCGCCGTACCCAGATTACCAGGGATGACAGCGAATTAAACGAAGAAGATTTAATTGCCGAGGAAGATATGGTGATTACCATCACCAACAAAGGGTATATTAAACGATTGAATATTAATACCTACCGAAGTCAAAAAAGAGGGGGCAAAGGCATTACTGCCATGTCCACCAAAGGGGAAGATTTTGTAGAACACTTGTTTATCACTACAACCCACCATTATTTAATGGTGTTTACCAATAAAGGAAAGGTTTATCGATTAAAGGTACATGAAATTCCGGAAGCAAGCAGAACAGCTAAGGGAATGGCTTTAGTCAATCTTTTGCCTTTGACAGGGGATGAATTAGTTAACGCCGTGATTCCTGTTAAAGAGTTTAGTGAAGACTTGTATCTTTTTATGGCAACACGCCAGGGAATTGTGAAAAAAAGTTTGCTAGCTGAGTACAATTCCTCCAGGAAAGATGGAATAATTGCCATTAGTTTGGATGATACAGACGAATTAATTGGTGTCAAACTTACCCGAGGAAATGAGGAAATAATACTTGGTTCCAGGAATGGACAGGCAATCCGATTTAGTGAAAGAGAAGTTAGGAGTATGGGAAGAGTCACCCGTGGAGTAAAAGGAATTGCTTTGGAAGATGGAGATACCGTGGTAGCCATGGATTCCGTCTATGATAATGCCGAATTAATGGTCATTACGGAAAACGGTTACGGAAAACGAACACCACTAGGTGAATACCGAGCACAAGCCAGGGGCGGAAAAGGTTATTATACAATTAAGGGTACAGATAAAACCGGCAGATTAGTAGCATTTAAAGTGGTAAAAGCTGGTGATGATCTGATGATTATTACCAAAGAAGGGATAATTATCCGAATCAGTGTGGAGGATGCTTCATTAATGGGAAGATATACTCAAGGCGTTACCTTGATGCGGATGCATGATAATGATCATGTAGTTGCAGTAGCAAAGGTAATGATCAAAGAAGATGAGGATGTTTAAACGGTTGTATTGAAAAAAAAAATGTAGTAGAATAAATTAAATTCCTTTAAGCAAAATAGGAGGGTTAATAAGATGGCGGAAAAAGGAACTTGGACGGTAAAAAAAGGGTTGGCGGAAATGCTTAAAGGCGGAGTAATTATGGATGTAACTACCCCGGAACAGGCTAAAATCGCCGAAGAGGCCGGTGCCTGCGCCGTTATGGCTTTGGAACGTGTTCCTGCCGATATTAGAGCTGCCGGTGGTGTCGCCAGAATGGCAGACCCCACGGTAATTCTACGGATTATGGATGCTGTAACCATTCCTGTAATGGCCAAAGCCCGGATAGGGCATTTTGTGGAATCCCAAATATTGGAGGCCCTTGGGGTAGATTATATCGATGAAAGTGAAGTGCTTACTCCAGCTGATGATAAATTTCATATAAATAAGCATGATTTTAAAGTACCCTTTGTTTGCGGTTGCCGTAATCTTGGGGAAGCGTTGAGAAGAATTGGTGAAGGTGCTGCCATGATTCGCACCAAGGGAGAACCTGGAACAGGAAATGTTGTTGAGGCTGTAAAACATATGCGCCAGGTAATGGGAGAAATTCGCTGGCTGCAAAACCTTCCTGAAGATGAGTTGATGACAGCGGCTAAAAATTTAGTCGCACCATATGATTTGGTAGTGGAAGTGCATAAAACCGGAAAGTTGCCGGTAGTTAACTTTGCTGCCGGTGGTGTGGCTACTCCGGCCGATGCTGCTTTAATGATGCAGTTAGGTTCAGACGGTGTTTTTGTCGGTTCGGGAATCTTTAAGTCTGGGGATCCGGCCAAACGGGCGAAAGCAATTGTCTCGGCTGTCACCCACTATAATGATGCTAAAGTATTGGCGGAAGTATCCAAAGATTTGGGAGAAGCTATGGTGGGAATTGAAATTTCTACCCTTTCCGATGCCGAAAGAATGCAGGAGCGAGGCTGGTAGGAGGCTGGGTAGACAATGATTGGAGTATTGGCATTACAGGGTGCCTTTTTAGAGCATCAGCGCATGCTGAAAAAATGCGGTGTAGAGTCAGTCCAGATCCGTAAACCTGATGAGATGGAAAATATCGACGGATTGATTATTCCAGGCGGTGAAAGTACAACTATCACCAAATTATTAATTGAGTACGGGCTGGATAAAGCTATCCTGGAGAAAACTGCTCAAGGGATGCCGGTATTCGGTACTTGTGCCGGGTTGATTGTTATGGCAAAAAATGTTGCCAATAATAACCAGATTAGCTTAGGGTTAATGGATATTAACGTGCAACGCAATGGTTTTGGCCGGCAGGTGGATAGTTTTGAAGTTGATCTCCCGGTTGATGTTTTGGGAGCGATTCCCTTTCCGGCAGTGTTTATCAGAGCCCCTTTTGTAGAATCGGTCAAACCTAATGTGGGAATATTGGCTGAGTATGATAAAAAAATAGTTATGATCCGGCAGGGGAATTTTTTGGGTGCGGCATTTCATCCGGAACTTACCGACGACCTGCGGGTTCACCTTTATTTTCGCCAGATGGTGGAAGATGCTAAGAGCGCAACTTAGGTTGTGCTCTTTTAGTTTATTCCTAAATATTAACAACAAATAATAATATATTACAAAATTGTAAAATAAAGGTTGAATGTAACTAAAATTTATAGTACAATATCAATTAAATTTGTCAATACATTATGCTGTGAAGGGAATAAATTTGATTTCGGTATTCAGAGAGTTGGTGGTTGGTGTGAACCAATAACCGAATCAAAATTTGGCGTCCTGGAGCAGGTAGCGAGAAAGCGGATTTTTCCGCACAAGCTATTCCGGTCATGACCGTTATCCATGAGAAAGCGGGCCGTTTATTCGGCCAATCAGGGTGGTACCGCGGGAACAACCTCTCGTCCCTAATATTGGGATTGAGGGGTTTTTCTATAGTAAAAAATGAGAACAGGCAAAGATTTAAAGTAAAATTTAAAAGGAGAGGTGATCGGTTTAAATGAAAAAGGTCCTGATTTGTGATGCGATATCAGGACGGGGGACAGCAGTTTTAAAAGAAGCAGGTTTTATAGTTGACGAAAAGTTAAAATTGTCTGAGGAGGCAATTATTGACATTATTGAGGATTATGAAGCAGTGATGGTACGCAGCGCAACAAAGATAACCCGTTCGATTATTGAAGCAGGAAAAAATCTAAAAGTCATTGGACGAGCAGGCGTAGGGGTGGACAACATTGATGTGCAGGCGGCAACGGCAGGAGGTATTGTGGTAGTAAATTCACCGGAGGGCAATACTATTGCAGCAGCCGAGCACACGATCGCAATGATGTTGGCACTGGCAAGGAATATTCCCCCAGCCCATGGGCTTTTAGTAAACGGTGTTTGGGAAAAGAAAAAATTCATGGGGGTAGAGGTAAGAGGTAAGGTACTTGGCGTAATTGGACTCGGAAAAATTGGCGGTGAAGTGGCTCGCCGTGGCCGGGGGCTGGATATGGATGTCATTGGCTATGATCCTGTTGTTTCCCCGGAACGGGCAAAAAAGTTAGGCGTTCGGTTGGTCGGATTTGACGAATTGATTTCCCAAGCGGATTTTATCACCGTGCATGTACCGAAAAGAAAAGAGACCATTGGCATGATTAGTGCCCGACAATTTGATATGATGAAGCAGGGAGCACGGGTGATTAATGTGGCTCGGGGAGGTATCATTGATGAATACCAATTAGTATCGGCTGTTAAGGAAGGAAAAATCGGTGGTGCGGCAGTTGATGTTTTTATTAAAGAGCCCGTAACGGAAAGCCCATTATTTGGAGTGGATGGAATTATTGTCACCCCTCACTTAGGGGCCTCTACGGAAGAAGCCCAGGAAAATGTTGCTGTTGACGTGGCACAAGAAATTGTTCGGGCGTTAAGCGGCGAAACTGTCCGAAATGCGGTAAATATTCCTTCCATTAAAAAAGAGCATATGGATTTAATGGGCCCATATCTCTGCCTGGTAGAAAAGCTGGGTAGAATGCTGGCCCAAATGGCAGACGATAATATTAAGAGTGTCGATATTAATTACAATGGGTCTTTTGCTGCATACGATTGTTCGCCTTTGACCAACACGCTTTTGAAGGGGCTGTTGCGCCCTTCCATGCAGGAAAGTGTGAATTACGTAAATGCCCCATTAATGGCACAGGCCCAGGGAATCAAGGTTTCTGAGTGCCGTTCCGTTGAACTGGAGGACTATGCCAGTTTGGTCAGTGTCGTTTTAAAAACAGACAAAGGTGACCACTCCCTGGCCGGGACCCTTTTCCAGAACAAAGAAGCCCGGATTGTGCGCATTGACGGGTACACGGTTGATGCCAATCCCCAGGGGCACATGCTGGTGATTCCCCATGTTGACAAGCCCCGTATTATTGGCAGGGTGGGCACATTGATTGGAGAAAATGATATTAATATTGCCGGAATGATTGTTGGACGCAAGGTGTTAGGTGGAAGAGCCATTGCTCTCCTTCAAGTGGATGCAGAGGTGCCAAAGGAGACGTTAGAAGAGATTGGAAAAATAGACGGTGTTATCGACGTTAAATATGTTTATCTATAAGAAGATTTTTATCATAAAGGGAGAGGTCTTTTCCGAGACTTCTTCCTTTATTTATGTTAAGGGGGAGGCCCCCTTATGTTTTTGTTCCTTTTCGGGTTTGTTTTTTTTGCCGATTAGTGCTAATATGAAAAAAATACCTAAGAATATTTATTTACGTAAAAAAAATGCTCAAGGTGGTTAGAATACTTAGATACCGGAGCTTATAGCCATTGAGGGGGTATAAAATTGTTAGATTTAAAGTTTGTGCGCAGTAACCCGGAAAAAATTGAAGAGGCCTTGAAAAAAAGGGGCGGTAAGGTAAGCCTGGACAGCTTTTTAAAGGTGGAAGCAGAAAGGCGCCGTCTCTTGGCCCAAGTGGAAACAATGAAAGCAGAAAGAAATGCCGTTTCTCAAGAAATCGGAAAGATGAAAAAAGCCGGGGAAGATGCTGAGGCAAAAGTTCTGGAAATGAGAGAACTGGGTGAGCGAATCAAAGCCATAGATAACAATGTTAAGGAATTGGAAAACACTTTGGAAAAAGAACTCCTTTCTATTCCTAATATTCCTAATGAATCTGTTCCTGTAGGCCTGACTGAGGAAGACAACGTGGAAGTAAGACGCTGGGGTGAGCCTCCTAAGTTTGATTTTGAGCCAAAACCTCATTGGGAAATCGGTGAAAAACTGGGCATTCTTGATTTTGAGCGGGGATCCAAAGTGACCGGTGCCAGATTTACATTTTACAAAGGATTAGGCGCCCGCTTGGAAAGGGCATTGGTTAATTTCTTTTTGGATTTACATACCGGTGAACATGGGTATACCGAATTCTTTCCGCCCTTTATGGTGCACAGAAACAGTATGGTAGGGACAGGCCAACTACCTAAATTTGAAGAAGAAGCATTTAAAGTAGAAAAAACAGATTACTTCCTGATCCCTACGGCGGAAGTACCTATCACCAATTTATACCGTGAAGAAATACTTGACGCAGCGGAAATACCTCTTTATCATTGTGCATACAGTGCCTGTTTTCGGGCAGAGGCAGGCGCGGCCGGCCGGGATACGAGAGGGCTGATCCGCCAGCACCAGTTTAATAAGGTGGAACTGGTTAAATTTACGACGCCGGAATCATCCTATGATGAACTGGAGAAACTGACCAATGACGCGGAAGATGTGCTGAAAAAATTGGGACTTGCCTACCGAGTAGTAACTCTTTCTACTGGTGATTTAGGTTTTTCGTCAGCGAAAACTTATGACCTGGAAGTATGGCTGCCCAGCTTTAACACCTACCGGGAGATTTCTTCCTGCAGCAATTTTGAAGACTACCAGGCCAGGAGGGCCAACATCCGGTTTCGCCGGGGACCAAAGGGTAAGCCTGAGTTTGTCCATACACTAAACGGTTCAGGAGTAGCGGTAGGGAGAACGGTTGCTGCTATTTTGGAAAATTATCAGCAACCTGACGGCTCGGTAATAGTGCCAAAAGTACTGCAGAAGTATATGGGAGTAGATGTGATCAGGTAAGACAGTTGCCGGTTGTTTGGGAAAAACTGCAGATAATATCTGCTTGAAACTAGGCCAAATCTATGTTAAGATATTTAAGCTTGTTAAGCCGAGCGCCCGTAGCTCAGCTGGATAGAGTGACAGACTTCGAATCTGGGAGTCGGGGGTTCGAATCCCTCCGGGCGCGCCAGGCATTTTATTGCAAACGTAGCCGAAAAGCAGTGCCAGGCTTTGGTTGACAAGAGAAAAGCCCTGTGTTATAGTTTAGGATGTACCCAAATACCGGGCTGATGTAAAATTCGGTTCGGAGGGGTGTCTGAGCGGTTGAAGGAGGCGGTCTTGAAAACCGTTGAGCCTTTGCGGGTTCCGTGGGTTCGAATCCCACCCCCTCCGCCATATTCAAGAAGCAAGATTTGTAAATAGGTTTACACAGTTGTTAAGATGCGGGTAAATGGCAAGGTATTCTTGTCTCTGGCATCTAGCATCTTGTCACTTGATCCGGAGAGATGGCCGAGTAGGTCGAAGGCGCTCGCCTGCTAAGCGAGTATACGGGCAAAACCTGTATCGCGGGTTCGAATCCCGCTCTCTCCGCCATATATGCGCCCGTAGCTCAGCTGGATAGAGTGTCTGACTACGAATCAGAAGGCCGTGAGTTCGAATCTCGCCGGGCGCACCATTTTGAATATGCGCCCGTAGCTCAGCAGGATAGAGCAGCGGTTTCCTAAACCGCGAGTCGGTGGTTCGAGTCCTCTCGGGCGCACCATTTTTATTTGGCGGTGAAGGATTTGCACAAATTTTATATGAAAGAAGCTTTAATAGAAGCAGAAACCGCTCTCAGCAAAGGGGAAGTCCCCATTGGGGCGGTTATTGTTTTTAATGGGGAAATAATCGCCAGGGCACATAATTTAAAAGAAGAAAGGAAAGATCCTACCGCCCATGCCGAAATTCTCGCTATTCAGCAGGCGACAGCAAAGCTGAACAACTGGCGTTTAAATGGTAGTACTATTTATGTGACGATTGAACCCTGCCCAATGTGTGCCGGTGCACTGGTTCAGGCTCGGGTAGACAGATTGGTGCTGGGGGCTTGGGATGCCAAAGCCGGGGCGGCCGGTTCTTTAGTTAATTTAGTTCAGTTTTCCCAGTTTAACCACCGGATGGAAGTGATTGGTGGCGTCATGGAAGAAGAATGCCGGAGGATGATGCAGAGATTTTTTGAAAAATTAAGGTAAGAGATCTTTTACACTTGTCAAAAATAAGTACTGGCAGGTGTTTTTTCATAGTGGTGCATTCCAAATAAGAGTTTCACAGAGAGGGCTTATGAGCAGTTTTCAGATAAAAATAGCAGCGTGTTTCTTTATGTTGGTAGATCATATCGGGGTAATTTTTTTCCCGGAGCAGATAACTTGGCGACTTATTGGCCGCCTGGCATTTCCTCTTTTTGCCTGGGCGATTGCCAACGGTTTTCGGCATACCCGGAATGTATCCCGCTACTTAGGGAGACTTTTCTTTTTCGGAATTATAATTCAGATTCCCTATACCTTATATTTTAACAGTTGGTATCTGAATATCTTTTTTACTTTGTCCTTAGGCCTTTTGGCGATAATCATTTTTTCCCGACTGGCGGACAGAAGTCTTGGTTACTTAATGGTTTTTATTCTTGCTTGCTTGGGAGAGGTACTTGGTGTCGATTACGGGCTATATGGTGTTTTGACGATATTCTTCTTTTATCTTTATTTTAACGATGTACCAAGATTGTTGCTAGCCCAGGGATTGCTTAATCTTGGGCGCATCCTTTTGCCTCTTTTGGTAACCGCTTTCGACGAATACACTCTATCGGATATGGACTTTATCCAGCCGGCGGCACTTTTGGCCCTTGGATTTGTTTTGATGTTTAACGGCACCAAAGGAAGAGGATGGAAATATCTATTTTATATTTTTTATCCCGCCCATCTGGCAATTCTATATGGATTTAAATTAATATTGGAAAAAGTTTTGTAAGTGAGTGAGGATCAATTTCAAATGACTTACCGAAAAGACAGGATTTTTGAAAAGAAAACCCTCTAAACCATTTGTTTGGAATAGAGGGTAATATTATAAAAGGCGTTTTATAAGGCACATTTAATTTTTGTAGCAATACCCGGGATCTTATACGTGGGGATCCCACAGATGGCAACTCGGATGCCTTTTTTCAGATGCAGGGCATATATATGGTCTGCAGTTAGTTTCTCGGTAGCAGCTTGAGGATTTGGGGCAGGCACGGCGATAAAGAACCCGCTTTGGTAAGGGAAGGTCTTAAGATCGACGTCTTTAGCTTCTTCCATAAAAATATCTGCCCGCTTATTCATTAACTCCCGGAAACCGGCTCTTTCCTTTTCAATTTTGGCTTTAAGTTCAGGATTCTTGGCGACATCGACCAAAAGTCGCTGGGCGCCTCTGGTGCCGTTAGACCAGACGCCTCTATTGGAAATAGAATTGACCCGAGAAAATTCTTCAACCACTTCTTCAGAAGAACTAAGTCCCACTAATGCACCGGAACGCATGCCGTAAATAAGAAAAGACTTGGACATACTGTAGGCAATGGCCAAAAACATATTTTCTGGAAGCCCACTAAAAATCCGGAAAAAGTTCCTTGTCGCCTGAGGTTCTCCGGCATAATCAATATAAGCTATATCTAAAAGGATGGTGATTTTTTTGTGTTTGTTGCCGGCACATTCTTTGATAAAATCAATAACTTCAGTCCACTCTTTATCTGTTAGGGCGTGTCCTGTCGGATTATGGGCGGGTGAATTAAAAATAATGACAAGATTATCTTGAGCGGCAAGAAGCTGTGTTGTTTTTTCTTTCAGACTGGGGATATTAAATTTATTTTCCTCGTTAAACATGGTAAAGGTTTCAATGCTCCGCATATGTTCTTCAGCGATAGTCCTGTAATTGCCCCAGAACCAGTCAGGGACAAGGGCCTTTTGCCCCGGCTCAAGATAGTTGACAAAGACGTGGCGGATAGCACCGGTTCCCCCGGGAGTGGCAATTGCCTTGGCAAAGGTATTCTCCGGCTGATTTCCCTGAAATACTTGGTCGATAGCTGAGGAAAGAAACTCCGGCAGACCGCTGATGGGCGCATAGTTCATCATTTCTTCAGGAGCTGCCTGGTGGAGATAATCAAGGACAGTGGGAAAGTAAGTAAATTTTTCTTCCTCGTCGTAAATTGTGCCAATAGAAGCATTGACAACTTTATCTTTTCCGATGGCGGCAATAGCGGCATTAGCCTTCTGTAATACAGCAAAAACGGCATCCGGTACAGACCCTTTCCCTGCTGCGTGAGAAGCGGTCATTAGCGAATTAGTCAAAATGATCCCCTTCCTTCAAAATCTTTTTAATAATATAATGATGTAATGGTTTATAAATAGGTGTTAATTTAAAAACCTATCAAAAAACCAGTTAGTTTCTGCAGGCGTAATTTTATCTAATCATAAATAGGAAGTCAACCGGTAGAGCGCATGTATACTGTAAACATGAATTTTTACTTTAATTAGAGTTGTAGGGAAAGGAATGAATGACTTCATCTGGAACTTTACTTGGAGCTGAAAAGATTGTATAATACAGACCGAGGAAGTAAGTCCTGATGGAAAAATACATGGAGACGTATCGAAGTGGTCATAACGAGAACGACTCGAAATCCACTCGGTCAATTGCCTTGAAAATGCCATAAATCCTTGTGTTTATGCGGGTTTGCGGGATTTTGAAAATTTAGTGTTTTACCGATTTCTACGGTTTTTCTACACTTTGCCTTGAC
>JAQVXR010000078.1:1489-10813 GCA_028709045.1 Desulfitobacteriaceae bacterium | reverse complement strand
GCAGTGGCAGTGTTTGTTATCTCGACCGGCGGATCATCGCCTTCTGAAAAGGAAGGGGAAGACAAACTGGCTCTTTTAAATAATGCTAAGGAGCAAGGAATACCGGTATTTCTCAATTTTTTCGGGCAGTATTGACCGGAGTGCCGCAGGATGGAGCCCGTGATTTCGGCTCTCGAGGAAAGATTCCGGGATCAAGTTCGTTTTATCACCATTGATGTTGAAGAAAGTGATAACCTGTCTATTGGCAAAATTGTTGAGATGTATCAAGTAAATTATATTCCGGCGTACTTTTTCATTGATCAGAAGGGTAATACCATTGACCACGATGCCGGGCCAATTGATGAAGATGATTTGACAGAGAAAATCGCCAAGCTTACAAAATAATGATAAGCTGTTAGTTATGGATGAAGGGGAGAGACGAATGAAAAAAGAGATGAGAAAAAATATATTGCAATTAAGACAGGCTATGAATGAAAATGAAGTGGCTTTAAAAAGTGAGATTATCTGCCGACATATTGTGAGACTGGACCTCTACAAGGAGGCAAAGACCATCATGGCATATCTCCCTTTTCGAAACGAAGTAGACTGTTCTGATCTTTTTTCTCAAATCTGGAAAGAAGGAAAAAGGTTGGTAGTTCCTGTTTGTGAGTCTAAAACAATCTCTTTAATCCCGTCTTTGCTTAATCGTATGGAAGATACTCAACCGGGCACTTGGGTGATATTGGAGCCAAAACCTGAATGTTTATATCCTCTTGACGCCGGGGAAATAGATATTGTGATCGTTCCGGGAGTAGCCTTCGATCCTCAGGGAAACCGGCTGGGGTACGGAGGTGGTTACTATGATCGTTTTCTTCCCCGCTTGACGTCTGGGACGCCAAAAATTGCCGTGGCATTTCAACTGCAGATAATTAATTCATTGACCCCGGATAAATTTGACCAACCAATGGATATGGTAATAACTGAAGAAAATCTCTATCAATGTCCAAAATCTTGACCCCGTTCCTTATTTCTGCCGAACAATGGCGAAACACAAATAGAGGAATAATCATGGGAAGCACGAATTAAAAATCGCTAGATACCAAAAAATGCCAGGGTGATTTCGTGTTTGGTAGAATAAAAGTTGTTTATCGGATGGCGATAGTTGCTTTTGTTATTTCCGTTGTTCCATTAATGGGGGCGGGAGTATTATGTTTATCCCAAGAAAACGAGGGGCCTTTTAGTGTAAGGTATTGGGGACTGATTATCATTGCTGTAGCTCTTTTTTGGGGCATAGCAGCAACTTTTTTACTTGATACCCTGTTTCGAAGATATCTCTCATGGTTGGAAACATCCATTAAGAATATAAAAGCAAACCTGGACCGGCCTATTTCCCAAGACCCGGTGGAGGAAAGAATATTTCAAGAGGCAAAGTCCTGGGCAGTCGACCTCTGTGTTATCACAAAACTAGGCCATAGCATTCTTGAGTCGATTGAGTCAGGGATCATCACTTTGGATAAAGACGGGGCAATCACTTTTATTAACAGTGTGGGAGAAGAACTATTAGGAACGGAAAAGAAACTGGCGGTGGGCAAGTCTTATCGGGAGCTGCAAGCGGGGAATCTGGTTCTTCATAACCAGCAGTCCCTTTTGTCCTTTCTGGAAGATGTGATAGTTCGGGGGATATGCTATGATGATATTGAAGTGGACAGTTCGTTTTACGGTGAAAAGCGGACATTAAATATTACGACAAAAATACTCAAGGATAATACCGGTCTCCCGATGGGAGTATTTCTCAAGATCAAAGACAACACAGCTAATCGTTTGTTGGAAGAACAGATGCAAAGAAATGAGTGCCTGAGTGCGGTCGGACAGATGGCAGCAGGAATTGCCCATGAAATACGCAATCCGTTGCAATCGATAAAATGCTTTGTCCAGCTGCTTCAGGAAAAAAGCCGAGATATAGCGGTGCCTATGATCGCTCATTCCAATATTGTTATTGAGGAGATCGAACGGGTAAACACAATAATAAAAGAGTTTTTACAATTTTCCCGCCCGACTCAACCCAGTCTGGCAGAGCATGATTTAAATCATCTGGTCCGGGATGCGGTAATCCTCATGTCCAGTGATGCTGCCTATAAGAATATTAAAATTGTGGAAGAATACGGCTTGAAAGTACCCCCCTTAATGCTTGATGAGTCTCAAATCAAGCAGGTACTGATCAATCTCTTGTCAAATGCCTTGGCTGCAATGCCCCAGGGAGGGACGGTTACCATCAGAACATGTTATGATTTTTATTTAAATGAGGCAAGGGTTGATGTGTCTGATACCGGCATTGGCATTGATGAAGAGACTTTGAAGCAGCTTGGTAAGCCGTTCTTTACGACAAAAGATGAAGGGACAGGCCTTGGGTTGGCGGTTAGTTATCGGATTATGCAAAACCATGGAGGGGACATAAAAGTTAACAGTACGATGGGTAAAGGAAGTACCTTTTCCATAATTTTGCCTGGAGCAGATTTTCAAGCGGCTATTGAGAAAAAGGATTTTTAAAAATCAAGTAGAATAATGTCCATTAATAAAAAATTTAAAATATTATATTCTCCGAACTGTTTGACCCAATGATATACCGGGTAAAGCAGTCTGGCCTTAGGGCCAAAGGGTAGCGGCTGGTAACGGCCTTACCTCCCGTGATTGGAAAGGAGTAAAGAGAATTGACATCCTTTCCGAGGGTGTCTTTTTTATTTAAAAAAATATACTGATTATGCCGAATGGGAGGGGAAAACATGAATCAGATTCCACAGAATGTCCTGGATGCAGTCCGGAAAGCGGCAAAAGACGAGCACATTAGTTGTGCCGAGGCCCATAAATTAGGTGAAGAATTGGGAGTGCCCTTACGGATGATTGGGGCTGCTGCTGATGAACTGGGGATTAAAATCAGAGACTGTCAATTAGGATGTTTCCAATGAGCGAATTATTCCAGGTTGTGACTCTTGATAAGGGGCGCAGCCTAATCACCAACCAATGGAAGATGCCTCAAGGAATCGAAAAAGTAAAGATCAGTGAGTCCCTGAACAGGCGGCTGGCGATAGATTTAATGGCAGCAGAGCCCGTGCCCGGATTTGACAGGTCTGTCGTCGACGGTTACGCTGTTCGGGCGGCGGATACTTTTGGGGCATCAGAATCTTTGCCTGCTTTATTTAATATTGCAGGGGAAGTCGGGATGGGGGATAAGCCCGATGTTACCCTTCAGGCCAATGAAGCAGTGGCTATTGCCACTGGGGGAATGCTTCCTCTGGGGGCAGACGGAATAGTGATGGTTGAGTATACGGAAAAGTTGGATGATGAAACTATAGAAGTTTTTAAACCTTCCGCTCCTGGCGACTATGTTCTCAGGCAGGGAGAGGATGTGGCAGCAGGAAGTGTGGTTCTTGCCCAGGGAACGGTAATCGGGCCGTACCAAATGGGACTGGCTGCGGCTGTTGGGTATGAAACCCTGGAAGTCTCTAAGCGACTTCGTGTGGGGGTTATCTCCACCGGAGAGGAATTGGTGGAACCGGCAGCTGTTCCCAAGGAGGGGCAAGTAAGAGATGTCAACAGTTATTGTCTGGCCGGTATGATTGAAAAAAGCGGCGGGATTCCTACCCTCTATGGTATTGTCAGGGATGATTCGACTCTGCTTCAGCGTACCTTGGATAAGGCAATAGAGGAAAACGACCTGGTTATTATTTCGGGCGGAAGTTCTGTTGGCGTCCGGGATCTTACTTTGGATGTGTTGTCAGAAGGGCTGATTTTTCACGGACTTGCTATCCGACCAGGTAAGCCTACTCTAGCAGCGGTCCTAAAAAACAAGCTGGTTATGGGACTGCCCGGGCATCCGGCATCCGCTGCGATTGCCTTTTATTTGCTTGTTCAGCCCCTGTTAAAATGGGGCACATATAAAAACGACGAGCAGACTGTCTGGGCGGTTCTGAACAGGAATCTCTCTTCCGGTCCGGGCCGGGAAGACTATGTACGGGTTAAGCTTTTATCGGATAACAATACAACAGTGGCTTCCCCGGTGCTGGGTAAATCCGGTTTGATTCATACTCTGACTGAGGCAGATGGGATGATTCGGATTCCTCTTTCAAAAGAGGGATTATGCGCAGGGGAAAAAGTTGAGGTGATCCTCTTCTGATAGTACGGTCAGGAAACTTTATGTTTTGGAGATGATATCGGTGGCAAAAAGAAGTGTCTATTTAGATAACCTGCCCGTTGAGGATGCCCATGAGAGATACTGGGAATTCCTGAACAAGAAAAGTATTAAAGGCAAAACAGAGGTAGTCCCCGCTTCCCAAACAGCCGGCAGGATAACGGCTGAAGCGGTATATGCCCTTGTTTCATCACCCCATTACCATGCTTCCGCTATGGATGGGGTAGCTGTCCGGGCAGAGGATACTTACGGGGCTAGTGAAACCACCCCGATTCGGTTAAAAATAAATGAGCAGGCGATTGAAGTTGATACGGGGGATCCCGTTCCCCAGGGTTTTGATGCCATAATCATGGTTGAGAATCTCCACTATCCGGATGAAGACACGGTGGAGATTATCCAGCCTGTAGCTCCCTGGCAGCATGTTCGCACTGTAGGGGAGGATATGGTTGTGGGAGAAATGATCGTCCCTGCCCGCCATCGGTTATCTCCGGTAGATATCGGTGCCTTGCTTGCCGGCGGGGTGCTCAATGTCAACGTCTATTCCCGGGTTCGAGTGGCGATTCTTCCTACGGGAACAGAGCTTGTTTCCCCCGGCAGTGAACTAAAACCTGGGGACATTATCGAATATAATGGGGCAATGCTGGCAGCGGCAGTGCGAAGTTGGGGTGCAGAGGCCCAAGTTTTGGGGATGACTGTGGATGATTATGATTTATTAAAAGAGAAAATAAAAGCCGCTGCTGCTGATTTTGACGTAGTAGTGGTTAATGCCGGCTCTTCCGCCGGTCGAGAAGATTTTACCACAGATATCATCCGGGAATTAGGAGAGGTTGTCGTTCACGGAGTGGCAATTAAGCCTGGGAAACCTGTAATCCTTGGTGCCATTGGAGAGACACCTGTTGTGGGCATTCCCGGATATCCGGTATCCGCTTATTTTACCCTTGACCTCTTTGTAAAGCCCCTTGTCTATCGTCTTGGGGGGACAGATTTACCTGTGCCCCGAAAGATAAAAGCACTGACAGCTAAAAAAATCGTTTCCCCTTTGGGACAAGAGGAGTTTATGAGAGTCAAGCTGGGGAAAATTGGCGGAAAAGTAATTGCCACACCCATTTCCCGGGGCGCCGGAATTGTTACTTCTTTGGTAAAGGCGGATGGAATTCTCAGAGTACCGCGACTTTCCGAAGGGTATCATGCCGGGCAGGAAGTAGATGTGGAATTGATGCGGGAATCGGAGAGAGTTGAACGAACTTTAGTCATCACAGGTAGCCATGATATGTGTCTGGATATTATTCGTAATCATTTAGAGAAAAAAGGTTTGGCTTATCTTTCCAGTGCCCATGTTGGCAGCACCGGTGGTTTGATGGCAATCAGGCGGGGAGAGGCTCATGCTGCAGGAATTCACCTGCTTGACCCCAAAACCGGAGAGTACAATGTATCGTATATTAAAAAATATCTGCCGGAAAAACGGGTAGTGCTTTTTAATTTGGTTTACCGACAGCAGGGGATAATCGTTTCCAAAGGAAACCCGAAAAACATTAAAGGAATTACCGATATATCCTGCCCGGGTATTACCTTTGTGAACCGGCAGGCAGGAGCAGGAACCCGGGTATTGTTTGACTACCAATTGCAGCAACTGGGGATTCAGCCTACTGATATTGATGGTTATAGGCGGGAAGAGTTTACCCATTTAGCGGTGGCGGTAGCGATCACATCAGGAACTGCCGATTGCGGGATGGGGATTTTGGCGGCGGCACAGGCGATGGATCTGGATTTTATTCCGATTGCCGAAGAGAGGTATGATCTTTTGGTTGATGCTGAATATTGGGATTCTGAGTTGGTCCGTTCCTTAAGAGAAGTAATTTCCATAAAAGGATTTCTTGAAGAAGTAGAAGGCTTAGGCGGGTACAGCACAAGAGATACCGGAAAAATCATGTGGAGGAACTAAATATGCTAACTGACAGATTCCATCGAAAAATTGAGTATCTGCGCATTTCCGTTACCGATAAATGCAATTTGCGTTGCCGCTACTGCATGCCGGAAGAGGGAGTAGATATAAAGAGCCATGAGCAGCTTCTCCGCTGGGAAGAAATTTACCGGATGGTACAGGCGTTTACTAAAGAAGGAATCAGCAAGGTACGCATCACCGGAGGTGAACCTCTGGTCCGTAAAGGCCTGTTAAATTTTATCGAAAGATTAAATAATATTGGCTTGCAAGATATCAGCATAACAAGCAATGGTATTTTGCTCTCCCGGATGGCGGCTGATTTAAAGCAGGCAGGAATAAACCGGATCAATATCAGTTTGGACTCTCTGAACAAGGAAAGGTATGCCTGGATTACCCGGGGCGGAGATGTCAACAAGGTGTTGAAGGGGATCGAAGCCGCTTTTCAGGCCGGCTTAGAACCGGTCAAGTTAAATACGGTGGTGGTACGGGGTTTTAATCATGACGAAGTTGTTGACCTGGCCCTTTTATCCAAGGATATGCCACTGCATGTGCGCTTTATTGAATTGATGCCGGTAGGCACAGATAGTATCTGGGGAAAGGACAGCTTTGTCAGTACGGCAGAAACCATCGATCGCCTCCGGGAAGTGGGCGAGTTAAAACCTGCCCGAGTCAATGGAAACGGTCCGGCTCAAGTCTGGCAGCTGCCGGGGTGCCAGGGTACAGTAGGTTTTATCAGCGCAATCAGCAATCATTTTTGCGCCAAATGCAATCGCATTCGTTTAACGGCAGATGGGAGAATATATCCCTGCTTGCACTCGGATAATTATCTCAGCTGTTTTGAATCGCTTCGAAACGGAACAGACGATGAAGAATTAAAAACAATTGTCCATCGGGCAGTTGCTCTTAAGCCCGGTCACCATCATCTAGGCGTGCAGGAACGGATGATGAATGCGATTGGAGGCTAACCCACATAAATATCCGATCTTAGCAATGATAATTTTTCAAAAACTGAATTCCTCGTATTTGCGAGGAATTTTTTTTTTGCAATGCATAAACCCTTTTCAATTTGGAAATAAATTCAGATAGAGGAAAATCAAGAGTAGCTTAATTTTAAATTATAAGTATGCTCAAGAAAAAGAAAGAATGAGAGACCTATTTTTATTAAATTGCCTATATCAAGCCATATTGGCGGTATAGTCGGTTTGCCATATTTTACTTTCATTTTATATTATAGTTATTGGATATTAGCACTCAATTTAAGTGAGTGCTAACAATAAAAAAATAAAATAAATATTAATCTTAGTGAAGGAGGTACAGCTGATGAACATCAAACCATTGGGAGACCGTGTAGTCATTAAGGCACTTGCTTCTGAGGAAAAAACAAAAAGCGGCATTGTACTGCCCGATACCGCCAAGGAGAAACCCCAGGAGGGCGAAATAGTTGCCGTAGGCCCGGGGAGAGTCTTGGAGAATGGGTCAAGAGCTGCCTTGGAGGTTAAGGTTGGTGACCGGGTTATTTATTCTAAATATGCCGGCACAGAAGTCAAGAAGGATGGGGAAGAATACCTGATTCTAAACGGTGACCGGGACATTTTAGCGGTTGTCGAATAATAACGGTGTAGAGGAGGATATAGAAAATGGCCAAACAAATTGTCTTTAGAGAAGACGCTCGCCAGGCCTTGGAAAAAGGGGTTAACTCACTGGCGAATGCGGTGAAAGTTACACTTGGCCCTAAAGGCCGAAACGTAGTATTGGAGAAGAAATTTGGATCCCCGTTAATCACTAATGACGGTGTTACCATTGCTAGAGAAATCGAACTGGAAGATCCCATTGAAAATATGGGTGCCCAGCTGGTAAAAGAAGTTGCTACTAAGACTAATGATGTCGCCGGAGACGGGACTACTACAGCCTGTTTGCTTGCCCAGGCAATTATTCGGGAAGGCATGAAAAACGTGGCGGCCGGAGCCAATCCTATGTACCTGAAAAGGGGAATTGAAAAAGCTGTTGCTGCTGCTGTAGAAGAGCTAAAGAAAAATGCTACAAAAGTGGAAACAAAAGAATCTATTACTCAGGTAGCCTCAGTTTCTGCAAATGATACAGAAATCGGTACATTGATAGCCGATGCTATGGATAAAGTAGGCAATGACGGGGTCATCACCGTGGAAGAAAGCCAGAGTTTTGAGACCACCCAAGAAGTTGTGGAAGGGATGCAGTTTGACCGGGGTTATATTTCCCCTTATATGATTACCGATACTGATAAAATGGAAGCGGTACTCAATGAGCCATACATATTGATCACCGATAAAAAGATTGCATCAATCAGCGACATTCTTCCCATCTTGGAGAAAGTAGTTCAAGGTGGAAAACAACTTTTAATCATTGCAGAAGACGTAGAAGGGGAAGCCCTTGCTACCTTGGTTGTTAACAAACTGAGAGGAACCTTTACCTGTGTGGCAGTGAAAGCACCTGGTTTTGGTGATCGCAGAAAAGCAATGTTGGACGATATTGCCATTCTTACCGGTGGCCAAAGAATCTCTGATGAAGTCGGCATGAAATTGGAGAATGTCACTCTTGATATGCTGGGCAAAGCCCGCCAGGTTAAAGTTGGCAAAGAAAACACGACAATTGTTGATGGCTCCGGGGACTCCAAGGATATTGAAGCCCGGGTTGCCCAGATCCGGAAACAGTATGATGACTCCACTTCTGAATTTGACAAGGAAAAACTTCAGGAGCGTCTGGCTAAATTAGCCGGTGGTGTTGCCGTAATTAAAGTTGGGGCTGCCACCGAAACCGAACTGAAAGAAAAGAAATTGCGCATCGAGGATGCTCTCTCTGCTACCAGGGCTGCCGTTGAAGAAGGAATGGTACCTGGGGGCGGGGCTGCCTTTATGAATGTGATATCTGCTGTGGAAGTTCTCCAGGCTGAGGGTGATGAACAGACTGGTATCAACATTATCAAGAAAGCTTTAGAAGAGCCTGTGAAGCAAATCGCCAATAATGCAGGTGCTGAAGGAGCAGTCGTCGTAGAAAAAGTACGTGAGGCTGCCAAGGGTATTGGCTACAATGCGGCCACAGGTAATTATGAGGATATGATTGGCTCCGGCATTGTTGACCCGGCAAAAGTAACTCGTTCCGCTCTCCAGCATGCGGCATCTATCGCTGCTATGCTTCTGACCACGGAAACGGTTGTTGCCGATATTCCCAAGAAGGATGATGC
>JAQVXR010000078.1:0-1389 GCA_028709045.1 Desulfitobacteriaceae bacterium | reverse complement strand
ATCGCTTTTTTTATGAGCTTATCTTTTCTATCGATCCAGATAATATACTTAAGATTTTTGAAATAGCTATTTAGCCATTGGTTTTTGATTTGAGGGATGCACTCAATTTTGTAGTATTTTCTTCCGTTAATTTTTTCCTTGCCCAAATATGAAGTAGAAATTAATTGACGGAATTGAAAATTGGAAAGGGGATTAAGCTCCGCCATTAATAATGATTCTCGGAAAATGGAGTTGTTTTCAATGACGATCCACTTCTTGGTCATGGAATCCAGGCGGTAAGTAGTGTCCCCGATTTGATAAACATCGATTTCCGTATCCAACATATTTCCGCTTACGTGAAGATCATCCGGACCTGCTTTTTCTCCCTGGATGTCACTTAATACTTTTTCGTTGGTGTCAATGGTGATTACCGATTTAGTGTGGAACCGGTATGTTTCAGCCGCCATAGTTTTATCAATGGAGGCGGGTAAAAGCTCTTCAGGAACAATTTTTGTTGTTTCTACGATATACAAAATTCCCCAATAAGCGATTAACAAAAGCAGAATACCTGAAACAAAAAATCCCACCCGGCGGGGTTGTAAAAAACTTTTCCAAAATGGTTTATTTTCTGTCATGTAATATCCTCCTTATCCAAAATCCCATTCCCTGATTTGTCGGGAATGATTTCAAAAAAAACGATGGATTTGAGCACTTGAGTTTTTAACTCAGATGGAGCAAAATGTCTTCATTTGAGTTAAGAACTTGCTTCAAGATATATTTACGAGCAGGTGAGAAATAATATGTCAGTGTAGGGTGACAAATTTTTTAACGGAAAAGGAATTTCATCAGGCTTTACCGAATTTAAGAAAGTTTGTTGCAATAATACAAAAGCCGGTGTTGAGGAGGATTATCTTTGAAAAAGGATTTAAAAAAGATTCTGGTTACAGAGGAAGAGATTCGGCAAAAAGTAGGGGAACTTGGCCGGGCTATATCAGAAGATTATCGAGGCAAACAATTGTTAGTTGTGGGAATTCTGAAAGGTTCCATAGTTTTTATGAGTGATTTGATCCGGGCAATCGATCTTCCCCTGGAAATTGACTTTATGGAGGTATCCAGCTACGGACACTCCACGAAATCTTCCGGTGCGGTCCGGATTTTAAAGGACCTGGATGTAGATATTGAAGGCCGTGACATGCTGGTTGTGGAAGACATAATAGATACAGGACTTACTTTGAATTATTTAATGGAAATTTTGCGTGCCCGCAAACCCGCTAGTCTAAAGGTATGTACCTTTCTTAATAAACCTTCCCGGCGCAAGGTGAAGATGGAAGCGGATTTTAACGGCTACGACATCCCAGATGAGTTTGCTGTCGGGTATGGTTTGGACTATGCAGAAAAATATCGCAACCT
>JAQVXR010000297.1 GCA_028709045.1 Desulfitobacteriaceae bacterium | reverse complement strand
CTGTGATGGAGATATGGAAACAAACAAGTGTCCCACTTGCTTCCGAAGAAGACACCGTCATGGGAGAAACAGGAATTGATTTTTTACCCGTCAATTAATGGGACAAAGGCGAAGCCGGAGAATAGCCATCCCTTTATCATCAAAAGATAAACAGAGTACTTAGCATAGAAGTGTTAGCTATCGGATAAAAGGAAGGGCAAAACAACTTAGAAAAAGGTGAACCGGATGATATTATTGTCTCATAACTCTCATGATTCTCTGTTCCGTGCTCCTTTTGGTGCTGTTCCTTGTGGTACAAAACTTACTCTCCGCTTGGAAGTAACTTCTCAAAATCCTCCTGAGGCGGTGTCTATTAATCTCTGGACAGGATGCCGGGAAGAAAATGTTTCATTGGTGTTGGAAGAAGAATCCGGCAATAAGCGTTTATATGGCGCCGAGTTTTCTGCACCTAAGTCACCAGGCCATCTTTGGTATTATTTTTATGTTAGGCATGAGGGAAAAGCTTTTTACTTTGGCAATAACAGAAAAGGTACAGGCGGGCAGGGTGAAATGACCTGGGATATTCCTTCCCGTTACCAGATTACCGTCTACTCGGAAAAAGGTAAAACCCCTTCCTGGTTTAAGGAAACGGTAGTCTATCAAATATTTGTTGACCGCTTTTATTGTCGCCCAGACGAAGATAAAACTCTCTCCCTTCCGCCTCAAAGCCTTCTGCACGCTTCCTGGGATAATTTTCCTTTTTATATCAGGGATCCTCAGACACACAAGGTGGTAAGCTGGGACTTCTTTGGGGGAAATTTGGCCGGGGTGATTGAAAAATTATCCTACCTGGATGAATTAGGTGTGGGCTGTATCTATTTTAATCCCATATTTCACTCTCACAGCAATCATAAGTATGATACGGGAGACTATAAAAATATTGACCCGGGATTTGGCGGGAATATTGTTTTTGCCCGGTTGTGTCAGGAAGCAAAAAGCAGGGGGATGAATATTATTCTGGATGGGGTGTTCAGTCATACGGGCAGCGACAGCATTTATTTTAATAAAAGAGGAAACTTTCCCGGTATCGGCGCTTATCAATCTAAGGAATCCCCATATTATCCCTGGTTTCGCTTTTATGAGCACCCGGAAAAATATGAAAGCTGGTGGGATGTGGAATCCCTGCCCAATGTCAATGAACTGGAACCGTCTTACCAGGATTATATCCTCTTTGATGAGGATAGTGTGGTGAAGCACTGGATGAAAGCAGGGATCAAAGGGTGGCGTTTGGATGTGGCTGATGAGCTACCTGATGAATTTATTCAAAACCTGCGCACGGTGGTGAAAGCGATAGATCCGGATGGAGTGATAATCGGTGAGGTATGGGAGGATGCTTCTCATAAAATCAGCTACGGAGTGATGCGCCGGTATTTTGCCGGGGACGAGCTTGACTCTGTCACCAATTACCCCTTCCGAGAAAATTTAATTGATTTTTTTCTTCATAAGAGGAGCACAAAAGAGACTTACGCTCGGTTCATGAGTCTTTATGAAAATTATCCCCGGGAAAACTTTTATGCCCTTTTAAACATGGCAGGAAGTCATGATGTACCTCGTATTCTTACTGTGTTGGGAGAAGCACCGCCGGAAGAGAGCCTCACCAATTGGGAACGGGCCAATTATCGGTTGCCAGAAGAAAATCGGATGCTTGGTCTAAAAAGGTTAAAACTTTTTTCTTTGCTGCAAATTACATTTCCCGGTGTTCCTTTGATTTATTATGGGGATGAGGTGGGCATGGAAGGCTACGGGGATCCTTATAACCGGGGTACCTTTCCCTGGGGGAAAGAGGATCAGGCGCTTCTTGCCTGGTATCGGAAGCTAATTAATTTACGCAATCAACATGACTCTTTAAAAACAGGGGAATGGCATTTGATTCCTGCCGGGGAGGATGTTTTTTGCTATGTTCGGCGGATTTCCGGTGGGAGAGATATTTTTGGCGCACCTAAACAAGACGGATTCTTTCTTATTGCCGTTAACAGAAACGAAAATATTCCCCAAAAATTAGAAATTGACTTACGCCTCTGGTCTCCTCTGACAATCGTTAATTTGCTGGATGAGGACAACAGAAGAAACTATCAGTACCGGGACGGCTTTTTATCTATGGATGTCCCTCCCTTGGAAGGAGTGCTTTTCATGGGAAAGAACGGTGGCGTCCATGAGTGATAATACAAGGGCAAAGAGAGAGTATGGCATTCTGCTTCATATTAGTTCTCTCCCTTCACGTTATGGGATTGGAGATTTAGGGGATGAAGCGTATCGCTTTGTTGATCTGTTAATTGCCAGCGGCCAGGATTTGTGGCAGATACTGCCTCTCGGACCCACCGGTTCCGATGGTTCTCCCTACCAAGGCTACTCTGCTTTTGCCGGAAATCCGCTTTTCATCAGTCCGGATAAGTTAGTTGCTGATGGTCTCCTTGATGTCAATGAGACAGCATCTCTGCCGGATTTCCCCAATGACCGTATTGATTTTGGTCAGGCAAAAAATTTCAAGGATAATCTTTTTCGCCGTGCCTTTAAAAGGTTCCAAGAAACTGTTTCCCAAGTTGATTATCAGCTTTTTCTGGCAGAAAACAGTTATTGGC
>JAQVXR010000296.1 GCA_028709045.1 Desulfitobacteriaceae bacterium | reverse complement strand
TCGATCCGTCATTAGTCTGGATCATTATGTATTTCGGGCTATCTCCTTTTACCATCCAGATAGCGCAAAGCGTGCTTGCTGCTCTGATGAACAGCAGCTTAAAAACCTACGGAGGAGACTTGGCTATTTCCGGTATGGGAATTGTCACGACCCTGATGACACTGATCATTATGCCCATCATCGGTATTAACACCGGCGTTCAGCCCCTCATTGGTTTTAATTTCGGCGCCAAAAAATACGATCGGGTCAAGGAATTTTTGAAATACTCAATTATTGTTGCCACAGCACTTGCTACATTTGGTTTTATCATCACCAGAATATTTCCCACAGAGCTGATTGCCCTTTTCAACAGCAAGGACAGCGAGCTGATTGCTTTTGGTAGTAGGGCTTTGCTGATCTTCCTGATCTTTCTGCCCATAGTAGGGTTCCAAATAGTTGGATCCGGCTACTTCCAGGCTATCGGGAAGCCCATTCATGCCATGTTTTTAAGTTTATCCAGACAGGTGCTGATCTTTATTCCTGCTCTCCTCATTCTGCCCAAGTTTTTCGGCTTGAACGGAGTGATTGTTTCCGGTCCTCTGGCCGACTTGATGTCAACTATTATCACCGGCATCTTTCTTTTTTGGGATACGAGGCATCTTAACGGAAAAAAGCAGGAACAGGAAGTGGAACTTATGAGTCATAGTAAGATAATTAAATCTCCTTCCCGTGCTTAATCAATTCGTAAAGTGAGGCCACCTTCAATCAAGGTGGCCTTCATTATTTTTTAGGTTTTTTTCATAAATTGATAATTACATTTTGGACAGGTAATTTTAATTTTCCCTTTTCCTTTGGGCAATCGTAATTTTGTCTTGCACTCCGGGCATTTATAATATTTATGGGTTTTTGCTTCTTTCGCGTGGTTCTCTGTTTTCTTAAACCAGGAATAGATCGGGCTGATCAGGATGGAGAACTTATAATTTTCCATACTGCGCTTTGCCGTATCTCTTGACAGCATTCTAAATAAAGCTATCCCTAAAAGAACATACGCAACAAATCCCAACAGCAAAAGTTCTGTTAACTGAGAAATAAGAGTCAGCAATATCGATACTATCAGTAAAACCAGGGAGAGCTGGTCGCTGCCATACCTCCCCATCATAAATTTTTGCAGCCAATTCATATGGATTACTCCTATTCGTTGTTAATAACCGGGGTTGAAATTATTATCATCTATATTGATTCTACCAGAAAAAAGCATTTAGTAGAAGGGTAAAACGGGTTTGGATTTCTTTGTATCTGTTATTTATTTTATTATAAACAGACTATAATCAGTATACTTCCATTCTATAAGCCATATTTTGTCTTGACATCTCTTTATCAATTAGGATAACCTATTATATAGGTAGGCGAACTTTTTTACATCTTTAAAAAAGGCTGAATTTCCCAAAAGGAAAACGGGGGAACCATTTCTGGGGTGAATCGCATTAAGTATTATTGCTTATGCGTAGGATATGTTTCAAATCCGAATCCGTCAGCTAACCTCGTAAGCGTGTGAAACATTTGCTTTCGGTTTCTTTATTTTAATTGAAAGTTTAAATGCGTTTTCCTTTGGGGGGCCACTATATATGGCCCTTTTTGTGTTGTTCTTTTTCAGTTTATCCTTCGTCTGCTAAATTAACATTAGGAGAGTGGAAAAAATGAGCAAGTTTAGTTTATGGACGAAAACAATTTTGGTAGGTGTATTATGTTTCGGTTTGCTGGCGTTGGCAGGATGCGGCGGGACGGATACAAATTCGGAACCGGGAACAGAAACAGGAGAAGATACAGCCCAGACCACACTTGAAAAAGTAAAAGCACAAGGTTATGTCACAGTTGGTTTTGCTAATGAAAAGCCGTACGCTTATCAAACACCTGAGGGCGAACTGACCGGTGAAGCTGTTGAGGTAGCCCGGGTAATTTTGAAAAACTTAGGAATTGAAGAAATGCGCGGAGAACTTACCGAATTCGGTGCCTTGATTCCGGGGCTACAAGCCAAGCGCTTTGATATGATCACGGCAGGCATGTATATTACTCCGGACCGGGCCAAAGAAGTTGCTTTTGCCAATCCCGAATACACTATCGGGGAAGGTCTTGGGGTGAAAAAAGGAAATCCCTTAGACCTACATAGCTATGAAGATATTGCAAAGCACGAAACAGCCATTGTGGCAATCCCCAGCGGCGTAATTGAATACGATTATTTAACTGCCTGCGGTGTTCCCGAAGACCGCATTATTACCGTCCCTGATATTACATCAGCTCTAGCCGCAGTACAGGCCGGCCGTGCCGATGCTTTTACCGCCACAGGTCCCGCAGTTCAGGCTACCCTGGAAACAGCTAACGATTCTAGTTTAGAACGTGTCATGGATTTTCAACAACCGGTAATTGACGGTAAGAACGTCAAAGGTTTTGGCGCAACCGCTTTTCGTAAGGATGACAACGATTTTCGGGAAGCTTTTAACGCTGAACTGAAAAACCTGGAAGAATCGGGAGAACTCTTAAAAATTATTGAGCCTTTTGGGTTTACGGAACAAGAACTGCCCGGTGGCATCACTGCTGAAGAAGCAGAAGAAATGGTTTAAATAAATTAAATGACAACCCGAG
>JAQVXR010000077.1 GCA_028709045.1 Desulfitobacteriaceae bacterium | reverse complement strand
TGATAGCATCCCATTGGTTAATCCAATGGCAGCAGCCGGATTTGGCAACAATAATTTCCTTTTATCCGAAAGTGACGTAATAGACTACTACGTTATTCCAAAATTCAACGCGGTCAAACCGGATTTTCTGATCGAAGTCTTTGGCTCTTCAATGGAAAATGAATACAAAAGCGGGGATATAGTTGCCTGCAAAACAATAAAAGAGAGTAAATTTATCCAATGGGGAAGATGCCACCTGATTGCCACCGCAGAGCAAGGTATCTTGATTAAAAAAATAAAAAAAGGAGAAGAGTCCGATTCAATTTTGGCAATATCCAGCAATAAAGATTTTAATCCATTTCAGATTCAGCTCAAAGAGATTTCGGCTATAGCAATAATTGTCGGAGTAATTAAAATCACATAAACCCGGCCCCGCCTCTGCACAAACCTGAGGCCTCACGCGGCACCTCTCACCCACGAGGCACCTCTCACCTTTTTTCACATAACCTTAATCTGCAGGCACTTCACTACCCCACCTCTGCACAAACCACCAGGTACCACCTCTGCACAAACCACCAGGTACCACCTCTCACCTTTTTTCACATCTGCTTCAACAGCAAACACTTCACCCACGCACCTCTGCACAAACCTCTCACAAATCAACCAGTAAGTGCAAACACCCGACACCAAACCACCACACAACCAATAACATGTAAAAAAAGGTGAGACCTGCCTCCTGTCCAGCCAGCGAGCCATGTGCAAACATCTCATACCAAACCACCACACAACCAACAACATGTGAAAAAAGGTGAGACCTGCAGCCCGGCAGCGAGACCTGCAGCCCGGCAGCGAGACCTGCGGTCCAGAAACCTGCAGCCTGTCAGACCTGCATCATACCAAAAAAATCATTAACTTCCCTAAAGATTTCCTAAGGTACTTCAAAGCAATAGTCAGTTGATTTTCAACAGTTTTATGTGATATGTTTAATAATTGAGAAATTTCTTTGATTGACAAATCATTATACCTGCTCAATCTAAAAATCTTCTGGCATTTCTTGGGTAGTTCACTTACTTTTTGTTCTATCAACTTATTAATATCATTATAGTTAACCTGATCTTCATTTGAGTTGTCCACAGATAATCCGGCATAAGATAAAAAATCTCTGTAATACTTCTCTCTTAACTTGCTTTGGTTGATGTGGCGAATAATTTTATATCTCACACAAGTATAGAGATAAGCCGATAACGAAGTGTGAAAAACCACCTCATTCCTTCTTTGCCAGAGCGATAAAAAGACATCTTGAGTAATCTCAAAAGACAAATCAGAAGAATTGGTGCGGCTATAAACATATACATACAACCTCTCCCAATAGCGATCATAAATTTCACTAAAGGCATCATCTCTTCCATTTTCAAGAAGGGAACATAATTCAATATCAGTACAATCTTTAATCTTAATTATTGCAAAAAGGTTTGATCAAAATTATATAAAAATGTTTTCATTCAAAAAATTAATAAAACTGAATCTTGAGAATCATTTATTTGATAAAAAATCGGGTGTATATACCACTTTGTGATACTATATATACAAAAGCATCATAAAACACCATAAGATGACTGAATCGGATTTTAAAAAAATACTTTCCAGGTATGAAACCGGGGAATGCACTGCAGAAGAAAGAAAACTCATTGAAAGTTGGCTTGATTCACACTACAAAGAGACCATTCCTTTTAAAAGTGATACAGATAAAACAAGAACAAAAGAGGCTATAAAGGCATCTGTCTTTCAGATGGCAAACATCCACACAAAAATTAATGCACCTAGAATTAATTATTTGAAGCCGATAATGAAAATTGCAGCCTCAATTGTATTTATAATATCATTGGGTGTGGGCTCATTAGAATACTATGAATATTTAGAAAACAAAAAGTACTCTACAGAAGAAGTTGTATCATCTGCAAATATTCAAAAAATATTATTATCCGATGGCAGTATAGTTTGGTTAAAACCAAACAGTAGTATGAAATACCCTAAAAATTTCAAAAAGAAGGAAGAGCGCATTGTAAGCATCACCGGTGAAGCACTGTTCGAAATTGAAAAAGACCCCGGAAGGCCATTTATTGTCCATTCAGGAGAGCTTACCACCAAAGTTTTAGGCACAAGCTTTAACATAAATGCCCGGGATGAGAATATTGAGGTTGTAGTTCTTACCGGAAAAGTTTCTGTAACATCCAATTACAATAACAATGAGGTAGTTTTACAATCCCAAGATAAGGCACTTTATAATGTAATAAGCAAAGAACTGGCAAAAGAACAAAAACAAACTGCCAAACCAATAATTGCAAATATAACCAGAGGGACAGAATACGACATGAAATTCGAGGATACAAGTTTAAAAGTTGTAATTCAAAAAATAGAAAAGAAGTTTGAAGTTGTAATTAAACTTGAAGACGAATCCCTTTATGAGAATATAATTACAGCCGATCTGACAAGCCAATCACTTGATAAAACGCTTGATATTATTTCTAAGGTTCTATCCACAGAATATAAAATAAACGATAGCAAAATAACATTAAAGACAATGAAATAAAATCCAACGAAAGCAGGAGTGCTACCAACACCCCTGCCAGGTCTAATTGCTTAAGTTCTCCAATAAAAAATTTTTAACAATTAAACATTACAAAATTATGCAAAAATTTCTTAAAAAAAGTCTCCGGCATACACCGGACCTAACAAAATGTGTCCCGAGACAATGTAAAAACACTTATCTAATTATCACTCTCATGCGACTCTCCCTTATAAACATGGTTTTAGGAGTAATTTTCTGTAGTATGGCCTATGCTCATGACACATATGGACAGGGAGTGTTAAACCGACAAGTTACTCTTGAGTACTCAAACATTTCACTCAAAAAGGTCCTATCAGCAATTGAACAACAAACTAAGGTGAAATTTGCTTATAGCGGGAATATCATCAACATAGAAGAAAAATTATCAATCGAGGCAAAAAACCAAGAGTTATCAAAAGTCCTGGACGAAATCTTAATCCCAAGAAAAATTTTCTACATAGAAGACGGTGACTATATAATCCTGACACTTAATACCCCTAAGAATAAAAAACCTATTGACAGCGTTTACTATAATTTAAATGGGTCAGACATGCAAGAGAGAAAAATCACAGGCACTGTCACAGATTCCAAAGGACTACCTATCCCGGGAGTAAACATATTGATAAAAGGGACAAAAACCGGGACAAGTACAAATCTGGAAGGTAAATACTCAATAAAGGCAAGAGATAATAATATCCTGACATTCTCCTTCTTAGGATATATCCCAATGGAAATTGCAGTCGGCAGCCAAAATACAATTGACATAGTACTTCAAGAAGACATCAAAGAGCTTGAGGCAGCAACAATTAATGCAGGATATTATACAGTAACAGAAAAAACAAAAACCGGAAATATCACAAAGGTTACCGCAAAAGAGTTGACGAACCAACCAGTAATAAGTCCATTGATGGCTTTGCAAGGCAGAGTCGCAGGGTTGGATATTATCCCTGCCAGTGGTCCCGGAATTGCCCCAACAATAAGAATACGTGGACACAACAGCCTTCGGACTACAGATTTGGGAAAATCCATTCCCGGTAGTGTTGGCATAGATGGCAACTTGCCCCTTTATATAATTGACGGGATACCAGTAAGTTCAGAGTCTCTTTCTTTATCAGGCAACAGCCAACAACGCTTTGGAGGAAAATTAGACCCTTTAAGCACAATCAACCTAGAGAACATCCAAAGTGTAGAAATATTGAAAGATGCAGATGCAACAGCCATTTACGGATCAAGGGGTGCCAACGGGGTTATTTTAATCACAACAAAAAAAGGAGTTTCCGGCAAAACGGATCTTGATGTTAACTTTTATCAAGGTGCCGGCAATATAACACGAAGGTTAGAATTACTTAACAGCGAACAATACCTCGCCATGCGACGAGAAGCCTTGAAAAACGACGGAACAACAATAAGCCCGACATCAACATCTCACGCAGATATAAACGGCATGTGGGATACCACCCGCTATACAAACTGGCAAAAAGAACTATTGAGCGGAACTGCAAACATCACAAACCTGCAATTGAATGTTTCGGGAGGTAATGCACAAACCAGTTTTCGTTTAGGAGGGAGCTACCACAACGAAGAGTTGATTTATAAAGGTTTGGGCTATCATCGACTTGGTGGCAATATGAGCCTTAATCACACCTCTGCCAATAATAAGTTTACTGTTGGTGTTGCCCTTAACTACGGCATTGACAAAAATGTTTCCGGGAATGGCAGAATTTACCAAGCTCTCTCCCTGCCACCGGTTGCTCCTCCACTTTATCTGGATAACGGCGAGTTAAACTGGGCAATAAACAATAACGGGTCTGCTACCTGGACCAATCCCATTGCAAATTTAGTAAACCCTGCCACATCGGAAAACAGAAATCTCACGGTAAGTGTAAGCCTCTCATATTTAATACTAAAAGGCCTTAGGATAAAAACAAACCTTGGTTATACAGATATGAGCGGAGATACAAAATATAAAAATCCCACCACTGTGTACGCTCCTATTGTCCGTCAGTATATAACTCCCAGCGCAGACTTTGGTACAAACAAACGTCAATCACTTATTATCGAACCCCAACTAACCTATATAAAGACAACCGGCAACCACAATCTTGACATTATTGCCGGAGTCTCATACCAGGAAAACCTGAATGAATACCAACTATTGCAAGGCACAAACTACACATCTGATGCTCTGCTTAATTCTATAAATGCAGCAGGAAAGGTCTCTGTCTCCTCTACATACTCCAATTACAAATACAATTCTGCCTTTGCAAGGATTGGGTACAATTACAACGAACGCTACCTGATAAACTTAACAGGACGTCGTGAAGGTTCATCCCGATTTGGACCTGAGAATCGTTTCGGAAACTTTGGTGCCATAGGAGCTGCCTGGATATTTTCCGAAGAACAATGGATAAATAAAGCAATCCCCTTCCTGAGTTTTGGCAAGCTTAGGGCCAGCTATGGAGTCACCGGTAATGACCTGATTGGTGACTACCAGTATTACAACCTGTATCAAATGGCTCCATCTACAGTAGCGTACGAGGGGGCACTAAGCCTATATCCTAACTCACATTACAATCCGGATTTTAAATGGGAACAAACTAATAAGCTTGAGGTGGCGCTCGAATCATATTTTTCAAACAACCGATATGGATTTGAAATAAGCTGGTACCAGAATCGATCTTCTAATCAACTGGTTAATTATACCTTACCTGACATTACAGGTTTTTCATCAATTCTTAGGAACTTTGAAGCCACAATAGAGAACTCAGGATGGGAGATGGTATTCAAGGCAGAGGTAATCCAAAAAGAGAACTTCAATTGGAGTATTTATACAAATTTGTCATTCCCGCAAAACAAACTTGTAGCCTTTCCCGGCATAGAGGATTCTCCTTATGCAACATATTACAAAGTAGGAGAACCCCTTTCAATAAAGCGCACTTATATCTGGCAAGGGGTTGATCCTCAGACAGGCTTGCATACCTTCTTGGATGTAGATAAAAATGGTGTAATTAACAGCAACGACCAGCAGTTTTCGTACTCCCAGGATAGCAAATATTTTGGAGGCATAACCAACAACATTAATTATAAGAACATAGAACTTTCTTTCCTGCTAAGATTCAAAGAGCAGAAAGCATTGTTGAATCCAGTTTACAATGCAGGAACTCAAAAGAACATACCCTTGTGGGCGTGGAATGAACGATGGCAAAAACCGGGAGACATTACCGACGTACAAAGATTTACACAAACAAGCCCGGGAACAACCATGTCAAGTTATTACAACTCCTCCGATGCTATAACAGATGCATCTTTTATCCGTTTACAAACACTTTCTCTCTCCTATACCCTCCCCCGGAGTATAGCAAAAAAAACAGGAGCAAAAAATGCAAAAATATTTTTACAAGGACAGAATCTCTTTACTATTTCTAAATACAATCGTTACGTCCTGGACGTCGAGAGTGGCAGCAACTATCCTCAATTAAGGATAATTACAGCAGGACTGCAACTTAAATTTTAACTTTCAAAATGTATTATCATGAAAAATATCCATTTTACAAAATATACAGACATATTAAAGGGTAGAATAATAATATTATTACTCCCGTTGCTATTCACAACAATCTCTTGTGAGAAATTGCTTGAAGTTGAATCTCCACCTGCCTCTCTCTTAAAGTCACAAGTTTATAGCGACAACTCTACGGCCGAAGCTGCATTAAGGGGTGTATACAGTACTTTTATGAACCCATACTATTGTACCGGGTTTCAAATTGCATGGCGGACAGGTCTATCTGCAGACGAACTAACTTTCAATTACAACGACCCAAGCATTAACATGTTCAAAGAAAACGACCTTATAGCCGATAATAGCTACATAAGCCAATTTTGGACCTATGCATATACAACAATCTATAGGGCAAATGATGTAATACAAGGATTGAACAATTCAACCGGAATCAGTGAGACTGCAAAATCGCAGTTTATTGGTGAAGCTCTTTTTATTCGCTCTTTCCTTCATTTCTATTTGGTGAATTTATTCGGGGATATCCCATATGTAACATCAACCGATTATATTATTACTTCAAAAATGGAACGAACTCCTGTAAGTTCAGTTTATTTGCAGATTGAATCTGACCTGAAAGAGGCAATAGAGCTACTCTCTTCAAGTTACCCTACTTCCGGAAGGTACAGGGTCAATAAATCAGTCGCCTCATCACTGCTGTCCAGGGTCTATTTGTACCAGGAAAAGTGGATAGATGCAGAGTCAGCAGCAAGCACAGTTATTGGCAATAGTGCCGATTATAGTTTGGTTCCTCTGTCCGGAATCACCCTCCCTGGTAACAAAGAAGCCATATGGCAGATATACAACTTTAACAACAACTCTTATACCAGTGAAGGTGAACATTTTTATGGGGCATCAAGTACAATGAGTACAATCCTTTCATATTTTTCCCTTCGTGATGAATTTGTAGGGAACGTAGAGTTCCCAGGGATTTTCGAAATAGGAGATTTGCGTAAAACAGACTGGATAAGAACAAATCGGAAAAACTTCCCGATGTCATATAAATACCGCTCCTATCGATCAACGGCTACCACAAACCCCGATGATTCCCGCAAGGAAAACTCAACTGTATTTCGTTTGGCAGAGCAATACCTGATCAGGGCAGAGGCAAGGGCACAACAGGACAAACTGGACTTAGCAATATCAGATGTAGATGCCATCCGAGAAAGAGCCGGACTACCTTTAATTGCAAATACAAACCCATCAATTGGTAAAGAGGAGCTATTGGATGCCATTATGCAAGAAAGAAGAGTAGAGTTATTCACAGAATGGGGGCACCGTTGGTTCGACCTTAAACGTACCGGCCTAGCTTTAACAATATTAAGTCCAATAAAAAGCGGTTTAACCCAAAATGACCTGCTTTATCCAATTCCTCAAAGTGAATTGATTAAGAATCCATTTCTACAGCAAAATCCCGGATATTAAATTTATTGATTGAAACCTTGTTGCATCTTGAACGGTCAGATACGGCAAAGAATGTCGTATCTGACAGGTTCTTGGATTGTAATTGTCTAACCAAACAAAATCTCAATGAAAAAGATACTCATAATCATATTATTATTCACTACTTACACAAATTTTGCAAGTAGTCAGGACCATACAGAAAAAATAAAAATTGGAGAGAAAGCTCCAAATCTCGTACACATCCAAAAATGGATTAAGGGTAATGCTGTCACCGAATTTCAAAAAGGAAAAGTATATCTGATTGACATGACATTGATAGCTTGTCCGGGATGCGTAAAAATCATACCTCATCTTAAACACATAGCTCAAAAATACCGCGACCAAGTAGAGGTTATTGCCATATATGTAGCAGGTAATACTAAACCCGAATTTATTGAAAAATTTGCAGAGAGGATGGGTATAAATTATACGGGTGCACTGGACTCCTATAATAACACCACTAATGATAAATGGGGTGTAACATGCTATCCAACTACTTTCATTGTTGACCAAGAAGGAAAGATCGCCTCATACGGTCACAGTGAAAAAGAACTTGAGTCTGTCCTTAACTATGGTCATGTATCAGAAACAATTAAAATAAACGAAGACTCTTTGAAACAAAAACAACAAAACATAATCAGCGGTCTTATTAACCAATTGAATAATAGAAGTAAAACCAAAGGGAACTATGGGAAATTACAACTAATTGATAGCCTCATGCCCCACGTAACAGACGACATTAAATACAATTTGTACGGATTCGGGTTAACGATGTCTAAATATGAAACACTACTGCACCTGAACGATTCTATTGCAGCTGACAATTGTCTTATTGAACAGATGCATAATACACCAAAAGGATCATGGTATTATTTAGTTTCCAAATTTAAGGATTATGTTCCTTACAACATGACAAAGCGCTTATTACCTTTTAACTATAAACGATTCTTAGATATTTGTGACTCTGCATATATAGATTCCGACGGAGCTTTCAGATTTATATCCAGATACCAGCAAGCTCTCATAATGTATAGGTACAACCCCGACAATAATAAAGATGCTGCCATTAAACTTTTGGATTTAGCAATAATCGATGATCCAGAGCAGAAAGAACTATTTGAAGAGGCAAAAAGTAATATTGAATCTCACAATAAACAATATAACCAGGCAAATGAAGATTGGGGCGCACTACAAAAAGTAATAAATCAAAACGCAATAATTAAACCAAACTCTTCTGAACCAAAAGACTACGCCTCATATATATTCATGAAAGAAGAGCTTGGCAGAGATATCCTGACAAAATCATTCGATTTTTGGAATAAATATAAATTCATTGGTGATCCCAGAAGATTATCTGCATTTAAGATTTTTTCCAAAGCACATATGTTTAATATAATAAGCTGGGTAGATACTAGTCGGATCCCGGAAAATATTTCTTTAAAAACGGCATCTGCATCATTCCGGAAGTTTCCCCGTGATTTCAAGGCAGAGGCAGAATGGAGGAAAAACAGAGACAATATTGCTATGAAAGAAATGCAATGGGCTCAATCTCCGGAGTATAAAGAAGAGATTGACTGGATAATATTCACCAGCAACTGGGGTCAGACTCATTCGTATTGGAATATTCTCCCATTCAGGAATGAAAATCCGGAGACTCCGGTGAGCGGGATAGAAGATGATTACTGGAAAATGGTGGGATTACATTACTGGGAAGCATTGTGGCAAGACTTTACTAATCATATCAATAAATACTCAGGGCTACCAGTGATTGCCAATCGTGCGCTTGATTTCCTTGGAGCATTGAGCAGAGCCCATAATGCAGAGGAATTGGCTAAGAGTTATTGGGCCAAGATTCTGGAGTTGCACGACAAAAAGGATAATCCAAATGTAAGTGAAGCAGGTACCCAGGCCTTGATAAAACAAGCTAAACTACAACAACAAGTATACAAATCACAATCGGGAGAAATACCCGTCCAGATGGATCCCTTTACGGCTCTTGAAGGGCAAAAAGTAGATCTGGCAAAATTGCGGGGAAAAGTAATTCTATTGAACTTTTGGGCATCATGGTGTAAAGCCAGTAATGCCGAATTATCAGAGTTAAAAGTCCTGTATGACAAATATCATGACAATGGACTAGAAATCATTGGAATCTGCCTTGATAACAAAATAGATAAAGAAAGAGTACTTGGGATTCTAAAAGAAAAAAAGATAACATGGCCTCAAAGATTTGAAGGAGTGGGAATGAATGATTCTTTTTCAAAATTTTATTCAATCAAATCTCTCCCGACAATATGGATTATTGACAAAAATGGGATTATTATAACTCAAAATGCATATGGACAATCCATTGAACAAATCATTACAAGCCAACTAGAAAAATAACTTATTTCAACTCAATCTTTACAATCAAAATGAAAATTAATAAATTTATAATCTGTCTGGCATGCCTGTTTCTGTTTAATTCTATATCCGGACTGGCAAATGACCCTGTAAAATGGACATTCAAATCGGTTAAGGTCTCCTCAAATACTTTTGAAATCCATTTTATTGCAAAAATGAACTCTGCATGGCATATTTACAGCCAGGAAAGTTCAAAAACCATCTCCAGCCCTACTATAATCAGTATTGACAAAAACGACAGAATAAAAACAGGTGATATTCGAGAAGTAGGACAACTAGTCAGCAAATATGAAGAGATATTTGATGAAACCATAAAATACTATGGTGACAGTGTTGTCTTTATCCAAAACATCAAAGTTTTGGGGAGTACACCTGTTATTGTGAAAGGCGAAGTAACTTATAGTGCATGTTCCGGAGAGCAGTGCTTACCTCCAAAGCCAATAGGTTTTTCCCTTGTTTTGAATAATTAAACAATTCTTATCGGCATGTGATTGTCTTTGGTTAGGTTAATTAAGTATTTTGCTGATAAGAAAACAACCCGCCTATCCATTTAGGCGGGTTTTCATTCATTAGGCCACCAGGTACCACCTCTCACCTTTTTTCACATCTTCTTCACCAGCAAGCACTTCACCCACGAACCTCTGCACTAAACCCATCACAAACAATTTGCAAGTGCAAACATCTCACACCAAACCACCACACAACCAACAACATGTGAAAAAAGGTGAGACCTGCCTCCTGTTTACTAAAGCAGCATTCTTGAGTTTTTGAAGAATATACTCCCGGATCTCCCCTTTCGTAACCTTGTATTTCGGTTCGAGTTGCTCGAAATTTTCGTCCGACATAAATCTCTCCGACAACAGCATCATTACCTATTTTTTGAGCCAATTTATGTTGCAAGAGCAG
>JAQVXR010000076.1 GCA_028709045.1 Desulfitobacteriaceae bacterium | reverse complement strand
CTAACAGCGACAACGGGTGCGCCGACCTTGTGCCTGAGCATTCCCTTATTGGCACCGGCAACATAAACAGCTCTGTCTAAAAATGCTTTCATTGTTGCCCCTATTGATGAATAATGAACAGGTGATCCCAAAATAATGCCGTCCGCCTTTTTTATTTTTTGAATCCATTCATTAACCTCATCATTTGACATGGCACATTTTTCATCTTTGTTTTTAAAACATTTACCGCAAGCAAGACACCCTCTGATTGATTTATTGCCCACATGAATAATTTCGACCGCAATACCTTCTTTCTCAAGTTCATCAGCGACCGTTTTAATCGCATAATAGGTATTTCCTTCTTCATGAGGACTTCCATTAAATGCTACAACCTTCATTTATTTTGTCTCCTCCTTTTTTATTTCAATATATACTAATTGTATATTTCATTATCTTTTTTAAGGAGTATTTCCAGATTATCAAGTGAGAACGAACGCGTCCCATTTTCTAATTCATTCAGCATTTCTAATAGCAGGCGACATAAGGGCATTTCAATTTTGGCTTCTTCGGCTAATTTAAACACAGGAATAAAATGATAAGGCTTTTCCGTTTTTCTTTTTCTTACTGCAATATCTCGCCAAATGCCGCTGTGTACTTTTGTATAGCCTCTTAATCTTTTCACGTGGATATCCAGTTGCCGGCTCATCCGTTCCAGGTCTCTTGTTTCTCTGGGATAAGCATCTGCCGGATTCCAATCATCAAATGCGGTTGTTTTCACTCCTGCATAATCCGCTACTTTCAAAACTTCAGCTGCAAGATCCATCAGCATAACCCGATAGCGTGGATTATCGAAGACGGCGGCCATTTCTTCATTAGTTAAAGCTGTTGCCGTTAAAATTGCTCCATAGGCAAGTTTGGCCCATAAAAAACCGGTAACATTATCACTGATAACAATTCGATCCAGAACTGCCATTTCCTCTTTCATTGCATTTAGGCGGGGAGAAACGCTCCCGTCCAACTCGCCGATGGAAAGTGCCCCTTTTCCTCCATAGCTGATGACTCCCGGCTCTAAATAATCGGAAAAAATATTGACAAAACCACCGACTGTACGTTCCCTGCCAACCAGCTCGGCAATTTCCAGTTCACAGAGGCCGTTTTGGACCGATACGACAAAAGTGTTTTCGTCCATCAAAGGGAGAAGCGGCTGTAAAGCGTCTTTGGTAAACTGTGCCTTGACACATAAAAGGACACATTCTAACATTTCTTTTTTATCCAATAATTGCTGAGGGGTATAAGCCTTTACGGGGACAACAAATGTTTTGTCCTGGGCTATAATCTTTATGCCCTGATCATTTAAGATTTTAATATGTTCCAGGGCAACATCAACCAACTCAACATCTCTGCTGCCTTTAGCCAAATATGCTCCTATCACACCACCGATTGCTCCTGCACCGATAACGGTAAATTTCATCTGTTTCATCCTTCCTATTATAATATAACAAGAGGGCTATTGCATTATCAAATTAGCAACTGTCCCTGACAGTTAAAGTGCTAACTTTAAAAAACTATTAGTAAATTCCGCTTAGCAATACTCGAGTAAGGCTGCCAGTAAAGCAGTTCTAGGCACCAAATGATCGATATATATTTGTTCATTTAAAGAATGAGCACCGGTACCTACCGCCCCTAATCCATCAAGGGTAGGCACTAGAGCAGCGATATTATTGCCGTCGCTGGCGCCTCCCACAACAGCTTCCGGTAAGGAAAGCCCACAATGCTTATTCATCAAATCCGCCGCCATGATATAAAGTCTTTGGCTAGCAGCTGTTTTTTCCATAGGCGGGCGAGTAAAACCACCTTCTACCCGCAATTGGGTTAATGGATTAACTGGCGTAAGGTTGGAGATTAGTTTATGGAGTATCTCACTGTCTGTTAATCTGGATGCTCTTACATCGATGATGAGCGATGCATGATCTGGAACAGCATTTTTCGCGCTTCCTCCGGTGATGATTCCACAATTTACAGAGATACCTTTCGGATAGTCATTCAAGCTCTGCAAATACAAAACCTGACGGCATATTTCTTCAATAGCGTTCACCCCTTCTTCCGGGCAATTGCCGGCATGAGCAGCTTTTCCTTTGACCGTCAAATTATAAGTGCCTACTCCTTTGCGGCCAATTTTAATGGCGCCCTGCTCTCCAAAAGAAGGCTCCATCACAAAAGCATATTTGCTTCTGGCCGCTTCTTCCATCAAAAATTGGCGAGAACCGGCACTGCCTGTTTCTTCATCGGAATTGAAAAAACAGATCACCTTTTTGTTCAGATAAACCCCGATTTTTTTTATGGCAGCGAGAGCAAATATTGCCTGAACTATGCCGCATTTCATATCATAGATACCGGGGCCGAACGCTTTACCGTCTATAATTTTGAAAGGATTGCGTTTTAATGTGCCTATCGGGTGTACCGTATCAAAGTGTCCGACAATAAGTATCTGCTCCATCCCGTTTCCAAAATGTCCCCGGAGATAATTTCCGTTTTGTTTGTTGCCAACAATTTCAGCCTTGCCACCGGTATATTGCTCAAATACTTCTCTAAGCTTCACAGCTAAGCAGCCGGTTTGCTGTTTATCCGAGGTAGGACTTTCTATTTCCACCAACTGCCGTATTAATTCTAAAATATGTCTTTCCTCGTTCCTGAGAAAATCTAAATATTTATGCATTAGTTCATCCTCTTTTCCCGGCAATTGTTTAAATAAGGAGCCGACGACTAATAAAAAGCGCCGGCTCAAATACTATAATATTTAATTATATTTATCCATCTTACTTAGCGTGTTTTTCATATGAGTCTAAGAATTGATTATAAACTTCCGTAGCGGGATATCCGGCTTTATCCTGTTCTTCCAGCCAAGCTTTAGTGATCGGTTCCAATTTAGTTTTGGTTTCCTCAATCACGTCATCGCTTACTTGATAGAATTCCATGCCGGCGGCTTCTGCATCTTTCCAAGCTTGAGCACAGTATTCTTTAATATATGGTCCGAGTTGAGCGTTCATTTCTTCATTGGCGGTATCGATGGCTTCCTTAACGTTGTCCGGTAATGAATTATAAACATCAATGTTCATGGCGAAGATTCCGCCCCAGCCGTTAAGAGGTATATTGTTAATAGCATATTTTAGAACTTGAGTAAACTGGTAATCCAGCCAGGATGTGGTAGACCCCCAGTAACCGTCAACAGTACCTTTTTCCAATGCTTCCAAGGATTCGGAAGCGGGAATGGAAACCGGTGTAATTCCCAATGCTGCAGCTGCTTCATCGTGTAAACCACCGGATGATCTTAGTTTCAGCTTAGAAAAATCCGCCATTGTTGCCGGTTTAGATTTAACGGTAGCAATCGTATAAGGCTCCCAGATAATTGCCATAAGTGGCTTAAGACCTACCTCTACCAAATTATCGGAAAGCGGAGCTTGATTCAGCACATCCCAATATGCTGAGGTTCCGATTGCACAATCCTCATAGAGATTGGGCAGCATGGGCAAATCCAAGAGAGGTAATGTGTCTTCCATATAGAGGGTATAACCAATATCCAAAACGCCTGATTTAACTAATTTGTAGGTGTCTGTAGCTTTACCCATTTGGCTGTTGGGATAATGCTCAAAGGTAACCTGACCGTCAGTTAATTCGGTAACTCTTTCCATCCAGGGAATAGCAGCATTAAGTGTCAGATTGTGTTTATCGGTTAAATGGGTTCCAAATTTGAGAACGATTTTTTCAGCTTCGGAATTTTCGTTAGCTGAGTCGTTGTTCTCAGACCCACCACCGCAGCCTGCAAGACCAATAGCCAAAGCAAGAACAAGCAATAAAACAAGATATTTTTTCATAAATTTTCCCCCTTTTATTTTTTATCATAGAAAGATGTCTGGCTTTCCAGGACAGCTTCATGATCATTAGAATTTTATTAATCGGCACTTTCCCGGCTTGAGGCGCCGGTACTAACTTGAATTTTATTCAACCCGCACTTATTAATCTGAATTATGCACTCTACAAATTCGATGATTAAGCGGGCACAGAATACAGCGCAGCCGATAGGCATCCAAATATATGCCAACCAGAGCGGCCAACGGATGAGTCCGGATGTTACCTGATTACCGACAAGAGCTTTAATAGTTGTTTCATACCCTGTAAATCCAATCAGGGCAAATAAGGAAAGGCCAAAAAGTATTGTAATAAGATAGGCGATATTTTGCACCCACTTGGGCATTTTATCATAAAAGATGTTGACTCCGATATGCCCTTTTTTGGCCCAGGTAAATCCAATTACTGGGAATATCATTGCTACCATAAGATACTTTTCAACCAGCACGTAAGCACCTGTGATTGGTGAGTCGAAAAGGGAACGACCTAAACCATCAACAGAAACTACAACCATAATGGCAAAGAGACAAATCATGCCGATAGCGGAAAATATTCTATCAATTTTATCCATCGTTTTCATATACTCACCCCCTCTACAATAATGCCGTTGCAAACCATGGGACAAGAAATACCAGAAGCAACACAGCAAACTCTGCGATTACAAAAGGAGCAACGCCGGCAAAAGTTGTTTCTAATGTTTCCCCGGTTGCTCCGGAAGTCACATAGCAGTTCATGCCAACCGGAGGGGTGACCAGACCGGTTTCCGCAGCGGCAACAATCAAAACAGCAAACCAAAAAACATTAATTCCCAGAGCTTCTACGATCGGTACACTGAGCGGCAAAGTAAGATATAAAATCGCAACTTGGTCCATAAAAAATCCCAGAAAAGCATAGAGTAATACCAAAGCCAACATAATAAATGAGGGGCCGATATTCAGCGATCCGATGAAGGAAACCACATCGGTAGCAATGTGAGTCAAAGTTAAATAATAACCAAAGGCCATGGCACCAATAATAATGGAAAAAATCATGGTTGTAGTTTTCAATGTACCGAGTAGAGCAATTTTAACCTTCTCAAAGGTAAAACGTCTCATACACAGTGGAATTAAAAAGGCACCCAAAGCAGCAATGCCCGCCGCTTCTGTAATGGTTACCCAGCCGGAAAAGATACTGATCAGAACAACAGCTAAAAGCAACATTACTGCCCAGAGATCCCGCAGGGACGCGACTTTTTCCATAAAAGATATTCTTTCTTTTATAGTCGGTGCATCTTGGGGCCGTAATTTCACCCAAATCAGCACAGTCAAACAATACGCAAGTACCGTAAGAAGTCCCGGAATAAGCCCGGCACGAAATAAATCTGTAATGGGGTAACCGGAAATCAAACCGAAGATGATAAAGGTACCGCTAGGCGGAATCATAATCGCCAGTGTTCCGCTGATGCTGCAAACTCCCATTGATAATTTGGAAGAATAACCTCTCTTTTTCATTTCCGGAACAGCTGCTGCGGCCAAAGTAGCAGCCGATCCGGTGCTAGTACCACAAAGGGCACCCAAGCCTGCTCCAGCTATAATAGTGGCAATCGCCAGACCGCCCGGAAGCCTGCCCAACCATTTTTGCATAACACGAAATAAGTCACTTGTGAGATTACTGGTAGTTAAAAATTGTGCCATTAAGATAAAAAGGGGCACCGCTAATAATTCGTAATGAGCAACGCTTGTATAAGAGGTAGTAGAAAAAATACCGATTAAGCTTTTGCTTCCACCAACCAAATAGAGTCCGATGGCTCCTGCCATACCCATGGACAGAAATACCGGTACTCCGAATACGAGGAAAACAAACAACAATAATACGGGAAGATAAATCATCTAAGTCAGCACCTCCAATGTTAAATAGTATTTCTGTCTGAACAGGATTTTAAAATATAGCGTGCCGTTTTTGCCCCTTGGGTTAAGAGGAATACTGTCTGGTTAATCCGTCTTTGAATTTTGGTCAAAAGCATCATGTATTGATGTTTGTCTTTTTCTGTCTCAGCCAATTGATTGATTGAAGCCAACAAAGGAAATCCCGGCATTGCCAATGCCGCATCAGGGTCAAATTCCGAAGTGCCAACCTGCATCAGGCGTACAATCACCCTTCTCACTGTATGGCTTGCTTCATTGAGTTTTTTCTGCAATTCTTCATCAATATCACCACAGCTTAGTTGCTCAATTTCCACAGCTATATTTGATAAAGCTTGTAGAGCGTCATCAATATTATTTAATGAAATATGCTCTCCGGCTTTTTCTCTATACTCATCCAGGTGTTTTTTAATCTCTTTGATTCCAGCCGATAAATCCAAGGTAAAAAGTGGATCATGACAACTATGAAGTACAAAAGAAAGGAAAACCCTGGCATCACGCTGCAAATTGGTTGGATCAATTTTATCTATCGTATCCTCGGGACTATGCCACCACCAACCAAAACCGGAGCTTTGGGGACCGTTGTTAAATTGCTTTATCATATATTGGGTATCCAAATCGTCTTCCGTATATTTTAAAGGCTGTCCTGAGAAAGACATAAAGGCTGATGGCACACCTGCTCCCCAGAAGGATTGGTCGCCACCTCTACCGATAGCCTTGCCGACAAAGTCCTGACCGGTCTGTTCTTTGATCACGCGGGCAGCTAAAGCCTTGGTCAGTGGCATAATATTTCCTTCCGTCACCACAGTTGCTCCTTTAGCGCCCACGGAATCAATATTGATATGGAGCAGACAATTATTATAAAAATCAAGAAAGTTGTGATCCATATAATAAGTTGACCCGGCATATCGCCCATGAGAGTGTCCGGACCAGAAGGCCAATCTCAGGGAACGGCGCAAAGGCTTATTCGCCAGAATCCTTCCCACTTCCATCATCGCGGCGTTAGCAGAAGCATTATCCATTGCCCCGTAGTACCAAGAATCCACATGACCGCTGAACAAGATAAACTTTTCCGGTTCAATTTGACCTTTTATTTCCGCGATAAGTGTTGGGATCTTTCGCCAGCCGGCATCAATCCTGGTGACGATATGAGCGACAGAGCCTTTTTTCGCTTCTTTGATCACTTCCGCCCCGTCATACTTATTAACAGAAACAATACTGATTTTTGGAATCAAGGGAAATGTTTCCGGTGTCGGATTTCCCCAAACAGGTGAAACGATCATATTATGAAGACGCTCACCATTAATAAAAATACAGGCAGCGGCACCAGCTTGTGCTGCTTTTTGCGCTTGAACCCGCCCGGCAAAACCGTGGATTACTACCGCCTTCCCTTTAGCCTGAGCGGACATTTCAGAAAAAGAAGAAAAGTCACCAACATATAACATCTCGGCATCAATCCCATCTTCTCCTGTAGGGGCCGCCATTGAGGCTGTGACGCAAGGGTAATCCACACCGGCAATAGTTAGGTTGGAATCCAGAGGCAGACTGATATAAGCGTCACTAAAGGTCAGGCTTGTCTTGAGGCCAAAAAAATTGAGCTTTTCTTCTATATAACGAAAGCTTTCTAATTCTTCAGGAGAACCGGAGAGCCGGATATATTTCGCAATATTAGTCGTATAATCCATTAAATAGTCGGCATTAACTTCCTGAACAAGTTCTTTTTCAGATATATTATGAGAATTTTTCAACGTAACCACTCACCTTCCAGAAGTCCTTTTCCCTGGTGTCTATTTAACCTCTCCCATCGTAGGCATTGTGTAATCGCCGGCAGTATTTCCACCGTCCACATAGATAGACGTACCAGTAATGAATGAAGCATTGTCGGAACAAAGATACAATACTGCCTGAGGCGCATCATTAGGGCCTGAGGTACGGCCGAGAGGTATTTTTTTGCACATGGCGGCAATATACTCATCGCTTAAATGGCTCAATTCACTTCCGGGAGCAAAACCAGGGCTGACAGCGTTTACCCGAATATTGTATTTGGCCAGTTCCATGCCATGACCGCGGGTCATCATTTCCAAAGCTGCTTTAGAAGTAGCATAATGCACAGCTCCCACCCGCGGCATTTTAGCAGAACGGGAAATAATATTAACAATTGAGCCTGCCTTGTTTTCCTTGATCATCAGCTTACTAAAATATTTTGTCATTAAAAAAGGTGCGCGAATATTCAAGTCCATGACGCTGTCCCACATTTCCGTAGATAGGTCCAGCATCAGGCTGTTGGGATAAATACCGGCATTATTGATTAAAAAATCCGGTGACTGCCATTCTTTAGCTACTTCCTCTTGAAATTTAATAATGGCTTTTTCATTCCTGAGATCCACGGAAGATATATTGACCTTTCCCGGCCCGGCTAAAGAATCAGCTAACCTTTTTAGGTTCTCTTCATTGCGGCCAACCAGCCATAGGTCGGCACCCACAATTGAAAAGGCTTTACTGATCCAGGCTCCGAAGATACCTGCCGCCCCGGTAATAACCACTTTTTTTCCGCCAAAATCAAATGTTGCGTTCACTGCTTTCACCCCTTATTTATTTACTGCATCTTCTCTTATCTAGACTGAAACAACTAGTTCTGTCGCATTTAATTCTGTTAAAATTTCTCCTTATTAGGTCATTTTCAAGATTCCTACAGCGTCTTTAATAAAAATCTCACTGCCAAGCTTCCGAGAATGTTTTTGTAATCTATCCAAGACATTGAGCGCAGCTTCTTTTGGCAAATATTCAGGCTCTCCCCGCCTGTTAAAAGCAACCGGATAAAATCTTACCTCTTTAATTTGATGCTCTTTAATATCAGTTTCCATAATTACGGCTTCTCGTGCCTCCCCTTGTTCCAAGCTTTCTACATTATAGGGAGGATATTTTGTGGTCAGCTTCGTGACGTGATCATCACTCATGCTATGGAATAAGAAATTACCCAGACTGTAAGCGATAATGCCGTTTTTATATCGTTCAACACCATGAATAACGTGAGGATGATGCCCAATAATCAAATCTGCTCCGGCATCAATCAGACCATAAGCAACCGGTTTTTGGTAATCGGCCAGCGGTCCCTGGAAAAGTGCACACCAGCCATGGGGTATTCCCCAGTGGATATTGACAATAATAAAATCCACTTGTTCTTTTACAGTGGCAATTTTTTCACAAACATAGGCTAAATCATCTTCTACCACAGATGTTTCCACCCAGGGAGACATCCCCGGCTGTTCATCAAGGGTGATACTGTCAATGTAAAATCGGGAACGGGCTCGGATAGGAGCCACTCCTGGACGACTGATTGACGCGCCGAAACCGGTTGGTAAAGCGCTGCACAGGCCAAAATGAGCTATTTTTTGGCCATTAACTTTCTGGATAACAGGCTCTAATGCCATATCCAAGTTTTTACCTCCGCCAACAGCGGCAACTTTGGCCTTTTTTAGAGCCTCTATCGTATCGAATAAACCTTGTGCCCCAAAGTCGCAGGCATGATTATTGGCCACCGAAACAACGTCAATTCCTGCTTCTGCCAAAGAGTAAGCAATATCGGGATCAGCCTTCAGTGTAATCGCCTTATCGGCTCCCACTGAAGAATATGTAAGTGCTATTTCCAGGTTAGCGGTTGTGATATTAGCCTCTTTAAAACGCTGCCAGATTTGATTAACGCCCGGGTTACAATCTGTCACATTTCTTAATGGTGCTAAATCTCCTACTGCCAAAATTGTAATTTTATCAGCCATTCTTTTCTCCTTTTACGCCTTCAGCATTTTATCTAATAATAATTTTTAAGTTAAATATTCGCAATGTTATCAACTAGTTTAAAATAGTGAAAATATAATGTCAAATAGACAATATCTATGGATAAATATGACGATTTTAGCCCTTTTGATGAATACCAATATTTATTTGCAGGAATATCTTTATCATTATCGAATTTTATATAGAACAATTCTATCGATAGCTTTGATTTTAATAAAAATTTTCTATTAAATTGTTATTTTTTGTAGTTAGGAAGGGTTGTCTTATGAATATTGAAAATGTCATTTCATTTATTTATGTGTACCGTCTCAACAATTTCCAAAGAGCAGCCGAAGCATTGTATATTACTCAGCCTTCTTTAACTTCGAGAATTAAATCACTTGAAAAAAGTCTCAATGCCACTCTTTTAATACGGAATAAGAAAGGTGTCGAGCTGACAGAGAAAGGGAAAATCTTTTTACCATATGCCTTTCAGTTTTTTGATACCTACATCAAGGCTCAAAACAGCTTGCGACAATCTGAAGAAAGCCTCACTATCGGTTCTATTATCTCCGCATCAACTTCGATTTTGCCCAATGCTCTTTATCAATTCCAACAAAGGAATCCTCATTTATCAATAAAAGTTATTACGGCGAAAACAGCAACGATGCTGGAGAAACTGCTGAATAAAGAATGTCAGTTTGCCATAACTGAAAAAACAGAGCATCCTGATATTATTTGCGAACCCATTTATGAAGACCCGATATCCCTTTTTGCTCACCCCTCTCATTATTTTGTGAAGAGAAATCGGCAGATTGGCATAGAGGAAATATCTCTGGAACCATTAATTTGCTTTAACCCTACTTCCCAGTATTGGGCGGCAATAGAAGAGCATTTTCATAAGAGTCACCTTACCCCAAATGTTGTTTTTAATATCGACAGTATGGAAGCCGCCAAATCAATTATTATTAAAAATAAAGGTATCTGTTTTCTACCTGAGTTATCGTTGGAAACGGACTTATCAACCGGTCATGTACAGAAGGTTCCCATATATCCCCCGCTGAATATCAAAAGAGAGCTATCACTGATTTATCTCAAAGAATCCACTGCCCCATATCTGCAAGAATTTAAACACATTGCTTACCTGACAATTAAAGATTTAAAAGTTTAAAAAATAAAAAGACTTCTCAATAAAGAGAGGTCTTTTTCTCAAAAAAATCACCTATTTTAATGTCAATGGGATAAGGGATGCCCCACTGTTTCTATTTTAGGGGATGCTGAACAGCCCCGTTGAAATTTAGTTCATAAGAGGTCTGGCTTGTTTAAGCAAGCCTTGTAGCTTTTTTAAAAGGAAAACGTAAAAAGGGTAAAAAAGAACTCTGAGCCTATGCTC
>JAQVXR010000075.1 GCA_028709045.1 Desulfitobacteriaceae bacterium | reverse complement strand
GTGCCTTGCTGCTACGGCTTATTTCCTGGGTCTTAAACAGGTTAATCAACGTATCCATCTGAATGAAGCTAACTTTATAACCTTGGTCTATTGCCTCAATGCCTAAACCTATAGCTAGAAATGTTTTACCCTTATGTAAAACTTTTCATAATGGCAAATCCTATATGGCTTGTGCCTTCGGAATCGCAGCTTGTCAGAACTTCTATACGGTGAAATACATCCGGCTGCCTGACCTATTGATTGAACTGGATATTGCCAGAAACGAAGGCAGCTACAAAAAGTTGATGAATCAATATCGGAAGTTTAAGCTTCTAATATTGGATGAGTGGATGCTTGTGTCCCTTAAGGAGAATGAAGCAAGAGACGTTCTTGAGATTATTCATGCCAGGCATCATAAGGGATCTACCATCTTTTGTTCACAGTTTTCTCCAGCGGGCTGGCACTCGAAAATCGGTGAAGAAACAATTGCTGATGCGATTCTGGACCGTATTGTTCATGATTCATACATTATTGAGATCCATTCCGATCCTGATGGTAAGGATGATTCAATGCGTGAACTTTACGGAATCAGGGGAACGAAACAAGATTAATGGCTTTTAAAACCGGAAGGGTGGCTCTGTAGTTCCGGAAGGGTGGCTCACCACTCACCGGAACTGCGGCTCCGCCGCACCAGAATATGCATCAACATGGAAATTTTGCTTCAACAGATTCGGAGCCACGGGATAAGCATGTTTAGAATTTGTGGTAGCCTTGAATTTGCGCTTGCGAATAGAATACAGCTTGTGCGCTTTCTGAATCTTATACAGGCGATTCCGACTGCATTTCGGAAATTCAAGCCGTACATCATCCAAAAGCTTGTCGAGTCCAGTACGCCCCTTATTGAGTTTGTAATTGATTTTTAAAACTTCATAAATAGCCCTATTTTCCCGCTTTGTTGCGCTTTCAGGACGAACCAACCATTTATAATACCCGCTTGGGGAGACTTTAAAAATCCGGCACATCTTCGCCACAGAATGCTCCTTGCTGTTGTCGCGGATTATTTCGTATTTTTTCTCTGGCTCTGACTGAAGATGGCCGCCGCTTTTTTTAATATTTCTACCGTATCCTCTAAATCGGCTTTATCCTTGCGGAGTTGTTTTACCTCCGCCTCCAGTTCCCGCAGCCGAACCTTTTCTTCGTCGTGGCTGTCCGCCTCGGCTGCAAGCCACCGTTCCATGGCATTCCGTGAAACATCAAGGTCGGGATGTTAAGCTAAGAAATGTCGGGGTGTTTGGCAAATTAATCATCCCATGAGATAATAATATTAACAGAAAGGATGATCGGGATGACAGAAAAACAAAACAAACGGCCCCGCCTTACTGCAAAGAAAAAATTTGAGATTTATCTGGCCACCAGGGGAGAAAATGCTCCGGTTGGTGAGATTCTCCGAGAAAATGGCCTGCATTTATCAGACCTCAGAATTATTGAAGAAACAGTTGAGAACTCAGCAGTTGAAGGTCTCAAGCGCCGCAACAGCAAGGTAAACAACAGTGAACCTGTTAGCGGTGAAGATTATAATGCCCTTCTTCGCCAGCTTGACCAGAAGGAAAAAGCCTTAGCAGATCTGGCAGTTGAGTTTTTAATTCTAAAAAAAAACGATCAATAGGATTATCCGGTAACCTAAAAGACCTTCATATATACGGTAAACAGCGACAACAACTCTTAGAATTAGTTGATGAAGGACTTAACGCTGGTTTGAAACAAAAACGCATTTGTGAAGTACTGCAAATCTCCGAACGGCGCATCCAAAGGTGGCGCCATTTAGCCCAAGAAGGACAGTGGAACCGGAGTCCAGCTGTTAAAACAGCCAAACCATATAATGCTCTTACACCGGTAGAAAACAACATTGTAGATAGAATGCTGGGTAGTCGGGAATTAGCAGATGCCAGCTGTCGGATCCTAAGTGTTGAAACCATGGAACGAACAGGCTATTATATTTCTCCTATTACCTTCTGGCAGCGAATGAAAGCCAAAGACATTAACGGAGCCAGAGGAGTTTATGCTAAGAGACGAGAAAAACACAGCAAGCCGGATACCGGCGAAGTTACCGGACCAAATCAGCTTTGGTCTTGGGATATTACACATTTACGAACCACTACCAAATATCAGTATTACTATCTCTATGCCCTCTTGGATACGTGCACTCGAAAAACAGTTGCCTGGTATGTCAGTGACAGATTAACCAGTGATTGTGCTCAAACCCTTTGGGATATGGGTATTATCAATGAACATTTATTAGACAAGGGCAAGATTCTGCCCCGTTCGTTGAGTGACCGGGGATCTCAAATGCGTTCCAGAAGCACAAGATTCTTTTTTAATACATTAGGGGTAACCCAATATTTTTCCCGACCCAGAACTCCTAACGACAATCCCCAGATCGAGTCCCTGTTCAGCACTGTCAAGAATTTTCCGGATTATCCAGGGCGGTTTAGAAGCCTTGAAGAGGCCCAAAAATATTTTGATAACTTTTTTAATTGGTACAATAACAAACATTATCATACTTCCCTGGGGATGATTACACCGGCTGATTATCATGCTGGAAAAGCTCCGGAAATCAAAGCTGAACGAGAAAGAATTAAGGAAGCGACTTTTTTCAAACGACATCAATACAACTGTTTACTTAAAAGTATAGTAGCCTAAGCGAGGTCCCAGGTGGCTGCCCTGGCTGTAGAAACAGGTTGCCCGAGGCTCCATGTCAAGGCTGGCCGTTAGGCCACACCCCTGTGGTGGAAGCCTTTACATGGAGAAGGCAAGCAGTTATCCTCTTGGGCACAGCCACACCAGACCGAGCGACGGATAAAATATTTAGTGACTAATTTGCCGACATTTATTGACTAACTGAACGAGGTTCCGACAAACCTCCGCTATACTCTGTTTGTTTTCCAGAACGAGTTTAACGGCTCCCTGTTTAAACTCTTCACTATATCTAATTCCCTTGCTTTTTCCCATCCCGAACACCCTTTCGCAGTGATTTTATTCTACACTACTCTTACCTCTCCAGCAAATCGGGTATGGGTCACGATACCACATCCTTTGAAGCAAAAATTGTTATTGTGTGCGTAACTATATAGATTTTTCAAGGATCAATCAGCTATTAGTTGCTGGGAAAGTTGTGTATATAAATAAAAAAGAATACTATTATTGCAGATAATCTCAAAAGATTGGTTTTGATTTGATTTTTCAAAAAGCCCCCTCCTTTTTCTTATATAGAGGGAATAGCATAATTGCTCTGGATAGGCTATAATTAACTGGACAGATTTTTTAAGGGCATATATTATTAAACAATCACAGAAAGGAATTAATAATGATGCCTGAAAAAAATGAACCCCGAAAAAACCGTACATTTACCCCTGAGTTTAAAAGTCAAATTGTGCAGCTTTACCACCAGGGCAAAAGAAAATGCGATATTATGCGAGAGTATGATATTGTTTCTTCTTTGCTCGATAAATGGATTAAGCAGGCAGAAACAACAGGCTCCTTCAAGGAGAAGGACAATCGTACCCCTGAACAGCAGGAACTTCTAGAGCTTCGCAAGCGGAACAAGCAGCTTGAGATGGAGAACGACATTTTAAAACAAGCAGCGCTGATCTTAGGACGAAAGTAAATGTGATAAAGAATAATGCTCACAAATACTCTGTATCAGCATTGTGTAGAGTCCTACAAGTTTCAAGAAGTACTTATTATTACGAAGCTGCCGTTAAGCCTGACGAATCAGAGCTTGCAGCTAAAATAGTTGATATATTCAAATCAAGCCGTCGCAACTACGGCACCCGAAAAATCAAAGTTGAATTGAAAAAGCTTGGATTTCAAGTTTCAAGACGCCGTATTGGCCGAATCATGAAGCAAGAAGGCTTGGTTTCCAATTATACAGTAGCTCAGTTTAAGCCACATGTTGATAAATGCAACGAAGCCAACGTGGCTAACTTGGTGAATCGTAAATTTGATGAACAGCCACCGCTTAACGTTGTGGTCAGCGATTTAACATACGTTAGAGTTGGTATGAGCTGGAATTATATTTGTGTACTCATTGATCTGTACAACCGTGAAATCATAGGCTACAGCGCAGGGAAAAACAAAAATGCACAGCTTGTATCACAGGCTTTTGCCAGTGTTCCTATGAACTTAAATAAAATCCAAATATTCCACACCGACAGAGGTAACGAGTTCAAAAATCAAATAATTGATGATACGCTGACAGCCTTTGGAATTAGCCGTTCGTTAAGTATGAAAGGCTGCCCTTATGATAATGCAGTAGCAGAAGCAACTTTTAAAATTATTAAAACGGAATTCGTTAATAGTCAAATCTTTGAGAATCTAGATAAGCTGAAGTGCCAATTGGCAGATTATGTTAATTGGTTTAACAACTATCGAATTCATTCATCATTAGGCTATCTGACACCGTATGAGTATCGGTTGAACACCCTTAAAAAAATTGTTTAGTTTACTGTTGACAATCCACTCTTCCCTTTTCTATCAATAAGGACCCAATCAATTAGATTTCAAAACGATTTTTTATTATTAAAAAAATTTATAAAGGTAGGGAAACAGCTGCTTCAAGCGTATATGTGGTTCCTCCACGGGAAACAACCGCTTTGGCCTTAGACCATACTGCACAATCAAAGAGACTTCCATTTGCAAACCAGTAATAATTTGGATTCGCCGTGTGAGCATACCAGTTATCATCATACGGTCCTGTCCATGTTCTAGAACTGCTTACCGCTTCACCACTACCTCCAATTTGACAATCTGGATCAGTATAGTGTGCTCCCATACCATTCTGAGTAAGTGTTAAACTATTTCTAACTGTTTGTCCATCCGCCGCAACTAGTTTTTGAGTAGTACTTTTTGCTGATTTAATTTTAGCAATAAATTTATTTATTCTAACTTGTTTTACCAAATTTGTCTGTCCGGTTTTCTGGTATCATTATAGGACTTAACTTGTCTGCTTTATAATACAGCGATAAAACCTTCGTAAATATGATTAATACTTTATTCACAATATCTTTCATCATACAAGCTGACAGATTCATAACTAGACTCCTTGTACACTTTAGCGTTAATAGTCAACCTGTAAGTATATCCCCTGACGACGTAGTAGCTGTCATTAAAGACTAATTCTTCTCCCAGCGCTTCTAACCCACTCCAAGTTTTAACAGTTGTGAATGTACCTGATGTATCTTTCCTCTGTAATATCACGGTAGCAGTGATTTTGGTTACACCTACTTTACCTATAACACGTGCATAAGTAATTGCTTTAGCCCCGGAGAAAGAGAGCCGCGTATCTACAATATCCGTGTTTTGCCAATATGGTGTGATGATTTGATTATCAAGTATCTTTTCTGTATTCTGTTCCGTCTGCTTTATTCCGGTATCTGCAGCCCATGCCCCCGTACTTGCAGCTACAAATATAATCATTGCTGTTAATAGGAAAAATAGTTTCTTTATTTTCATCTGTTCTCACCTCCCAATACTGATATTCAGGAATCTCCTTACCGTTGCCGAGGGGTATGCATTGCTAGTGCGCTCTATCGCACCAGAACCGTAAATAATTATTGATATTGGTAAGCTATTGGGTTTAAAAGTGGTTGGCTTAACTCATTATATTTTACATAATTAAAATATAATTTATTGGTATCTGCATTTAAGAATTGCAGATAATAATAAGGGGAAACATGATCCTTTCTGATAAAATATTTTATTTCTTCAGCCGGTATTAATTTTGCAATCAAATCTGTTGATTGATTTGTTTTTAAGTTAATTAAAACAAAATACACGGTATTAAATGTTGATTTTTTTGTAAAACATAATAACATATTAGTATCATCACAAAAATTGAAGCCAATCCTATCTATTTCATTGATATCAACAAAGGGATTGGTTGCCAAACATTTTTCAAGGTTATCTTTGTAATTGTAGATATTTACTATCTCCCCTGCAACATCATCAATTTTTAAAACTTGATCTTCTTCAGGCAGCCAGATATTATTATTGTTAATATAATAATAATAATCTACAGAGCCATTGTACTCATGTTTGGTAATGGCAAGCTGGCTTGATTGGTGTTTAGCATTAATATAGGCTTTTAATTGACGATACATGCTTGAATCAAAAATATCTATATTAATATTAATAATATGATTTCCATTGGTCGTTTTTTCAACTTTCATAATATTAGAAGAATAATTATTAGAAATAGTAGTAAAATAATTTTTTATTCCCCTTATTTTGCCAATTAGCTCAAAATTATTATCGCCAGATTTAGAATAATAATCTTCGGTTTTTAAATTAATTGTATATTGGTTTTTGTCAATGGTGCTTGTCAAATATTCCTTGATAATTATAACCTTTCTTTCCTTTTCTACCCATTGAACATCGCATAGTAGGTTTTCTGCAACAAAACGCAATGGAACAATTGTTTTTCCGAATTTTACTTTTGGCACAACATCCATTGTAATATTAGTTGTTTTATTGTTTTGTGTAATGGATACTATTTTACTGCCTAAACTCATTTTTAATATGGCTCCATCGCATCGTTCAGCCATAATGGTTTTCGTGCTTGGCTGCCAATCAACTGTTGCGTCATATGTTTCAAAAAGCAAACGCATAGGAACAAAAACTCTGCCGTTTTCTGTCTCACCAGAAGCAATTGTTTGCGGATTATTATCCCAGGGATTATTTTTAGTTTGAATAGAAATTTTGGTAATTGCTTCAGATGGTGAAGATAAGAGAAAAACTAATACCATCATAGATGAGACTAAAAATACCATAAGGCTATATTTTTTCAAAACATCCAGCCCTTTCTTAAGAAAGTAATCAGTATAAATAGGGACTCATTTAATCAGTCCCTATTTATACTTTATATTAGAATTAACTTTATTATTGAAAATTAACCTTACCTCTAATGTAACCACTACCTTTACTAACTAATGTAGCCCTATCTTCTGTCGTTGTTCCCCAAGTAGCACTTTGGGTACCAATTTTGACACCTGTAAAGTTCATCTCTATTCTAGGCGCGGAAGCATTACTAGCCGGTGGAATACTACTATCATTTCCAGCAATTGTAGTCAATGCTCTCCAAGTAGCGCTTACTGATTGACCTGTTCCTGCTTCAGCTATGCACATAATATTTTGTTCTAATGGGGATATTCTTGTACCTCTTGTTGTTAATCGTACAGTTGCTGCGCCATTGTTTTGCCCATTGTTATATCCAGAGATTGTTTTATAGGCTGTAATAGTAATAGGAGAAGTCATACCATATGCGCTGGACCCTAAACCATTTAACTTATAACCAACTGAAGTAACATCGGGTTCTATAGAATAAATCATATATTTTTCACCATTTTGTACTACCAACATATATGGCAACCAGCCATTTTTAGCTGGAGAATAACATACTCCCATATCGGTATGGGTTGAATTTGTAGTGAAACCAAAATAATGATAGTAACCTAAGCTGCTATTTGAAAGTTTATCTACATTTAAAGGGGGGCAATTTGCAAAAGAACCAGTCATATATTGCCCATCCTGATTGGCAAAAGCTCTTATACCAATGCCATCGGTTAGGTTTCCTGCCGCATAAGGTGATATAGTAGCATTTGAAATAAAATCATCTTCTTGTAATTCAATATCATTTGCGTATTTGCCTATTTTATCAGTAAAATCTTCTTCTGTTATCGCTTCAGTGATAAACATTTCTTTTTCATATGTACCATCTTCAGTTGTGCCTTCTAAATAAGTAATTTGTATATCTCTATCACTATAAATATATTCTATTACATCTGGAGTATCTTGTCCTTTTTTTTCATTGATAGCTAGTTCTTGTTCAATAGCATAATTTGCTTTATTAATGTAATTTTCCACACTTTTAAGGGGTAGAGAATTAAATCCTGTATAAACATCAAGCATCCCATCTTTAGTAGCAACTTCATATTGATAGAATCCGTTTAAATCCTCAGATATAAATTTAAGTGATTCAACATCAAGTTTGTCAAATTCGACTTTTTCGATTATATCCATATTATCCATGGCTTTTTCATGCGAAGCTGCAAATACCGTTACTGCCGAAAACATAAACAAAGCTATAACAGATATCAATATTATTAATGATAATTTATTTTTCATTTAATTCCTTCCTTTCAAAAGAATATATTTTTTTTATTGGCAGGGAACTTATTTTCTAAGCACAATCATAAGCATCATCTCCTTCCTGCAAAAATATAGTTACCGAATCGTTCATCGAAGCTGAGAGCACTGTACTTAGAAGCTGCTCAAAGCAAAACATTCCGCCTATTGGATCCAAGGCTACTGCTCCACTAATTGCCAAGCATTATCATAACCAGCAGCGCCATAGCGGGTTGCGGTCCAATTCCATCGTTGCATGAGCGCATAGGTTGCTTCCGGCAGGCTATACCATTTTTTCGTTAGGGCATCGTATAGCAAATACTTGGGGCAATCCTCCGGGCGAGGCAAGCCATTGCCTATTGCCTCATAAATCACAAATTTTCCCACCACTTTATCATTGGCGTCAAGCAATGTATAGTCATCATTGCCATTCCAATAATAAACAAGCGGATCTAAATTCACATGTACGCCATAATACTCCGGCTCATCTACCTCCGGGCCATGCTGATTGAATATGGTTTGATACATGTTCTTAACAAATAAGTTTGCTTTCATCTCATAAATATCAATATACTCTAACCCCGTGCTTGTTCTTGTCATCTTAGCAACTTGCTTATTGTCAATGACCAAAGGTGCGGTTTTGATGTTTACCAATTTTTTGGCATAGTCAACTTTACAGTTGAAGGATTCCGCAATAAAACGGATGGGCACCATGGCTCTGTCCCCTTTTACATAAGGGGCAGCATCCAGCTTAACCGTGGTTTGATTTTTAGACGCTTGTTTACTGCCCATGGTCAACTTGACGGTTATTTCGTCATAAGTCAGCAATACATTGGGCGACTGCCATTCCACCTCAGCACCAAGGAGTTCGGAAACCAAACGTAACGGCACAAAGGTTCTATTATTTGACATCTCTGCCGCCACATCCAAATAAAATGGCGGGTAGGTGGCGCCGTCCGCCGGTGGCGTACCGGCAGACGGCGAAACCGGAATGCGAATACCATCAAAAGCCAAATCAACTGTTTGCGCTGCCTGTACTGTCAGGCCAAACAACAGCGTAAGCGATAAGAGCAACACGTAAAAAGGTGGCAGCAATAAAGTTTTTCTTTTCAATGGTCTTTTCAATGGTGTTCACTCCTTAATCATTATTTAGATACATTAATTGTCAGGGTTGACAATCTGCTATTAGAATACGTTGGGGTCACGGTCGCGTAATCTTCATCCTTTGTAATATAGGACTGGGAAGGCGCGGTGCCATCCAGTGTCACATTGGTAATTTTGCACCAAGACTTTAAGTTACTAGCTGTTTCACTAGTAATGGTGTTTAAAAGTTTCCATTTGGAGATGCCGGCAACGGGCTTGTAATATTCCTTAACGGATATCTTGTTATACGCGCCAGGAGTACCAGTCCCGCCCGCGTTATTATATCTAGCATAACCTTGCATTTTAGAACGAACATAACCAGTATTGTTAAAGTTTTTATAGGTTGCAAAAGTAATATTTCTAGTATTAGAGCTGTCGCTGGTTAAAAAGAAATTGTTATCGGTAACATCAGGATAGTCAGATCTAGGGTCATCTACCGTATATTTCTTACCAGCTATGTCAAGCAAGAAATAGTGGTTCCAGCCACCAATAGATTCTTTGGTGGAATATTGTAAACCAAGGTCGCTTTCTATATTGCCGCCAGAAGTGGTTTGACCTGAAAAACCAGTATAAATATAGTTATAAATAGATGTATTGTTGACGCCGGAAATTTGAGATTTTAATGGTGTTTCAATGGTGCCACTGATATAATTGCCATAGGAGGTATTCAAATTCAAACGTCCGCCAATACCATCAGGCAGAGAAGCTCTTGGTTGAATCTCATTTACCTGTTCCTCATCTCCAGCTTCTACCTCTGTAAGTTGCGTATCAAAAACATATAAGTTTTTGTTCTCACCATCAGAACTCTCTTCATAAAAATAGGTAGCGTCGTCTGTCATCAATGTATATTCAAAGCAATCCACTGATTCTGCAGAACGTGTAAGAGAACTAGGCATTTCTTCCGCCTTTACTACCTGCATACGCTGATAAAAATCTTGAATATCCGCCTGGTTCAGTTCCATATCATCATAGGCTTTGATCGCGATTTGCTCATGATCAATGGACAAAACCGCTTCATCATCATTAATAAAAGACATGGTGGCTACATCTTTATCTGCACCAAAAGCAGATAATGCCATAGAAAAACACATAACACCAATTAACAGTGCTGATAATATTCTTTTAGATTTCATAATTTACTAAACCTTCTTTCTAATTATAAATTCTTACTCAAAACATATTCTTATTTCCAAAACATAATAAAACAGCAAAGCGGCATCACCCTTTGGAAAGTATGATACATAGCGTACCATCCTACCGTGCCGGCTACTCACTGTCAACAACCTTTTGCGGCATAAACGATTACAGATGCTTTATCACCTATTCCTTTTGTGACCGCGGCTTAGTTCATTAATACATTTCATGGTGGTGAGTTAAGGAGCTAATTGCGACCGAGGAAATTACACACTAATTTGGACTTAACTTGCCTGCTTTATAATACAGCGATAAAACCTTCGTAAATATGATTAATACTTTATTCACAATCTCTTTCATCAATACAAGCTGACAGATTCATAACTAGAACCCTTGTACACTTTAGCGTTAATAGTAAACCTGTAAGTATATCCCCTGACGACGTAGTAGCTGTCATTAAAGACTAATTCTTCTCCCAGCGCTTCTAACCCACTCCAAGTTTTAACAGTTGTAAATATACCTGATGCGTCTTTCCTCTGTAGTG
>JAQVXR010000295.1 GCA_028709045.1 Desulfitobacteriaceae bacterium | reverse complement strand
AAAAGTCGGCGGGTGTTTTTTTGGATCTCTCCCGAAAGTCAATCCGGGCAAAGTAAGGCGAGTCCAGGAGTTTGGCGAGTTTATCCCGGATCGCAGACGCAGCGGCCCCCCTCTTGTCAATGCGCTTTAAAGCCATTTCATTTTGGAACATTTATGTAGTTAGTTAAAAATGAAAACAATGACAAAAACAATTCAAAAATGTAAAGAACATAGAAGAAGACAATATGAGAAGTGAATCGTTAGCTGCCAGAAATATATTAATAAGCTTAGAGACCTATAATGGGCTTTGGGGTAAAAATCTACTAAACACTAGGACAAGTTTTTGTACAGTAATAAAAAAGTTATAAACAACAAGAAAAAAATTGTGTTTTAAAGTTGTTGGCTGTGCCTGCAGCGGTGTTCTTTTTTACTATGAAAGTGTTGGTGGTTTTAAACTTAAATACAATTAACTATAAAATTAGCAGCTTAGGAATTATTTGTAAATACTTGTCTGTGAAGAAGTGTAAACATACCTAAAATGACTCCTATGCCGTTGTACTTTTGTGGGGTTTGTGGTATAATGTTCCTAAAAAATTGACGAAAGAAAGGTAGATAGAATGAAAAAAATTACTTTAAAGTGGAAAGTGACAAAGATTAAAGACAGTGCTAGAGCAAGCGCAATGTATTGCTTTAAAAACTGTGAGAAGAACCAAAATTAGTTTTCGTACAATATAAGATGCAATATGAGATACGATTTATTTGTCGCTTGGTGAGCAGATGAATAAATCGTATATTTTTATAGATCCTTTTTATTTTAGGGGAGTATATATGTGTGATGAATGAACGTGAGATACAATTAGATATTACAAAAAAATACAACATGCCGAGAAATATATCTCGCGAATATTTACCGAACGGTATTTTAATTATTGCTGTTGATTCGGCCAATTGGATACTTCTGCATAATCACGAGCAAGAAAAGATATTTGATCTTCTGATGGTTTTTTCTATTGAAGATGTCCTGACCCAACTTGAAGATTCCGACCAGAGTCTGGATGACCTTTTGTATGTATTAACTGAATTGGAAGCAAAGCAGTTTGAGTCCCCAAAATATAAAGATCAAGGATTAAAAAGTCTGTATCTATATTTGACAAACAGGTGCAATCTTTGCTGTAAACACTGTTATATGTTTGCTGGCACACCGCTAGAGAATGAACTGAAATTAAACGAAGTACTTGCTTTACTGAGAGCATTTCGACAGTACGGCGGATGTAATCTCACCTTATCCGGTGGGGAAATTACAGAGCGTGGGGATTTGAGAGAAATTGTCTCAACGGCAAATGATCTCCATCTAACAACCACTTTGCTTACCAACGGAATCGAGTGGCCCGATGATTTAGTAGAATATATTTCAAATAAAGTTGCCGAAGTGCAAGTAAGTATTGATGGTTATGATGAGGTAAGCAATTCGAAAGTAAGAGGGAACGGACAATTTCAACGTGCTCTTGATACTGTCACACGTTTCTATGATAAAGGGGTTCGTGTAACAATTGCGGTAACCCCTATATACCCCATTGATAAGGTAAAATATATAAGTTTTGGGAAATCGCTGATGGATAAATTTTACGGGGAAAATTTCAATCTAAAATTCTCGTATGAGCTTTTAGAGGGACGGGACTATTCAGTAACGCATATTGATAATGAGACATATCGAAAGACTATCGAAGATATTGTGGGATCCATTTATCCGGGTAACAAACTTGAAAATTTCTCCCTTAATCACAAAAATAAGTTGCTGTTCAGCAACTGTGGGTATGGAGCATTAACGGTAGCAGCAGACGGAGGCATATTTTTTTGCAATAGAGTGTCTAATGTGAAGTGCTACGGAAATATCCGTGATATGACCTTTGAAGAAATTGCTCAGCTTGCGGATAAAATTTGCTTGTTGTCGGATGTAGATAATCTATGGCCCTGTAAAGACTGTAACCTTAAATACATTTGCGGAGGTGGTTGCAGGATTGCTTATGTTCCGTCGATTTTGCAGACCGATCCGGATTTGGGGCTTGTTTTTCAAAGGGAGAGGTGCTATGAGGCCGACAGGGTAAAATTGTACGAAAAAATGATAGCGGCAAACCACTATTTTTATTGGTAAGATCTGTTAAAGAGGAAATTGCAGTGAACGATTTAATCATCAAGCTAAATTTAAAAGATTCCACTCAGCAATACTGCCTTGTTGAGACATATCTTGGCCATTTAAAGGCTCTGAAAAAGCGAACATTTTCAGGACCTCTTATGGTAGTTGATGCCCTACGGCTTGAATGCTCAAAGAATCTATCCAATGTGTTGCTGGAAGAAATACAGAATTTACTCCGTGATGAATCGCGTCAAATTAAAAAGAATAAATACCTATTTTCGTTTTCACCGTTAATAAAATTTCTTTCATTACTAGCAGGTGTCAGAGGGATCTTTTGCACGTCTTACGATAAAGCCTTATATGAATTGGATGGTCTGTATACAGCAGAACTTAAAATAGCCGCCAGCAATACATCAAGATCTCGGGGGCGGCTTTATCTAGATGTTTCCAACGGAGATAACGTTAATCTTGACAACAAAAGCTATTGTTGTAATATCCTCGGAAAAACATTCATTTTTACTGGTAATCATCTATATTTGATTAGCC
>JAQVXR010000294.1 GCA_028709045.1 Desulfitobacteriaceae bacterium | reverse complement strand
GCAAGTTGAAACTCGCTTTGCTGCAGATAAACCAAACCGCGATTGTAATATGAAATTGTGTAGTCCGGTTTCAAATTGATTGCCTGGGAAAAATCCTTCAAGGCCGCCTCATAATCCCCCAGGGCTAAATATACGCTGCCCCGGTTATTATAAGCATCAAAGTAGCCGGAAAAGAGTTTGATGACCTCCGTAAAATCAGCCAGGGCGGTTTGCAGTTCATCAGCGTCCCGGTAAGCATTTCCCCGGCTAAAATAAACCAACGGGTCATTGGGAACCAGTTCCTGTGCCTTACTATACTGCGCAATTGCCTGGGGATAGTTCTTCATCCGGTAGTAGAGATTCCCTAAAGCGTAATGAGCCGAGGCTTTCCCCGGTTCCAACAGCAGCGATTTTTCCAAATCCGCTGTCGCTTGTTCCAACTGCCCCAATTGGTTATATGCTATCGCCCTGTTGTTATAAAAGACAACTTCCATCGGCGCAAGCTCTATCGCTTTGGTATAATCTTCAACAGCGCTTTGGAAATTGCCGGTGTTAAAATACGTATTTCCTCTGTTGTAATAAGAGTAGGTGTATTTCGGGTTAATTTTAAGAGCTTGAGAGAAATCTTTATTCGCTGCCTGATAGTCGGATAATGCCATGTATACGCTGCCCCTGTTGTTATAAGCATCCACATATCCGGCATCAAGACGGATAGCATTGTTATAATCCGCTAAAGCCTTTTTGGTATTGCCGGCATCCCGGTAAGCGTTACCACGGTTAAAGTAGATCTCCGGGTCGTTTTTGTAAAGTTCTATCGCTTTGTCATAGTTCTGAATAGCTTTAGGATAATTCTGTTTCTGATAATAAACATTGCCTAGGTTACTATATATGGCAATGGTTCCCACACCCATTTGAATGGCTTTTTCCAGATCCGCTGTCGCAGCTTCCAAACGTCCCCACCGGCTGTTGGCCAGGCCGCGATTGGCATAGAGTGATGCTTGATCGGGGTCAATGGCAATAGCTTTGCTCCATTCACCCACAGCCTGTCCCATATCTCCTAAACTAAAATAGATACTCCCGGTGTTAGACAATAAATCGACCGAGTCACCGGAAATCTTCTTCAAACTGGTCAGATCATCAAGGGCTGACCTGACATCACCAATTATCTGCAATGCCCGAGCGCGTCTGGCAATAACTTCGGTGTTGTCGCTATCAAGAGCTAATACCGCATTGTAATCCTCAATGGCAGGCTTCAACTGTTCTTTCAACTCATATGTTACTCCCCGCTGGAATAAAGCATCTGCATTTTCCGGTTCGTACTCCAAAACAGTGCTAAAATCACTGATGGCCTCATCAAGATTCCCAAGTGACTGGAAGATGATACCTCTAATGAGGTAAGCTCCGGTCAGCCGCTCATTAAATTTGATTGCCTTGTTTAAATCGGCCATCGCCCCATCAAAATCTTTCAGAACTAACTTCATGTTACCCCGTTCCATTAAGAGACGGGCATCCTCGGGTAAAAGCATCAAAGCATTGTTATAATCCTCCAGCGCCTTTTCATATTCTTTTAACTTCACAAAAAGACGGGCACGCTGGATAACCGCTTCGGCAAACGCAGGATCCATATTCATCGCCTGAGAAAAACTGCTTAAAGCCATGTCATATTTGCCAAGGGCCGAAAAGGCCTGACCTTCTTCCAACAACTCTTGAGCTGTTGGAGTATCATCAGTGTCCCTTAAATTAAGCCCGACAAATACCAGCCCAACGATAATGATAACACCAACGGATAAAGCAATATATTTTTTGAACTTTGTATTAGTCATGTTATCCTCGAAAGTACTAACCAATATATGAATTAATTTAATTATTGTGATCAAAATATTTTGTACCTTTTATTCTACCAGAAATTTAGTTAGTATACTATAAAAAATTTGAAATATTTTCCCTAAATTTAGCAAAAATTTTTTTTGTTTGCCAAAAGTTGTATTTTTTAGTTACAATTCAGCTAGTTGTGTCATCTGATTGGATTTAATATATAAAGAAATCGACTGCAGCTGCAATCGACTTCTTCTTATAATATATTGCTAAACCCTTCGGGGCCGAATGAGTTACTAGCAGGAATCAGGCCCAATATTACCTGTTATAACCGATTAAAAATCAAGGATCATTACCTTGGATAAGAAACAAAAACTGTATTCGGGTACTTTTATTAGTGATTTTCAAATACAGTTTGTTCATCTACCGGCACCGTCAAAGCATGAAGAGCATTCTCTACCAGTTTCCTGCGCAGTTCTTTTTCTTCTTCATGGCTTTGAGTCGGGTCACCAAGGGGATGTGGAATCGCCACTGTAGGTACGATCCGATTTGCTCCTACTGTCAAGGAAATAGGCACCACCGTACACATGTGCACCACCGGCAGTCCTGTTCTTTCTATTTCTTTAACCATCGTTGCACCGCAACGTGTACAAGTCCCTCAGGTCGATGTCAGGATTACCCCATCCACACCTGCATTATTGAGATCAACGGCCATACTGTGGGCATATTTTTCGGAGTTGGCCACAGAGGTTCCGTTACCAACCGTGGCATACCAATACTCATGAAGCTTGCCGATCTTTCCTTCGGCCTCCATTTCTTTTAGTACATCCAGGGGTAGCACCCGATCGGCATCCTCATTGGCATA
>JAQVXR010000074.1 GCA_028709045.1 Desulfitobacteriaceae bacterium | reverse complement strand
GTACCGTTAGTTGTCAATTTTGAGAAAGAGAGTTTCCCCGAGAACAGGGATAAAGACTGCCATGTATTTTACGAAAAATTGACCAACTCGGAAAAGATCCCCACTACTTCCCAGCCTGCAGTAGGGGAGTTTTTTGAGCAATATAAAAGATTGACACAAGACGGTTCATCTGTGATATCCATTCATTTATCAGGAAAGCTAAGCGGTACCGTTCAATCAGCGCGGACAGCGGCAGCGATGCTCCCGGAGAGAAATATTTCTGTGGTGGATTCTCGCTTTACGATTTCGGCGATGCTATATTTTGTCCGGGAAGCGGCAGCAATGGCAAATGCCGGCTGTTCAAAAGAAGATATTCTTGATAAGATTGCTTTTATGAAAAGTCATACCCGGTTATTTTTTTTGGTTGATTCCTTGCAGTATTTGCACCGGGGTGGGAGAATTGGCGGAGCGGCAGCTGTGTTTGGTACTTTGCTCCAAATCAAACCGATTCTCCATTTAGATGAAGGAATAATCAATGTCTACCGGAAGGTGCGGACCAAGGAGAAGGCCATGCAACTTATTATCGATGAAATAGACAGGGAAATAAAAAATGGACAATGCCAAGACTTTTTGATTGCTGTGATCCATGTGGATAATCTTGAGGGAGCAGATAGTTTAAAGAGCCTTTTACAGCAAAAGCGGCCTAAATTACAGCCCGATACTTTTTTTGTAGGACCGGTAATAGGCAGTCATGTGGGACCGGGAAGCATTGGGGTATCCATTACCCGAGTGGGTAAGGACTGATAAAATTTAGGATATTAAAACTTTTGCCAAGGCACATAAATTTTAAGTTATATACTTATTAGGGGAGGCAGGAGAATGAAGCGGCTGATACTGGGAGTGTTTTTACTGCAAGTGCTCATTGTTGCTTTCTTAGGAATTCCGGCAGGAGGAGCCGCCGATGCCCAATGGCGGGATAATGATACCGGATTGCTGGTCAGACAGGAAACCCCGGCAAAAACAATGGAATCTTTTTACCGTCTGACAGAAAATGATGGCTTTGATGCTGCGGTACTATTATTTACCCAAGAAGAACAGGTGTATTTAAACGGTGATATTTTAGAAGCTTATTTTCAAAATATGCAAATGAATGATTCAAAGCTGATTAAAGTGTTCTCATCAAGCATCACCGGAGAATATGCGGTTGTAGCTTCTTTAAGTGAAATTGATTTTAAAAACGAGGGCGTACAGCCGGTAGTTTCTTTTCATACTTTGACAGGGAAAAACGGAAAGTGGGAAATTATTCAAACGTTAAATGATGCGGAATTATTACATGTAAAACAAATTTTCGAACGGGCTTTGGAAGTAAGCGACCGGATTTTAAAAGACTCGTTAGTGGAATTTGATCAAGATCAAAAAGAAAATATTACCATGCAGGTTAAAATGGGCAGGCAGGTTCTGTCAGAAAACTTAGATCAAGTAAATGAAATGTTAGAATAGAGTTTTTTAAAAATCATAAATAGCTTAAGAAATATGGGTTTTGGGCTTGATAACATAGTTTCAAGTCTGGGGCCTATTTTTTTCTTTATTCTACAAATTTCACCTTGGGATAATTTTTCTTTTTCAATTTAAATTACAGTTAAGAGCGGGCGCTATAAGCCTGATTAACAGCGCAATAAAGTAAACCTTTCGCAATATATTAATCTTGTGAGAAAGAGTACAAACACGTAGAATAATATTAGAAACGGTGTCGCATAATGTCTAAATATAAAGACTAAAGTCGAAAAAGCAAATGAATTATTTGCCTCGATTTAACAAATGGTCTGACGGTGCCTGACAGACATTAGAAAGAGGTGTAAGCCTATGAAAATTGCTGTTTCGGGAAAAGGCGGCGTGGGTAAAACTACAATTTCCGCCTATTTTCTTCAAAAGTTTGCCGAAGAAGGATATCAAGTTTATGCAGTGGATGCAGACCCCGATCTAAGTTTAGGCACGGTTTTGGGGCTGGAAAACAGCGTTATTGCCGGATTGAAACCTATTGTGGATATGCGGGATGTAATTGCTGAAAAAAGCGGGGGAGGCGGTGCTTTTTATACTTTGAACCCTGATATTGATGATGTCCTTGAAGAGTATTCGATTAACATGGGAAATATTAAATTTTTCAAAATGGGGGCTGTCAAACAGGGTGGCACCGCTTGCTATTGTCGCGAGAATTCGTTTTTAAATTCTTTAATGAATTCTCTTTTGTTAAAAAAGAATGATGTTGTTGTTCTCGACATGGGAGCAGGAATTGAGCATCTAACCCGGGGCACATCTAAGGGAGTAGATGCTATTGTTGTTGTAACTGAGCCGTCAAAAGTGAGTGTGCGGACTGCTCAAGTTGTTACCGATTTAGCTCGGGATTTAGGCGTGGCAAATGTCAAATATATTGGCAATAAAATCCGACGGCCGGAAGAAAAAGAGTTTTTAAAAAAGAATCTGCCCGAAGGAGATATTGTTGGATTTGTCAGCTTTAACGAGAAAGTACTTGATGCAGCTCTTGGTTTGGAGTCATCCGAGAACCTTGGACGGTTTGAAGAAGAAATGGATGAGGTTTATCGTAACCTAAACGCCGGTCTTCACGGGTAATTCCATTTATTTTAAGCATTTAAATTAAGAGAAGGAGGTTTAATGGTATGCCAAGATTTAGAGATAGCAATCTAAAATCACAACCATCCGTTGTTCGTAAGGAACGGATTAAAGATCCCAAAAATCCCAAGCGAAGTGTGGATCCTGCTGCTCTTGCTATGCTGGACAAGGCAAAGGAACAGGGGATAATTACTGCTTTTGATCGTTTTGCTGCTCAGCAGCCTCGATGTGCTTTTGGGTATGAAGGTATTTGCTGCCGTATTTGTTTCCAGGGACCCTGCCGGATTAAAGCTGAAGAAGGTCCGGGAAGCAAGGGGATTTGTGGTGCCAGCGCCTATACGATTGTTGCTCGTAATATTGTCCGAATGATGGCCGGCGGTGCTTCTGCCCACTCGGATCACGGACGCCATATCGCCCATGCTCTCTTGCATGCTGCCGAAGGAAAGACTGCAGATTATGGTGTAAAAGATGGGGACAAACTAAAAAGGGTTGCCGAGAAAGTAGGCATCAATACGGAAGGTAAGTCTCTAAACGAATTGGCTAAGGAAGTATCCTTAGCAGCACTGGAAGATTTTGGTCGCCAGACTGATGATCCGTGCCGTTGGTTGTATTCTTATATTACAAATGATCGAAAACGTAAATTTGAAGATTGTAATATTGTTCCTACCTCAATTGACAGATCTGTTGTTGCGATGCTACACCAGACTCATATTGGGGTAGATGCCGATCCGGTCAACATTATATTCGGGGGATTAAAAACGTCCCTTGCCGACTACACCGGAATGCACATTTCCACCGACCTTTCCGATATTCTGTTTGGAACTCCGAAACCCACTGTTTCCGAAGCAAACTTAGGAGTGCTTAAGGAAGATAAGGTCAACGTAGTGGTACACGGTCACAACCCGCTCTTAAGCCAGACCGTTGTTGACGTGGCTCGGGAAATGGAAAGCGAAGCAAAATCAGCCGGCGCTGCCGGGATTCAGATCTCAGGTATTTGCTGTACAGGAAATGAAGTGTTGATGCGCTCCGGTGTTCCTCTTGCCACCAACTTTGCTTCTCAGGAATTGGCGATCATGACCGGTGCTGTTGACGTGATGGTGGTTGACGTTCAGTGTATTATGCCCAGCATCCGTAATGTGGCGGAATGCTTTAAAACAAAAATTGTTACCACGATGGATAATTCTAAGATTCCTGGCTCTCATCACTTCGCTTTTGATGAAAATCATGCGGTGGAAAGCGCCAAAGGAATTATCCGGTTAGCAATTGAGACTTTTAAGACAAGAAAAGGATGCGCCTGTGATATTCCGCAAGTTAAAAGCAAGGTAGTAGCCGGATTTAGCCTGGAAGCGATTTTGGAACTTTTTGCCGCGATTAATTCGGAACGGCCAATCAAAGTTTTGACAGATGCTATTGATAGCGGAGAACTGGCCGGAGTTGCTTTATTATGCGGATGCAATAACTTGGAAGCTGTCCATGACCATGCTCATATCACCATTGCCAAAGAACTGGCGAAAGCAAATGTCTTAATGGTGGGTACCGGCTGTTCCGCCCAAGCTCTGGCCAAGGCAGGCTTGCTTGATCCTGTTTCAGTGGAAGAATATGCCGGTGACGGTTTAAAGAGTTTCTTACAAAGAGTGGCTGAAGCAAATAAAGATAAACTCACGGATGGGTTGCCGCTGATGCTCCATATGGGTTCTTGCGTAGATAACTCTCGTGCCCATGATCTGCACACCTTAATGGCAGAGGAGATGGGGATAGATGTTCCCAAAGTTCCCTTTGTAGCCAGTGCTCCGGAAGCGATGAGTGAAAAAGCCGTATCAATTGGCGCCGGTTTTGTAGCTTTAGGTGTTCCTACTCACGTTGGCACCATACCGCCTATTGAGGGGAGCAAGTTGACTTATGGTATTGCTACCCAGATTGCCAGTGATGTGTACGGAGGTTACTTTATCTTTGAAACCAACCCGGAAGTAGCAGCAGCGAAATTGGCTGCCGCTCTGGAATATCGCACATGGAAACTTGGTATTCATCGTAATGCAGCAGCTAAATACGAAACCAAGCTTTGTGAAAACTTCTAGTTGGGGAGAGGCAAGCTAATATCGAAAGGAGGAGGAAGGGTTTATGTCTCTGAACTTTGACGAGATATATGAAGGTGTGATAGAAGAAGGAAAAGAGCCGAAGAAAATATTCAGACAGGCTTATGACGGAGCTGTCATCGCAACCAGTTATGCGGAAATTCTTTTGAACCAAGCTATCAAGAAGTATGGTGCAGACCACCCGATTCAGTATCCTGACACAGCTTACTACTTGCCGGTGATTAGAGCATTAAGCGGAGAATCTGTTACGAAATTGGGAGATATACCGCCGATATTAAACCGGAAAAGAGACCAGATCAAGGAAGAATTGACATTTAAAAATGCCCGGCTTGCCGGGGAAGCTGCAGTTTATGCTGCGGAAATCATTGAGGCATTGAAATATGTGGAAGGGGAAAGCCCCTACGTTGAGCCTTGGACAGGCTTTATCGGCGACCCGGTAGTAAGAAAATATGGGATCAAAATGGTTGACTGGACGATTCCCGGGGAAGCTGTTATCGTTGGCCGGGCCAAAACGCCGGAACTTGCCAAAAAAATTGTTTCCGACCTGATGGGTAAAGGCATGATGCTGTTCTTAAGCGATGAAATTATCGAACAACTGTTGGAGGTAAATGTCAAACTGGGTCTTGACTATATTGCTTATCCATTAGGCAATTTTACCCAGGTAGTCCATGCAGCCAACTACGCACTACGTGCCGGGATGATGTTTGGTAATATTACTCCCGGTCATACGGAAGAGCAGAGGGATTACCAGAGGAGGCGGATTCGCGCATTTGTCCTCCAACTGGGTGAGCGGGACGAAGTTAAAACAGCGGCAGAATTAGGCTGTATCTATTTGGGTTTCCCGGTTGTAACAGACCAGCCGTTGGCGGAAGATGAAATAATTCCCGATTGGTATATTTCCGAACCTGATTATGACAAAATAGTAAAGATCGCTATGGAAATCAGGGGGATCAAGCTGACCAATATCGAAATCAATATTCCCATTAACCAAGGTCCTGCTTTCGAGGGTGAAACGATCCGCAAGGCCGACACTTATGTAGAAATGGGCGGCAGCAAGACGGAAGCATTTGAGTTAGTAAGAATGGTTGGCCCTGATGAGATCGAAGACGGAAAAGTGACTGTCATTGGTCCGGAAATGGATAGCGTAAAAGACGGGGACAAGCTTCCATTTGGTTTGATGATCGATATCTACGGCCGTAAGATGCAGGAAGACTTTGAAGGCGTACTGGAACGTCGGGTGCACTACTTTGTCAACTACGGCGAAGGCTTATGGCATGTAGCCCAAAGAGATCTGTGCTGGCTGCGTATCAGTAAAGAGGCGGCGAGCAAAGGATTTATGTTTAAAGATTACGGTGAACTGCTGATTGCTAAATATAAGGCAGAGTTTCCGGCGATTGTTGACCGGGTACAGGTTACCATTTATACCGACCCTGAGCAGGTTGCGGAAAAGCATAAATTGGCCAGAGAAATATATACGCGACGTGATGACCGCTTAAGAGAAATGACAGACGATAAAGTTGATACTTTCTATTCTTGCCTCTTGTGCCAATCTTTTGCTCCGAACCATGTCTGTATTGTCACACCGGAGCGTGTCGGCCTTTGCGGTGCCGTGAGCTGGCTGGATGCAAAAGCTTCCTTTGAAATCAACCCTACCGGGCCTAACCAGCCGATTATTAAGGGACCGGCGATTGACGAAGAAAGAGGGATGTGGCAGAGCTGTAACGATTATTTCTACACAGCGTCCAACCGGACACTTGAAGAAGTAAACCTGTATACCATGATGGACAGGCCAATGACTTCCTGCGGGTGTTTCGAAGCGATTATGGCCATTTTCCCGGAGGCCAACGGGATTATGATTACTACCCGTGAACATACCGGGATGACTCCTTGCGGGATGACTTTCTCCACACTGGCCGGTTCCTGTGGTGGTGGTGTCCAGACACCTGGATTTATGGGAATTGGACGTACCTATATTGTCAGTAAAAAATTCATTACGGCAGACGGCGGGATCGCCCGGATCGTCTGGATGCCGAAAGAATTAAAAGAATTTTTACGTGAAGATTTGGTGAGAAGAAGTGTGGAAGAAGGCCTGGGAGAAGATTTCATTGATAAGATTGCCGATGAAACTGTTGGTACTACTGCAGAAGAGATACTTCCCTTCCTGGAGGAAAAAGGCCATCCTGCGCTGACAATGGAAATGATGCTATAATGTGCCCTGGTCCGCTGGGGGAGGAGACTCCCCCGGACGGACTCTGTCATAGATTATGCAAAAAAAGAAAGGAGTTGTGTCAAAATGGGCTTAACAGGATTAGAGATTTTCAAACAACTTCCCAAGAAGAACTGCGGTGAATGTGGAGTCCCCACTTGCTTAGCGTTTGCTATGGCGCTGGCAGCGGGAAAAGCTTCGTTGGAAACTTGCCCCTATGTGACGGAGGCAGCTAAGGAAGCGCTGGGTTCAGCTTCTGCTCCCCCCATCAAACTGGTTAAGGTTGGTTATGGAGATCATGTGGTGGAACTGGGTGATGAAACAGTTATGTTCCGTCATGACAAGACTTTTTACCATCCCACCGGTGTTGCCTTCGAAGTGGAAGATATCCTTGATGACGCTGCTTTAACTGAAAAATTAGAAAAAATAAACGGCTTGGAATTTGACCGAGTTGGATTACACTATACTGTTGACATGATTGCTGTCAAAAATGCTTCCGGAAATGCCGACACCTTTGCCAAGGTAGTTAATAAGGTGGCAGAATCTTCCGGATTGGCGCTGATTTTAATGTCTGATGACAGTGACGCCATGGCCAAAGCATTGGAAACAGTTACAACGAAAAAGCCGCTGGTTTATGCCGCGACAGCTGATAACTATGAGAGAATGACAGAAGTTGCCAAGAAATATGAAGCTCCTCTTGCCGTTAAGGCTGATGGTTTGGATGAGTTGGAAGACTTGGTTAAAAAAGTTGTTGCTCTTGGACATAAAGATTTGGTACTTGATCCCGGCAGCAGAAAGACGGTTGATGTTCTGGCCGATTTAACCCAGATGAGAAGATTGACCATTAAGAAAAAATTCCGTCCACTTGGTTATCCGGTGATGGCTTTTAGCACTGAAGAAAAACCGATGGATGAAATGCTCCAGGCTCAAGTTTACGTATCCAAATACGCCAGCTTGGTGGTATTGAAAACCGTTGAGAAAGAATATGTGATGCCATTACTTACTTGGAGACAGAATCTCTACACCGACCCGCAGAAACCGATTCAAGTCGAGTCGAAGATTTATGAAGTCGGTGCCGTGACTCCTGAGTCTCCTGTTTACATTACCACCAACTTCTCCCTGACATATTACAGTGTGGAAGGTGAAGTAGAAGGCAGTAAAATACCATCCTATATTATCCCCATTGATACTGACGGCACATCTGTTTTGACCGCCTGGGCAGCAGGTAAATTTGGCGGAGATAGAATTGCCGAAGTGATGAAGGAGTTGGGGATTGAAGAAAAGGTCAATCACCGTAATGTGATTATCCCGGGTTATGTGGCTGTTATAGCTGCAAAACTTAAAGAAGAATCAGGCTGGAATGTGATTGTCGGACCGAGAGAATCAGCCGGAATTACCGGCTTTGCCAAAGGAAACTTTGCATAATAAGGGTGAACTTAATGGATAATTATTCTGTGGTGTTATTACCGGATAATAAAACTGTTGAGGTAAAGCCGGGTACCGGCCTCCTGGAAGCGATCCAAAAAGCAGGTATCCCACTAAAAAGCACCTGCGGGGGGCAGGGAACCTGCGGAAAGTGTACCGTGAAAGTAATTGAAGGTACTGTTTCCGGGGGGATGGGAAATATTCCTGCCAAATTAAAAGAACAGGGATTCATTTTGGCATGTACTGCTAGTGTTGAAAGCAATCTCAAGGTAGAGGTTCCGGAGGAATTCAGACTTCATGAACACCAAGTGCTCTTAGACGACGAGGGGCAAGGTGTGCTCAAGGAAAGAACACTGGATATCCTGCAAGGATTTGTGCCCGGTTCGCCGGCTCAAAAGATTTATCTGGAGATGACGCCTCCTTCCCTGGTGGAAAATGCTAGTGATTATTCTCGGTTAATCACAGAATTGAAAAAGCATTTACCCAAAACTAAATTTGCCATAAGCAACGAAGTGCTACAGGATCTGCCTGAGATTCTTCGTGCCGGGGAATGGGGCGTAACAGTAACAGTTGTCTTTCAAGATGAAACAGGGGAAATTGTCGGTTTATCCCCGGGAAAAGATGAGTCACCTGTTTACGGTATAGCTGTAGATGTGGGGACAACTACTGTAGTGGTGGCGCTGGTGGATCTAATCACAGGAAAAATTGTTGCTAGAGAGGGAACCTATAATAAGCAAGCTGGTTTTGGCGATGATGTGATTACCCGGATAATCTATGCCGTGGAAGAGCAGGGATTAGGTGAATTACAGCGTTTAGTTCTGGAAACGGTTAATGAATTGCTTGATAAAGTGCAAGAAGAAGCGTCAGTAAAACCCGAAGAAATTGTCATAGCTGTTGTTTCCGGAAATACCACCATGACTCACCTGTTCTTAGGCATTAATCCCAAATATATTAGGCTGGAACCGTATATTCCGGCAGCATCCAACTACCCTTCCGTCAAGGCAAAGGAATTGGGTCTTAAGATCAATCCTCGTGGAGCTGTTTTGAACTTTCCTTCCGTGGCCAGTTATGTTGGAGGGGACATTGTATCCGGGGCGCTGGTAACCGGGTTGGATAGGTCGGATGAGTTGGTTCTCTTTATTGATATCGGCACCAACGGGGAAATGGTTCTTGGAAATAAGGAATGGCTGATGACTTGCGCCTGTTCCGCCGGCCCTGCTTTTGAAGGCGGGGGAATCACCTATGGGATGCGGGCAATGTCTGGTGCCATTGAGAGGATCCAGATTAGTGGCGAAAGTTTTGAGGTGCAGTATCAAACCGTGGGAAATGCTCCTCCGGTAGGCATCTGTGGTTCAGAGTTAATTGACTGCTTAGCAAAACTACGCCGCGCCGGGATTATTGACAGAACCGGTAAAATACAGGAAGTGGCAAGCTCCCGTCTGCGTTCAGGATCAGATGGCCCGGAATTTGTCTTGGCTTGGGCTTCTGAGTCTGGAAATAATGAAGATATTATCATTACGGAAAGTGATATTAAAAATCTCATTAGAGCAAAAGGAGCTGTTTTTGCCGGAGTAAGGGTGATGCTTGCCATGGTGGATCTGCCGCTGGAGGCCATTGATAAGATTTTGATTGCGGGCGGATTTGGTAATTACTTGAATATCCCTGATGCCATTCGGATCGGACTGCTCCCTGATTTGCCCGCTGAGAAGTATCAATTCATTGGGAACAGTTCCTTAAAAGGCGCTCACTTGGCTTTGCTCTCCCGGGAAGCATTAGCTCACGGGGATGAGTTGGCAAGAAACATGACATATCTGGAACTGTCCTTGGGAAATACTTTTATGGATGAATATGTTTCCGCTCTGTTTTTACCCCATACCGATTTGACACTGTTTCCTTCAGTAGGCGAATGATAATGAAAGGTGGTTGGTTAGAATGGTGAAACACATTGCAGCAGTTGGCAAAGGTGGGACCGGGAAAACGACATTCTCAGCATTAACCGCCCGGTATTTGATGGAAAAGCAAAAAGGAGCAATTTTAGCGGTAGACGCAGATCCCAATGCAAATTTAAACGAAGCACTTGGTTTAGAAATAACCACCACTATTTCTGAATTAATCGAACAAACAAAAGATCCAAAAGCATTGCCTGTAGGGATGAGCAAAGAAACATTTATTGAATACAAGTTGCAGGATTCCCTCGTTGAGACACAGATGCTGGATTTACTTGTTATGGGAGGCCCCCAGGGACCGGGATGCTACTGCTATCCCAACGATCTTCTGCGGAAATATATGGAACGCTTGGAAAGCGGGTATGATTACCTGATAATTGACAGCGAAGCAGGCATGGAACATATCAGCCGCCGGACGATTCAAGATATTGATTATCTGTTTATCATCAGTGATGCTTCAGTTCGGGGAATACGGACGGCAAAGCGGGTTAATGACCTGGTAAAAGGCTTGAAGTCTAAAATTGGGGCAGTTAACTTAGTGGTAACCAAAGCAACTCCCAAATTGATGGAGGAATTGTCTCCGGTAATTGAAGAAACAGGGATTCCCTTTATTGGGTGGGTGCCCTTTGATGCTATGGTGACAGAATACGATGCCGAAGGGCAGCCCTTATCGGAACTGCCGGCAGATTCACCGGTAGTTAAGGCGACATACGAGATATTAAAAAAAGCCGGTATATAGAGATTCAACGAAAAAGAAA